>NZ_CP024311.1:2036136-2348409 GCF_002944315.1 Rhizobium sp. NXC24
ATGTGTTGATTTTCGTTGCCGACAACAATTTCAATCCGACGCAGAAGACACAGTTCTTTGCCTTCAAGGTCATCCGCCGGCCGCAATAATAGGCGGTCTACTCTCGCGTCGGTAGTCGTCCGGCTGTCACGGCAACGGAATATATAGGCTTTCAAGTAGAGGCCCTTGAAACAGCCTAGATCATACCCCATAACCGGTTGATCTAATAAAAAGAGTGAAGCAAGTCCGGTGGGTGTATTCGAACGTCATAAGCCAAGGGAGCCGCGTTGGCTGGGGCCGAGCGCGCCCGCGCGCATGGCCCTTATTCCGTCGATTTCGGCGGCGCGTTGGCTGCTGATCCTGATTGCCGCTGCCGGCATCTATTTCTTCTACGGTTTTCTCGTTCCCGTGCTGGCCGCGGCGGTGATCGGTTTCGCCACCTGGCCGCTTTATAGTGACCTCGTGCGCCGCACCAACGGCAACACGACGCTTGCGGCAACCATCGCCATCGCCTTCATCGTGACCTTTCTGGTGCTGCCGATCGTGCTCTCGGCCATCTATATGGTCGGCGAGGTGCGCGAATGGTTTACCTGGGCAGTACATGTCAACCGCGATGGTGCGCCACCGCCGCAATGGATCCTGGCGCTGCCGATAATCGGCTCCTGGCTTGGCGATCAGTGGACGCAATATGTCGGCAGCCCCGGTTCCATCGGCGAATTGGCGCAGCTCGTCAGCGGCGCCCATATCGGCAATATCTATCGGGCAGTGCTTGCCGCCGGCGGCGGCGCCTTCCACGTCGTGTTGACTTTGCTGTTCATGCTGATCGCCCTGTTTTTCATCTATCGCGACGGAGCCAGCTTCGTCCGTCAGGTCGATCTTTTGGGCGAACGTATCCTGCCGAACCGTTGGGAGCGCATTTCTCGCGTTGTCCCGGCAACGATCAGCTCCACGGTCATGGGCATGACGTTGATCGCCATCGGCGAAGGCGTCGTGCTGGGCGTTGCCTATTGGATCGCGGGCGCGCCATCGGCAGTCACGCTCGGCGTTCTGACGGGGGTCATGGCGCTCGTGCCTGGCGGCGCGCCGCTCTCCATGTCGCTCGTCTCCATCTATCTGCTCGCCAGCGGCTCACCCTGGGCGGGCGCTGGGCTATTCGTGTGGGGGACGGTCGAACTCTTCATCGTCGACAAGACGCTGCGGCCGAAGCTGGTCGGCGGCCCGATCAAGCTGCCTTTCCTGCCGACCTTTTTCGGCCTTGTCGGCGGGGTCAAGACCATGGGCTTCCTCGGCCTGTTCATCGGCCCGGTGCTCATGGCCATCATCGTCGCTATCTGGCGCGAATGGATCCGCGAGGCGGAATTGACCGAGGAACAGCACGCTCAGGAGCCGGAACTGCAATTGCGTATCCGGGACGGTTCGGACGGCTGATTAGGGCGCCGTACGTTCATTCGAGCGCGCAAAAGGTCGCTCCAATCTCTGGAATCTGGGCGTCTTATCCCTGCGGGAAAGTCTTCTCCATGAACAGGCTGAGCGGATCAAGCCCGTAGCCGCCGAACGGTCCGATCTCCGTATAGCCGAACTTGCTGTAGAGGCTGATTGCCTCCGGCTGATATATGCCGGTTTCGAGCCGTAGCGCCGTCAGCGTCCTTTCCGTCGCTTTTTCTTCCAGCGCTTCCATCAGCATCTGTGCGACCTTGCGTCCCCTGGCAAGCGGATCGACAAACATACGCTTGATCTCCGCGGTGCCATCCCCCGCCTCGACCAGCGCGCAGCAGCCGACCGCATTGCCATCGAGCCGCGCGACCCAGAAGGTCACTTCGGGCCTCTCCAGCGATTCCAGATCGAGCAAGTGGTTGCTCTCCGGCGGATAGAGCGACTGCGCATAGGCACTGGACATGTCGAGAAGACGGATAACGCCGTCTTGGCGCGGTGATTCAACGGCAATTGTTAGCGGCAAGATAGATTCCTAAAGCTGCAATAGCCGATGACTATCACGCTGCGGCAAGAGCTGCCAGAGCCGCGAATGTCCGCGCCGTCTGCCGGCGCTCCGCATTGGCAAGCTTCTCCACCATGTCCAGCAATTGCAATGCCGCGATGGGCGATTGTTCTGCAAGTCGGAACTTACGCATCAACCGCGCCGAAACATTTTCCAACATGGTGCCGCCATTGGCGCGCGATGCCTCACGCCAGATCAATGTCGCCTCGACAAAGACCAGGCTGATATCGCGCGACAGGCCGGCGGATTCATAAAGCGCGCGGACGGCATAAACGCGGCCGGTGGAAAGGATGGAGCGCACGCGCCGCTCGTCGCAGGCCGAAAGATTGGTGATCGCGCCGGCGAAGAAGTCCACCTTGCCGGAGCAAAGCGCATGCATCAGGAAAGCCGGCGTCAACCAGCCGGACTGCCTGAGGTGCTCGACCAGATCGGGAATGTCCTCATGCTGCACTGTGCCGGCGATGGAAACCGTCGCCGCCTCACTGGCCTCCCGCGTAAGGTGCTGAAGCCTGCCCGCGCCGATCGTGGCCTGAATGAGACTTGAGCCCGCCAGCGCCTCGCTGACATGCCGCATCAGAAGGTGACGGATGTCAGACGGCAGCGCGTCTCGATCCAGAAGCAGACCGCGTATGTCGGCGTGATCGCCAAGGCGCTCGGCGATCCGCTTCAACGAAGCGCGCGACAACGAGGCGCCGTCGTTTTCCAATAGGCAAAGGATTTCGGTCTCACCGCCGATTTCGGCGAGCGCTGCGGAAACCGACCGCGATACCCGTCCGCGCGAGGCGATCAGCACGCGCGTCACATTGCTACCGCGCAGCGCGAGGTCGACAAGATCTGCATCGGTGAACACAGGGGAAAACAGAATGACCTGCCCCGCGATCTCGGGTTGATCTTCCGCCAGCGACAGGATGACGTTACGCGGCGCATCCGGGGAACGGGCTACGGCCTCGGCCAGCGAGAGGCGCACGCGCGGCGATGGATCGTCGAGCATATAGGTCATCGCCATCTCGGCGGCGGCCCGCTCTTCTCGTGGCATCACCGATTGCAGATAGGCCCGCCCGAGTGCATTGGCAGCCCTCGCCCTACCCTCTGCTTTGGCGGTCTCGGCCCAGCGAAGAAATGCTTCTATGATCACGTAACGCCTCGATATCGGCGGGACGATTCTCGGCCCGCAAACTCATATCGGATACGTTAACGATGAAAGGTTTACGGGCCGTTTACCTTATTTATTAACCACTAATGCGAGGCCCGGCAGAGCACTGATGTCACGGCGCTTTTGGCCGCAGCAGTTCGAAGACATCGCTGCCCTCGCTATAGTCCATGTAGCCCATGCGTGCGACGGGCCGCGCCAGCGCCATATCCAGCCGGCCGTCCCGAATGATTGCCTCATCGATATGGATGCCGACGACCTGGCCGAGGACCATGATATTTTCCGATGGCTCGCCGTTCAGCCCCTTAGGCTGCATGACCTCGGTCACCCGGCATTCGAGCACGGCAAAGGCTTCGGCGACATAGGGAGCGTCGACCAGCCTGCCGGGTTCGGCAGTCAGCCCGGCCAGGGAGAACTCGTTGATACCGTAAGGCACGGCGATCGAGGAATGGTTCATCTTTTCGATGAGGTTGCGGCTGACGAGGTTGGCGGTGAAAACGCCGGTTTCCTCGACATTGCGAACGCTGTCCTTCCGGCCCGCCGACGAGAACATTACCAGCTTTGGCCGGTCGCTGACTGCGTTGAAGAAGGAGTAAGGCGATAGATTGAGCGAACCGTCCCTGCCCTTGCTGCCGATCCAGCCGATGGGCCGCGGCGCAACGATGGCCTTGAAGGGATCATGGGCCAAGCCATGGCGATTGGTGTCCGTCGTGTAGAACATCACGCGTCTTCGCCGCCGACCCAGGTCACGGTCTCGGTCAATTCCGGGCGCGGGCGCTCGGTAGATGGGAAGGTGGAAGAACCGATATGGATAAAGCCGGCTACCTTTTCGCCCGGCTGGACGCCGAGCAGCGGATAGGCACGTTCGTCATAGGCGAACCATTCGGTCAGCCAGTTCGAAACCCAGCCATGGGCATTCGCCGCGATCAGCAGGTTAAGGCAAAGCGCGCCGGCCGACATCAACTGTTCCCATTCCGGGATCTTGAAATGCGGCCCCGCCTTGCTGACGACTGCAATAACGACCGGCGCGCGGGTGAACCGCGTACGCTCGACCTGGATCATCTCTTCGGACAAGTCCGGCTTAGCTTCGAGCGCGAGCTTCAATAGCTCTTCGCCGATCCGCGCGCGCTCTTCGCCGCGATAGACGATGAAGCGCCACGGGGCGAGTTTGCCGTGATCCGGCACGCGCGAGGCGAGCCGCAGAATATCTTCGATTTCGGCTTTATCCGGGCCGGGTTCCATCATCTGAAAAGCGGGAATGGATCGGCGCACCGCCAGATAATCGACCAGCTTGATATCGGTTTTCATGGAATGATTGCTTTCATTTTCATGCGCGGGAGGAAGTGGGTCTTGAATTTGCCACTGCATTGGTCTTGAAGTGGCGTGTGTTTTACCGGAAGTCAATCGGTTAGGAACTCATGTCAGGCATTTCATCCGCTCGCCGATTGGGTACGGCTTTCGCGATACTCGCGAGCCTGAGCACTGTTGCGTCGGCGCAGGATGCCTTCAAGGAGTTCAAGCAGCTCGACGGTAGCGTGAAGATGCCGAAGCTCAACGCCTTCATCGCGCCGGGCGGGGAAAATTCATCCGCTCAAACGCTGCGCGACGTCTCGCTCGAGGCGAAGCTGGGGCCTGACAGCGGCCCGCAATTGCAGGGCCTTTCCTGGTATGTCTTCAGCCCCTTTGCCGGTGCCGACGGCAAGCTGCCGCTGGTTGCGAGCTCGAAAGGCGGCTCGGCGTCCTTTCATCTCATGCCCGGCGATTATTTCGTCAACGTCTCCTTCGGCCGCGCCGGCGTCACCAAGAAGTTGACCGTGCCTGAAAGCGGCGTGCTGCAGAAGCAGATCATGGTCCTCGACGCCGGTGGCATGGTGCTGAACGCCGTCTCCGGCTCCGACGTACGCATCCCGCCGGATGAGCTGAGTTTTTCGATCTATTCCAACGATGCGAAGGAAGACGGCGAGCGCGGTCTCGTCATGTCCGGTGTCAAGCCGAACACGCTGGTGGGCCTCAGCGCCGGCACCTATCACGTCGTCTCCGAATATGGTGCCGTCAACGCCGTCATCCGTGCCGACATCCAGGTGGAAACCGGCAAGGTGACCGAAGCGACGATTCAGCACAAGGCGGCGAAAATCACCTTCAAGCTGGTGTCGGACGCCGGCGGTGAGGCGATCGCCGATACGGCCTGGTCGATCCTGACTTCTTCCGGCGATATCGTCGGCGAAAGCCTCAGCGCCTTCCCCACCATGGTACTTGCGGAGGGCCAATATACGGCCATTGCCCGCAACAAGGACAAGATCTATCAGCGCGACTTTGCCGTCGCGGCCGGCAAGAATACCGATATTGAAGTGCTGATGAAGGAACAGCAGCCGCAGGACGCCAACGATCAGCAGCAGCCCGCGCAGCAGATTCCCATCCCGTCGGCACAGGTGCAGCAAAACCAAGCCCCGCAAACGAAGCCGGCCGCCTCTGGCCAGCAGCACCCGTTGCCGACCTACGAGCAATTGGCACCGTCGGCTGGCGGCGACGATGGCGAAAGCATGGACTGAGGCGAGACGGGCTTCGAATTTGCGTGCGCCGGTCTTTATACGGCCTTCTTCCGTAGCGCCCGCCTTGGAGGCGCCATGGAAAATACCGCACTGTAGAGCTTCGACAACAAATCCTTGCGGTCGTTGCCTTCGCTGAGTGCCTCCCAGCTCATCAGCCTGCCGACATGAGCAGTGATGGTGCTGCCGGAAAGACGGCGGAACTCGCGGATCAGCAGCGAGATGCGCAGGGTCATCGAGACGCGGCTGGCAAGATGGAAGAGCCGGCCGTTTTGCCCTTCGAAATAGATGGGAATGACGCTGGCGCGCGCCGCCTGAATGAGCTTTGCCGGAAAGATTTTCCACGGCAAGTCCTCGGCGCGGCCAAAGCCCTTCTTGGCCGTTGCGACGCCGCCGGCGGGAAAAACGATGATTGTCGTTCCTTCCTTGAGCAGGCGAACGGCCTCGTGGCGCGTCTTCATATTGATCGCCATCGCCTCCTTGGTTTCCTCGAACGAAACCGGCAGCGAATAGTCGTTCATCTCAGGCACTTTCAACAGTTCGTTGTTGATTAGCACTTTGAACGGACGGCCGAGCTGTTCGGCGAGTGCCAGGACGGCGATCCCGTCGCCGATACCGAAGGGATGGTTGGCGACGATGACGATCGGCGCATCGGGAATGTCCTGCGGCGGCCATTCGCCCTTGGCAATCAAGCGCACATCGATGAGATCGAGCATCTTGCCAAAGACACGTTCGCTTTTGCCGACGATATCGCTGCGCCAGATGTCGTAAAGCCGGGCATAGCGATCGCGCCCCGAAAGGCCCTCGATGGAGCGGATGAACCAGCGCTTGATGCGCGTATCCCGTTCATTGGCGTAGGATAATTCTTTGAAATCCAAATCCGCGACGGGCTGCCCCGCTCCTTGAATTCAATTGCGCCGAATGTCAGGAAAGGCGCGCAACAGTTTGATTCATCATATATATTAAAGTTTCATGTCAGTTGTCTGACGGCTCCTTGAAGGTGCCGTCAGACAACATCTGATATCAAGCGGCCTTGGCCCGCTTGGCTTCACGTTTGCGCAAGACATCCGGCGGCGTCGCTTCGAGCGCCAGCGAGGCAATGGCTTCGTCGAGCGACATTGCCGTCTGTGCCTGGCTGCCGAGGCGGCGGATGTTGACCGAGCGCTCCTCGGCTTCCTTCTTACCGCAGACGATGATCACTGGAACCTTCGTCACCGAATGCTCGCGGATCTTGTAGTTGATTTTCTCGTTGCGGAAATCGGTCTCGACATCGAGCCCGGCGTCGCGCAGCGCTTCAGCAACCTCGTTGCCATATTCGTCGGCTTCCGAAGTGATGGTCGCGACCACCACCTGCAGCGGCGAGACCCAAAGCGGCATATGGCCGGCGAAGTTCTCGATCAGAATACCGAGGAAGCGCTCCATTGAGCCGCAGATGGCGCGATGGATCATCACCGGCTGCGTCTTTTCGGAATGCTGGTCGATATAGAAGGCGCCAAAGCGTTCCGGCAGGTTGAAGTCGACCTGCGTCGTGCCGCACTGCCATTCACGGCCGATTGCGTCCTTCAGCGTATATTCGAACTTCGGCCCGTAGAAAGCGCCCTCGCCCGGCAGAATGCCGGTCTTGATGCGTCCTTCGGACTGCGCCTCGATGGTCTTCAGCACGTCCATCATCACGCTTTCGGCGCGGTCCCAGAGGTCGTCGGAACCGACACGCTTGTCCGGGCGTGTCGAGAGCTTGACGACGATCTCCTTGAAGCCGAAGTCCTCATAGACCGACAGGATGAGGTCGTTGATCTTCAAGCACTCGGCGGCCATCTGCTCGTCAGTGCAGAAGATGTGGGCATCGTCCTGCGTGAAGCCGCGCACGCGCATCAGGCCATGCAGAGCACCCGATGGCTCGTAGCGATGCACTGCACCGAATTCCGCAAGCCGTATCGGCAGTTCGCGGTAGGACTTCAAGCCATGCTTGAAGATCTGGATGTGGCCGGGGCAGTTCATCGGCTTCAGCGCGAAGACGCGATCGTCATCGGTGTCATCACCGGCGACGGTAACCTTGAACATGTTGTCGCGATACCAGCCCCAGTGACCCGAGGTTTCCCAAAGCGACTTGTCGAGCACCTGCGGCGCGTTGACTTCCTGATAGTCGCCCTGCAACCGCCGGCGCATATAGGACACCAGCGTCTGGAACATCCGCCAGCCCTTGCCGTGCCAGAAGACGACGCCGGGGCCCTCTTCCTGGAAATGGAACAGGTCCATTTCGCGGCCGAGACGACGATGATCGCGCTTCTCGGCTTCCGCAAGAATGTGCAGGTAGTTATCGAGATCGGCCTGCTCGGCGAAGGCCGTGCCGTAGATGCGGGTCAGCATCGGATTGTTGCTGTCGCCGCGCCAATAGGCGCCCGCCACCTTCATCAGCTTGAAGGCCGAGCCGATCTGCCCGGTGGAAGCCATATGAGGACCACGGCAAAGGTCGAACCAATCGCCCTGGTAATAGATCTTGAGATCCTGCCCTTCCGGAATGGCATCGACAAGTTCAACTTTGTAGCGCTCGCCCTTGGAGGCGAAGACTTCCTTTGCCTTTTCGCGCGACCAGATCTGCTTGGTGAACGGCGCATTGCGCTGGATAATCTCGCGCATCTTCTTCTCGATGACCGGCAGGTCATCGGGCGTGAAGGGTTCGTTCTTGGCAAAGTCGTAGTAGAAGCCGTTTTCGATGACCGGGCCGATGGTGACCTGCGTGCCGGGCCACAGTTCCTGCACCGCTTCCGCCATGACGTGCGCCGCATCATGCCGGATCAGTTCCAGCGCTCGGTCGTCGTTGCGGGTGATGATCTCGATCTTGCCTTCGGTGATCGGATCGGAAAGGTCACGCACGGTGCCGTCGATCGCAACGGCGACGGCCTTCTTGGCAAGCGACTTGGAAATGGATTCGGCAACATCCCGGCCGGTTGCGCCAGCATCGTAGCTGCGCACGGAACCATCGGGAAATGTCAGGGAAACGGATTGGGACATCGAAATTCTCCTTGTCCAGTCCCGCCAACGAATGCGGGTGGTTTTGAAAGATGCGGTCAATCAATCTTGATTGAGTGCGGTCGCCTGATAGCGATATTTAGCGATTTAGTAAAGGAAAAGCAGCCTTTACTTGCCGATCATCTTGGCCAATCCGCGCACGGTGTTCCAGTTGCGCAACGTGCCGACGCCGAGGCGTTTGGTGGTCAGCGCTGGCAGCAGACGTGTCTTGCTTGCCTTGCCGCCGAAGTCGATCCAGAGGTCGCCATCGACGATTCTGATGCGCTCGGTGCCACGATTCTTATCGAACCCAGCAATAATAGAAGCATCGAGCGGCTTGCGCATGACGCGGACGATGACTTCGCTGCCCCCGCCGTCCTTGAACGGATTGCCGGCGGCAAGTTTCTGCCATCCCTCGGCATCGCGGCCGATAATGTCGACGGATTTGCCGAAAGCCTTGGTAAATCCCGCCTCAAGCCGTGCCTCGATCTCCGCGATCGGCTGTTCTTCCGCTTCGAAAACGAGATTGCCGGTCGCAACGAGGGTTCTGGCGTTGGAAAAGCCAAGCTCCTCGGCCATTGCCTTGAGATCGCTCATGACTACCCTGCGTCCGGCGCCGAGCACGATGCTGTGGAGCAATGCGACGTAAGTCTTCATGCCGCTCCGGCCGGTTTCCGGCCGAGGGAAAAGTAACGCCAGGGCATCCACCAATGATAGCGGGTCCCCATCGTCTCCGGCACGGGATCGAGCCCGCCGGTGCCGCCCGGCCCGCAGCGCGCCACTCGGAAGAGCGTCATCCAACCGCCGGCCCATAGACCGTGACGGGCGACGGATTCGTAGCCGTATTCCGAGCAGGTCGGGATATGACGGCAAGAATTGCCGATGAAACCGGAAAGGGTCAGTTGATAGAAGCGGATGAGGCCCATGCCGAGAAGCCGGTCGGGCGTCTTGCGGAAGGGGCCGGAATAATTGCGGGAATGGCTTGGCTTGCCGTTGTGGTGAGGAGGTATTTTGTCGCGTCCTAGCCTTTTGGAGCTCGCAGCCGCCCCTCCGTCATCCTCGTCATCTTGCATTGAGCAGAGATGGCACATCGCGTGCGGCCCCGATTAAACGGCTTCGGCCGTTATGGCCTCGTTGGAGCCGCGCGCCGCCTCGATCTGACCGACCGCATCCACGACGGCATCGAAGGTCAGCATCGTCGAGGCATGCCGCGCCTTGTAATCCTTAACCGGCTTCAAATAACGCATATCCTCGAAACGCCCTATTGGCCCCTCGCCGTCCGCCTTCAGCATGGCGAGCATGTCTTCGCGTGCCTGGCGTACTTCGGAGGCGGTAGCGCCGACGACATGGCGCGCCATGATAGAGGAAGATGCCTGTCCGAGGGCGCAGGCCTTGACGTCGTGGGCAAAATCGGTCACGACATCGCCGTCCATTTTGAGCCAGATCTTGACGCGGGAGCCGCAAAGTCTGGAATGGGCCTGAGCGCTTGCATCGGCGTCGGAAAGGCTGCCGATGCGTTCGATATTGCCGGCAAATTCCAAGATCTTGCTGTTGTAGATGTCGTCCATGATCGCTTTGCTCCGACGCGCCCCGTTTTGTGTTTCATAACAAAAAACACAGCGTGTCTCGTTAGGATACTTTCACAGGGGCAATGCCATACTATATGTATGTCGTTCGAAGGCCACTAAATTGCAATGGTCTTCTGTAAGTTTGATGGGAAACCGTGCAGGACGGCAGGCTTGTCCGCCAGCCAGAACGCCCCGGAGCCCGCCAAAGGTGCATAGTTCTCCACGTTCCGGAGGATACCAGTGGCGAGTCCGACAAAATAAGATCCGCGGTGCGGATCAGGAGACCACAGGTAATGGACGCCATTGTAAAGAACTTTCCGCAAGCGCTTGAATCCAATCCGGTATCGGACCGCCCGTCGCAAAAGGAAGCCGAAGACGCTGTCCGCGTTCTGCTTCGCTGGGCAGGTGACGATCCGGAGCGCGAAGGCCTGCTCGATACGCCGACGCGCGTCGCCAAGGCATACCGCGAACTCTTCTCCGGCTACGAGATGAACCCCGAGGACGTGCTCGGCCGTACGTTCGAGGAGGTTTCCGGCTACGATGACATGGTCCTCGTGCGCGACATTCCATTTTTCTCGCATTGCGAACATCACATGGTACCGATCATCGGCAAGGCGCATGTCGCTTATCTCCCGAATGGCCGCGTTCTTGGCCTGTCGAAGATCGCCCGTGTCGTTGAAATCTTCGGCCGCCGCCTGCAGACGCAGGAGGCCATGACCGCTCAGATCGCCAACGCCATAGACGACTCGCTGCGCCCGCGCGGCGTCGCCGTCATGCTCGAAGCCGAGCATATGTGCATGGCGATGCGTGGTGTGCAGAAGCAGGGCTCGTCGACGTTGACGACGACCTTCACCGGCGCCTTCAAGGCCGATCCGGCCGAGCAGGTCCGCTTCATGACGATGGTCCGGAGCCGCTGATTGGGCTTTCCACGAAAGAGCCGAGATGAACCTGGTATTCAACGAGCCTTCCGAAGATAAATCCGTGCTTGAGGATGCGGGCGATTTCACGCCCCGTTTCGATGATCGCGGCCTGATCACCGCGATCGTCACCGATGCCCATGATGGTGAATTGCTGATGGTCGCGCATATGAATGCCGAGGCCCTGGCACTGACCATTAAGACAAAAACGGCGCACTACTTCAGCCGTTCGCGTGGGAAAATCTGGAAAAAGGGTGAAACCTCCGGAAATCTGCAGACGGTGAAGGAGATGCGTACCGATTGTGATCAGGATGCTATCTGGCTGAAAGTTGAGGTCGCCGGTCACGATGCAACATGCCATACTGGACGACGTTCCTGCTTCTATCGCACGGTCGAGCTGGAGGATGGAAAGCCTGTGCTGAACGTCGTCGACGATCATCTGCATTTCGATCCCGGCGAGGTTTATGGGCACTAAGCACCGCCCGCCGGCTTGGTCAGCAACAGCCAAATATACGATTTGGAAACAAAAAAGGGACAGTATTTCAGCAAGAGGCAAGTATACGCCTCGGAGGAAAGCCATGTTGAACTGGGGGTTGATTCGTCAGAGCGCCGGGCAGGTTCCTGCCGGTTCAGGTCCGACCATCTCACAGGACACACCCCCTCCACCCGCTGTTCCCGCTCCCCCTAAGAAAGTAAAGATCGCGCTGGCACTCGGCGGTGGCGCTGCCCGGGGCTGGGCGCATATCGGCGTATTGCGTGCCCTCAATGAGGCAGGCATCGAGGTCGGCATGATCGCCGGCACCTCAATCGGCGCCCTGGTCGGCGGCTGCTACCTCGCCGGCAAGCTTGACGAGCTTGAGGGTTTTGCCCGCTCACTGACCATGCGCCGCATCGCCAGCCTCCTCGATCTTACGATCGGCGGCAGCGGTCTTTTTGGCGGCATGCGGCTCACAAAGCGCATGCAGGAACACTTGGAAGGCTTCGCAATCGAGGATCTGGACCGTCCCTTCGTCGCGGTCGCTTCGGAACTGAATACCGGCCACGAGGTCTGGATCACAAACGGTTCTCTGATCACGGCACTCCGGGCATCTTATGCCCTGCCCGGCATTTTCGAGCCGGTGCGCACCAATAGCCGCACGCTGGTCGACGGGGCGCTGGTCAATCCGGTGCCCGTTTCTGTCTGCCGTGCCTACGAGCAGCCACTCGTGGTCGCCGTCAACCTGCACTACGATCTTTTCGGCCGTTCGGCCGTCGTCAAACATAATTCCGGTCCATTGAATGGCGAGCCGCAACGCCGGGATGAGGCGCCCTATACCAAGCTCGGCATGACCGGGGTGATGGTGCAGGCTTTCAACATCATCCAGGATCGGATTTCTCGCGCACGCCTCGCCGGCGATCCGCCGGACCTGGCGCTGCATCCGCGCCTCAGCGACATCGGTCTCTCAGAGTTTCATCGCGCCGGCGAAGCGATCGAGCGCGGCTATGAAGAGACCTCCATCCGGCTCGCCGAAATCAGGCGCATGCAGGAAGCCTTTGCCAGATAGGGCATGACTCATTCGGAAATGGAAGGATGCTGCGGATGCGGAGCCGATTTCGGCTCCGGCGAGCGGGATTGCTCCCAAGTGCCGCGCCACCGGGTCCTTCTCTTTGGACTCAGGGCGTTCGCCGCTGCAATCGACCCACTGGGTCGATTGCAGCGGCGATGCCGAACCGCTCCTCACCCGGCGATGTAAGCCTTGATCTGTTCGGCCTCGAGCTCGATTTCGCGGATGCGCCATTTTACGACGTCGCCGATTGAGATGATGCCCGTGAGCTTGCCTTTGTCTTCGACCGGAACATGGCGGAAGCGGCGGTGTGTCATCAGTTCCATCAGCTCGTCGGTGGTAGTGTCTTCCTTGCAGCGGTGCACCTTCGCCGTCATCAGTGAAGCAATCGGCTGGTTGAGGCAGTCTGGGCCGTGCTTGGCGACCGCGTTGACGACATCGCGTTCGGTGAAAATGCCGGAAATCTTGCCCGCCATCCCGACGACGACGATGGCGCCGATGCGGTGTTCACTCAGAATCTTGGCGGCTTCTGCAAGGGTCGTATTTCCCCCGGCGGTGGTGACATTGCGACCTTTGGCATCAAGTATGGCTTTAACGGAAACAGACATTCGATCCTCCCATCTCGAAAGCAAAGTGAACAAATGAGCCTCGGATTTGTTCCGAATCGCCTCCGGACCTGGACCGATGCTACCTTCATCGATCCGCGTCGGTCTCCTCCCTTTGCGGCCGATAGGTGTCAATGGTGCGCTAGTGAGGCCAAGAAAGCAACAGCTTCGTCCGCCTATGGAGCCGAGTTTTCGAGTTCGATACGGGGTTCCCGGTCGAACAGGGAAAACAGCAGAAAGCCGAAAAGGAAGCCGCCGATATGGGCATCCCAGGCCACCGGCTGCGTGCTGTCGCCGACGATCGTGATGCCGAAAGCGACGAGCGCATTGCCCGCGATCCACATCACGATATAGGCGACGACCGTGCGGCTGCGCAGCGAGGCCAGGATCGACAGCCGCGGATTGAGATGGGCCTGCCGAATGCCGACACGACGGCCATCCATGGCGGGAAAGGCAAAACGGCAGGCCGCTCCCATCAGCCCTGAAACGACGCCCGATGCGCCGATCAGCAAGCTTTGGTCGCCCCAATAGATGGCGGCATGCAGGAATGCGGATGCAGCCGCTGAAAGAACCCAGAAGATCACGTAGCGCACAACACCGATCCGGCGCGCGACGGGAGCGGCAAAGACCATAAGCCACAGCCCGTTGAAGACGATATGCTCGATGCTGCCATGCAGGAGCGAATAGGTAACCGGCGTCCACAGCCATTCCAGCCCCTGTTGCGACAGCGGAAAGGCGTAACGCGCGGGAATGAAGCTGAAGGTGAAATATAGCCAATTCAGCGTATCGTCCGACCACCAGGGCAGGTTTTGAATAGCGAAGACGACGATGAGCAGGCCGAGGCTTGCGAGGATGACGGGCGGCAGGTTGAAAGCAGGAACCCGCTTCGGCGGCCGATTTTCCTCGGGCTCGTGGCGCGGCGGCTCTGCATCATCCATGATTTGCTCTGATATCTTGAGAAGGGACTCGAGACATACAGCAGCGAATATCAAAAAAAAAGCCGCCCAACCCCGTTGGACGGCTTGTTCGGGCGCTCCTCGCTGGGATGTGCCGCAATGGTTATGTCCCACGCCCGAGAATAGTTTGTGCTGAAGGTCACCCTCGTGAAGTGATGGTCTATTCTTCCCACTCATGGCCCCGCAAGGCAAATGAAACCCTCTGTTAACCTTAATGGCTCGGCCGTGGCACGAAATAAGCAAGGCATGACGTAAGGGCAATGAATGCCCCTGCATCTGAATTGAAATGGGACACAGGCGCGTCATGCGGCAGAAAACCAGCACAGAGATATTTACCTATTGGGAGCAGCTTCGCGGCAACGCGGATGCTCCCCTGCGTAATTTGATACAGCCTTCGGCAGTCCGCCATATTCTGCCCCAGCTCTTCATTCTGGAGTCGGTGCCGGATGAGACGCCGCGTTTTCGGTTGGCCGGAACGGCGATCTGCGGCTTCATGGGCCGCGAGCTTCGGGGCGAGAGCTTTGCCGCATTGTGGGCGGGAAGCCAGCCTGACGATCCCGTGCGCATCGCCGCCGGCGTGATGGCACATGTCGTTCCTGCCTTGATCAACGCGACCGGGTACAGCATCAGCGGCCGCAATATGGCCTTCGAAATGGTGCTGATGCCGGTGCGTTCGGCCGGCGATATCTGCGATCGGCTGCTTGGCTGCCTGACGCCGGTTGCCCATGCGTCATGGCTTGGTGGCGAACGTCTGGAGTTCCTGGCGCTCGATCGCAGCCGCCTGCTGTACGAGCGTCCCGCCCGGCGCGTCGAATTGTCGCCGCATCTCGATCCCGTCGATTTGACCTCTCATCACGCCCTAAATCCTAAGGCGGGTGGACGCGATGAAGGACCGGTTGATCCATCGCGATACAGATTCAACCGTCTTCTCTGAGCTATCCCTCAGAGAAGACAACCTTACCTTAAGAAGTTTCGGCTAGTGATTGCATGAGACATAATCGGTTGAAGAAGCCTTTTCATGCATTCATTCCAGTCAGCCCAGACGACGCGGCCAAATCAATTGGCGGGGAATGCGCCGCGCATGGATCAGCGGACCTTTCAGCGGGTTCCGATCAACATGCAGGGCCGCCTGATGCTGGCCAACTACGAAGAATTCGAATGCCTGGTCACGGATATGTCGCCCGGCGACATGTACGTCACCTGCCCTGGCCGCCCGCGCACCAATGAGCGTGTCGTCGCCTATATCGACCATCTCGGCCGGGTCGAGGGCCATGTTGTCGCCGTCGACGCCCGCGGCTTCAGCATGTCGATCAACGCCACCGACCGCAAGCGCGAGAAGCTCGCCGCTCAGCTCACTTGGCTGGCCAACAAGCATGAGCTCGGTCTGCCGGAAGATCGTCGTCACGACCGTCTGACACCGCGCAATACCCTCAGCGAACTGACGCTGGAAGACGGCACGCGCTATGTCTGCCGCATCATGGACCTGTCGCTTTCGGGTGCGGCCGTCGATGTCGAGGCACGCCCGCCGATCGGCACGCCGGTACGCCTCGGCAACATGCGCGGCCGTGTCGTACGCCACTTCATTGAAGGCGTCGCGATCGAATTTCTCTCGCTGCAATCTCGCGAGACCTTGCGCGAATTCCTCTAATTTTGTCATCGTGCTGTCACGCCGGCTGGTGAAATAGCGGCGTTTCACCCCTCTGCCTGTGTGACGGCCGATGAAGACGCTTTATCCTGAAATCGAGCCCTATGATCAGGGCATGCTTGACGTCGGCGATGCGCATCGCATTTGCTGGACGCAATCGGGCAATCCGAACGGTGTTCCAGTCGTCGTCCTGCATGGTGGTCCGGGTTCCGGCAGTTCCGCCAGTACTCGCCGCTTTTTCGATCCGGAACATTATCGCATCATTCAATTCGACCAACGCGGCTGCGGCGGAAGCTTGCCGCATGCGTCAGAGCCGCGGGCAGACCTTTCCGCCAACACCACATGGCACCTAGTTGGCGACATCGAGCAGCTTCGGTTCTTCCTCGGCATCGAGCGCTGGTTGGTCTACGGCAATTCCTGGGGCTGTACTCTGGCGCTGATCTACGCCGAGACGCATCCGCAACGCGTCGCAGCCCTCATTGTCGTTGGGGTCACCATGACGCGGCAATCCGAGATCGATTGGCTCTATAACGGGCTTGCCCGCTTCTTTCCTGAAGAATGGGCTCGCTTCCGTGCTGGCGTGCCAGAGAGCGAGCGCAATGGCGATCTGGTGGCTGCATATTATCACCTGCTCCTTAATCTGGATCCGGCCGTCCATGTCAAAGCCGCCAAGGACTGGCACGACTGGGAATCGGCTTCGATCCTCGTCGATACCCAAACGACTTTGCCCAGCCGCTGGTCCGATCCCCGATATCTCACTGCAAGAGCGCGCATCATCACGCATTACTTCCATTATCGCGGCTGGCTGGAAGAGAGCCAGATACTGCGGGACATCAACCGGCTCGAGGGTATCCCCTGCACGATGATCCAGGGCCGGCTCGATCTGGAGGCACCCGTCATAACCGCGTGGGAGCTGTCGCGGGCATGGCCTGCGGCAAGATTGGTCGTGGTTCCCAATTCCGCCCATTCGCCGGCGACGTCGGAGATAGCGGCAGCCATTGTCGAAGCGACGGACGAATTTCGCGTCATCGGCTGATGGCAACGAAAAAACTCAAAATTTTTTTGAGCACGCCTTTTCCCAAAATGGCACAGCCTGAGGGGATTTCCGACATTCGTGAGGTTCGGGCGATGTGCCGAGACGAAGCTACCGTCCTATTTCGGCGCTGCTGCCGGCAAACGGTGTTCCTCGCCGACATTTGTGGGCGAAAACAAAATTATTTAAAAACAAGCGGATACGCAGAATCTCCATACGGAACCCCAAGCGGAAAAACATTCGAATTTTAATCGAATTCCCCGAAAATTTGATTCAAGTTTTGCGCTCATTTTATGACAATTCTACGCGCATTTGAATCAACTAAGTCCTTAATTTGACTACGTAATTTTGCGTCGGATAAAAGCCTGCATGTCATTCTGGTCCCAATAAAACAGGGACACGGACATGGGCTTTCAATTCCTTCTTCGCGGTTATGCCGCAATGGCTCTTTTTACCTTTGGCTGTCTCGGCTTCGCCCATGCGACGCCGGCCAATATGACGATCACCGGCGATGCCGCGCCGCCGATCGGTCACTATGAGTTCTGCAAGGAAAATCCGAGGGAATGCGCCTATGCCGGCGGCGATGCCGGTCCCGCTATTCTTACCGAAGATCGTTGGAAGACCATCCTGAAGATCAACTACACGGTCAATACGACGATCAAGCCTATGACCGATATGGATCTCTATGGCGTCGAGGAAAAATGGGCGATCCCGACCACTGCCGGCGATTGCGAGGATTTCGCTCTGCTGAAGCGCAAGGAGCTGATCGACGCCGGCTTTTCGGCCTCCGACCTGCTGATGACGGTCGTGCTGCAGCCGAACGGTGAAGGCCATGCCGTGCTGACGGTGCGCACCGATCGCGGCGACTTCGTTCTCGACAATATGCGCAATAAGGTGAAGCTTTGGTCGGATACCGAATACACCTTCCTGAAGCGTCAGTCCGCTGACGATCCGGCTCGCTGGGTCAAGATACAGGATGGCCGCGCCGTTGCAGTCGGCAGCTTGAAGTAGGTCGTGTTTCCGCCACGTGATCACCGGTGACCTAGCACCGGTGGTCTCAGTCAAGGCCCCGGTCTGTCCCCGCATTTCTGTCCTGACCGGCGCCTCTGAGCCGTTCCCGCTGTCCCGGGAACGGCTCTTTTCGTTTCCGGGGTGTGCCCAGGGCAATTGCCCGAAAAAACGCCCGGCGGTTCATCCGGCATTGCGAAGGGGCAAAAAGATAGATCGGCTCCCATGATTTCGTGAAACGATCAACCCCTTCAGCCCGAAATCCGCCCCGATTTTCGCAAAGGTATTTGTGCCGATAAATATGCAAGCCGACGCATTCTTAACGGCTCATTAACCAATGTGGCGGCAATCATTCCACAGCGAGACTCATCAGGGGTCTTGAGCCGCGGCGGACGCGTCATTGACGACGGTTTCCAAGGCGGGATGGAACCGAAGGCAAGAGCATGACCCCTCCTCTGTCATCCGCCTCCTCGATCGACGAACAGCCGCTGATATCGAGCGGCCTCGTTTATCGTCTCACGGCCGGCGTTGCCGTACTCGCCGCACTTACCGTTGCCATCACCATTGGTGGCCGTTGGCTCGGCGAAAAAATCTCACTGGCCGGCCACACTGCCGATATCAAGCCGATCACAGTGACGATCGGCGAGGATACGTTGCGTCTTGGCGCCAACACCATCCGTTTCCCGAGCGAACGCGTAAACGGCGTCGCGGAACGCGTCGATCTCTACCTCACCTGGCCGCAGATGCAGGGCTATAGCGATGCCGACCGCTTGCGCTTTGACGATATTTCCCAATCCTCCTCGCTGATTTTCCTACAGCTCAGCCAGAGCACGATGTCACGCGACATGTCCGGCCGGCTGGAGCCGATCTATTCGCATCTGATGGAAGGCGACGCCTTCGCCGGTCCACATGGGCTGACGGCCCATCGTCTGCGCGCCGACGCCGGCTATAGTGGCGAAGTGCTTCTGACCGCGCCGCGCGCTGGCGAGCCGGATTATGTCGTGCGCTGCATCTTGCCCTCCTCGCCCGCTGGGGCGACCAGCGGCGATTGCCAGCGGGACATCAGGGTCGGCAAGGATCTCAGCGTGCTTTATCGGTTTTCCAGTCATCAGCTTGGCGACTGGCAGACGATGGATGCCGCTGTCCAGAATTTCGTGAAGACACGCCTTGTCGATGCGGCCGGCACGACGGAATCTCCGTAAGTGGTGACTAAAATGATGCGGAATCCTGAAACCAACTGTTCATCATAAACCGATTGGTAACGCTAAACCTCTACTCTTGAGAGCCAACGGGCGCTCATGGAGGCGGCGGCCGGATAATTGAGAACGTAAATGCAAGCAGAGAGTGAAGTAGTGTCCAGATCAATTTTTTCCGCATCCTCATCAAGCTCCGGCAAGTTTTTGGCGAAGGTGCTGTTCGGTTTTGCAATCACGACTGCGACGGTGACCGTTACCGTCGATGTGTCGAATGCAGCCGGAGGCTCGAAATACGCGGGCATCGTTATTGACGCGAACACGGGTAATGTTCTCTACAGCGAAAATGCGGATACGCTTCACTATCCCGCTTCGCTTACCAAGATGATGACCGTCTATCTGACCTTTGAGGCGCTTGAGGCCGGTCGGATCACACTCGATACTCCTGTCGTCTTTTCGAAAAATGCAGCCTCGCAGGCCCCGACCAAGCTCGGCATCGGTACCGGCCGCTCGGTGACCGTTCGCGAGGCGATTCTCGGTATCGTCACCAAGTCCGCCAACGATGCGGCGATGGCGCTTGGCGAAATGCTTGGCGGCTCGGAAGACAATTTCGCCCGCATGATGAACAACAAGGCCCGTGCGCTTGGAATGACGCGGACGACCTACCGCAATCCGAACGGCCTGCCGAACACCGCCCAGATGACGACGGCGCGCGATCAGGCCCGCCTGGGCGTCGCCCTGCGCGAGCACTTCCCGCAATATTACGGCTTCTTCTCTGAGACGAGCTTTCGCCTCGGCAACAGAGTGATCCCGGGTCACAACCATCTGCTCGGTTCGGTCCGTGGTGTTGACGGCATCAAGACGGGTTACACGCGTGCTGCCGGATACAATCTTGCCACTTCGGTGAAGGTCGACGGCCGCTCGATCGTCGGCGTCGTTCTCGGTGGCGCCTCGACGCCCGCCCGCGACAACCAGATGCGCAAGCTGATCGCCGCTTACCTGCCGCTGGCATCCACGAAGCATATCGACTCCAATGTCGTCGCCCAGACGAAGGTGGAAACGCCCAACGTCCAGGCTGCAAGCGCCCGCATGGCGGCTGCCGGCAGCGCGAAGATGAGCAAGGACGAGACCGCCGAGGCTGACGACGACCAGCAGCCGTCGAGCGCCGCGGCTTTTGCGGCGATCACGCCGAAGTCGAGCAATCCGTTGCTCACGACCAAGCAGAAGCAACGCGCCGCATCCGATGAAGTGGCTTCCATCGAACCGACATCGGCGACTACGGATGAAAGCGATACGGATGAGGTCGACGCCGTCACGACGGCCTCGACCTCCAGATCGGATACCAAGATCATTAAGACCCAGAAGGTCGAGAAAACGGAAAAGGCTGAAAAGCCTGAGAAGGTTACCAAGGCGAGCAAGGATGAGGCGGGCCCGACCGGCTGGGTCGTCCAGATCGGCATCTCCTCCAGCAAGGACGGCGCCAGCGATCTGCTCGATACCGCCAAGAGCAAGGGCGGCAAGGCATTGCGCTCGGCCAAGGCCTATACGCTTGCCTTTGATGGCGGTTACCGCGCCCGTTTCGGCGGCTTCGAGGACCAGAATGCGGCTGTCAACGCCTGCAAGGCTCTCAAGAAGGCCGGCGTGAAGTGCTGGGCGAGCTTGGAATAAGGATGTGACACGGCTTTCCGTGCCGCATCGTTCAGAAATCTACTGGATTTTGCGTAGCGATATCCGGTTCTTCCGGCCTTGGATGATCATGAGGCCGGCCCTGAGTTTGTAATGTGTTACGGGGATGTGAAAATGGCAATGAACGAGAACTTTCCGGGTTTCTCGCTCGATGGCGGGGGAAAGATGAAATCGAAGGGCTTTGCTCTTCATCCGCTGCATGAGGCAGCCATGCGGTTGGCCGATCTCGGCCTCAGCCGTTCGCGTTCGCGCAGCAAGACGAAGGACCTGATCTCCGTCCTGCTTTGCCACGGAGCCCGCGCCTGGCGCTATTCCCAGCCGGAAGCCCACATCCACCTGCACATTACCGCGCCGAATGGCCAAGCTCCGGTATTGATGCGGCTGCGCTAATCAGGAAAAGTGCAAGGATGGAGCGGTGCTGCGGCTCCCGAGGCGGCCGCCGCTCTACAGCAATCCCAATTCGGAAAGCTCGCGACGCAGATCGGCAGGCAACTCATTGACGCCGCCGCCAAGGCTGTCGAGATCGCGCGGCACATCTTCCTGCGGCAAGTAGCGCCAGCCCTGGAAGGCGCGACGCGGCTGGCTGGCGGTTTCGACTACGCTCGGATCGAGAATAAGCCGGCAGCGGTGGATTCCATCGACATCCGTGAACGTCTCGATACCGAGCAGCTTTTGCCGCGCCTGTACCTGCCCCTTGATCACCCAGTAAAGCGAGCCGCCGTCCAGCAGCTCATCCACGCGCTTCGGCACCATGCGGGTCGTATGGGTGGTGTGCGGTTCCAGACCGGCGGCGATGGCGCTCATCGCCCGCTCGGAGACCCATTCGCGCAGATCCTCAAGCGAATCCGCGCCCACGCACAATTTGATGATATGCAAAGCCATGACGCCGTTGAAATCCTTTTGACCGGCAGCGTCAAGCTTTTAGAATCAAGCGTCCACACTCAGCATTCGACGACATTCACCGCGAGGCCGCCTGTTGAGGTTTCCTTGTATTTCTCGCTCATGTCGTAGCCGGTCTGGCGCATCGTCTCGATGCAGGCATCGAGGGGCACGAAATGCTGGCCGTCGCCTTTGATCGCGAGCGATGCAGCCGTCACTGCCTTGACGGCGCCGAGTGCGTTGCGCTCGATACAAGGCACCTGCACGAGGCCGGCAACGGGATCGCAGGTCATGCCGAGATGGTGTTCCAGCGCAATCTCCGCGGCATTTTCGATCTGCTCGGGCGTCGCGCCCATGACGGCGGCAAGCCCCGCGGCCGCCATCGCAGCCGCCGAGCCCACTTCGCCCTGACAGCCCACTTCAGCGCCGGAGATCGAGGCATTGTGCTTGATGATGCCGCCGACGGCAGCCGCGGTCAGCAGATAGTTGCGGATGCCATCCTGGTCCCAATCCTCATGGAAATGCTGGTAGTAGCGGATCGTTGCTGGAATGACCCCGGCCGCGCCGTTGGTCGGCGCGGTGACGACGCGGCCACCCGCGGCATTTTCCTCGTTGACGGCCATGGCGTAGACGCTCAGCCAATCATTGGCGAGCAGCGGATTGATGCGGTTGCTGCGCCATTCTTCCTGCAGCTTGTCATGGATGGCGCGCGCCCGGCGGCGCACCTTCAGGCCGCCCGGCATGATGCCCTCGACCTTCAAGCCGCGATCGATGCAGCTATTCATCGCCGCCCAGATGCGATCGAGCCCGGCGTCGAGCTCTTCGCTGCTCATGCGCGTCTCTTCATTGGCGCGCTTCATCTGCGCAATCGAGAGACCGGAGCGCTCGGCCATATCGAGCATCTGCTTGGCGGTGGCGAAGGGGAACGGAATTCGCTCGCCGGAAGAGGCCTTCTTCTTGTCGGCACGCATCTGCTCGAGCTCGGTATCGGTGACGACGAAGCCGCCGCCGACGGAATAGTAGATGCGCTTGACGAGCAGGCGATCGTCCTTGTCGAAGGCGGAAAAGCTCATGCCGTTGGCGTGGCCGGGCAGCGGCACCTTCTTGTCGAAGATCAGGTCGGTCTTCGGTTGGAATTGATAGGCCGGATGGCCCGGCGGCGTGATGTGCCCGGTGCGCTCCACCTCATCGATAACGGCATCCATCCGGTCGGGATCGACCGCATCGGGCCGCTCACCCATCAAACCGAGGATAACCGCCCTGCCCGTGCCATGCCCGATGCCAGTATGGGCGAGCGAGCCGTGCAGGCTGACCTTGATCGAAGCAACATGCACATTCGAGGACGGGCGTGGCCACTCGTTTGACAGCAGGAGATCCAGGAAACGATTGGCGGCCGACATCGGACCCATCGTGTGCGAACTGGAAGGCCCGACGCCGATTTTGAAAACATCGAAAACTGAAAGAAACATGGACCTTTGGTGCCTCCTCGGCAAATCGCGTAATGGCAAGGCTACGCCAACGGAACAGCCCTGCACGGCGATCAACCGACATCGGATTTCATGCCTGCGACATTATATGTAGGCACGATGCGGCGCAAACATAAGGCCATTGCGCCCGAATGGCCGTAGGTTACAGTCGGCGGCATATGGACTTGGAGAATCTGCCTTTATGACGACCGCCGACTATGTCGCCCTCGCCCTCTTCGTTTTTCTCTGGGTCGTGCTGAACTGGATCACCAGCAGCGCCCGCTTCTTCAATCGCACCAGCCTGACATTGGCCATGAACGAGCGCCGGCGCGAATGGATTTACAATTCGCTGCGCCGCGATTTGAAGATGATCGATACGCAGATTCTATCTGGCCTGCAGAACGGCACCGGTTTCTTCGCCTCTACCTCGATCTTCGCCATCGGTAGCTGCTTCGCCTTGCTCGGTGCCACTGACAAGGTCAACGCCTTCTTCTCCGACATGCCCTTCGTCTTCAATAGCGGCCGCACCGCCTTCGAGATCAAGGTGGCGGGACTTGCCTGCCTGTTCGGCTATGCCTTCTTCAAATTCGGCTGGGCCTATCGCCTGTTTAACTATTGCACCATCCTCTTCGGCTCCTTGCCGATGCTGGCGGATGCCGAGCTCGACCCTGTGCGGGCGGAGCGCGCCGCGGAGCGGGTGATCCGCATGAATGTCATCGCCGCGCGCAACTTCAATGCGGGTCTGAGAGCGATCTTCCTGTCGATCGGCTATCTCGGCTGGTTCCTCAGCCCCTATGTTTTCATCACGACGACGGTCTTCATCATTATCGTCCTGATCCGCCGGCAGTTTTTTTCCGATGCGCGTCTGGCCATCATGGATATCGATGTGCCATGACATCGCCACGTCGGCAGTCATCAAACCGGCGCCGATGATTTGAATTCATGCCTGGAAGGACCTGCCAATGGCTGTTATCGCCGAGAGCATCGATGCGCCGCAGAAAACGCCCCGCATCGGCATTCTGGACACGGCCCGCGGTGTCGCCCTTCTGGCGATGGCGAGCTATCATTGCACCTGGGATTTCGAGTTCTTCGGCTATCTCGCACCGGGCACGGCGGAGACTGGCTGGCTGAAAATCTACGCCCGCGTCATTGCCAGCACCTTCCTGTTTCTCGCCGGCTTCAGCCTCGTGCTGGCCAACACGCCCGAAATCCGCTGGCGCCCCTATTTCAAGCGCCTTGGCATGATCGTGGCCGCTGCTGCGGCGATTTCCATCGTCACCTTCATCGGCATGCGCGACGGCTGGATCTTCTTCGGCATCCTGCACTCTATCGCCGCCGCCAGCATCATCGGTCTGCTCTTCCTGCGCCTGCCGTCTTTCGCAACGCTGCTAATCGCTGCCCTGCTCCTCATCGGCATTGTCGTCGATAATGTCATCGCGCCGTTTTCGCTGCATTCCGCCGTCTTCGACGTGCCATGGCTCTATTGGCTCGGCTTGTCGGAGCACCTTCCGCGTTCGAATGATTACGTGCCGGTCTTCCCCTGGCTGACGCCATTCCTTTTCGGCCTCGGCATCGCGCAACTGACGACAACGCTCGGATGGCTCAGATCATTGGCAAAGCTCGGTCCCGGCCGCAATCTGATTGCCCGCGTCGGGCGCCACAGCCTGATTTTCTACCTCGTCCACCAGCCGGTGCTTATCGGTCTCGTCTATCTTCTTTCGCTGATCGCGCCCGCACCGGCGCCCGATCCTACGGTCACCTATATCAGGCAATGCCAAGCCTCCTGCGTACGCTCCGGCAGCGAAACCATGTGCCGCAGCTTCTGCCAGTGCACACTCGATAAATTGCAAGCGCAAAACCTGTTTTCACCCCTGGAATCCGGTGCAATCAAAGCAGATAGCGATGAGCGAATAAACCGAATCGCGTTACAGTGTTCGGAGCAAGCGCAATGACAGGGTTATTCTATGAATGCCTATCGTTCCAAGTCGCTGAGTTTTCCATGGCCGCCTTTAATTTATAGTCTTGCAGTTATAACGGCGCTTTATTTGAATCAGGACTATCCCGTGCGCATGTCGTACCTCGGGGCCTTGATCGCTTGGGGCATTGGCGCGCTTTTGACAGTTGTCGCGGTGACATTGAATGTCTGGGCGGTGAAGACGCTGTTCGAAAGCGGCACGACCGTGCTAACGCAACGCTGCACGGCGCATCTGGTGACCAAGGGACCGTTCCGCTTTAGCCGCAACCCGACCTATCTCGGATATACGCTGCTGACGGCAGGCCTCGGCCTGGTGATCGGCAATCTCTGGTTCGTCACCATGGCAGCCGTGGCGGCGGCGCTGACCACGCCACTGGTCATCCGTTGCGAGGAAATGCACCTGCTCTCTCGTTTCGGCTGTGAATTCGAGTTCTACTGCAAGCGTACGCGGCGCTGGATTTGAAAGCGGGAGGTGCCCGCAGTCGCTGCTTATCGGTATTCAGCGAGGAGTAAAATCCGACCGATCTTTGTTCTCGTACGTTGCACGAGATCCATCGCGACTGAATCATTTTCACCGGCATAAAGATCGAATTCACGAACTTTTTTCCCATCAGAAACCTCTTCCAGCCGGGTCGATGTTTTCCAAGTCCGAAAAGAGCAGCCGAGGTCGCCACACCGGACGCTGATGTCGCCCGCCAAATATCGATTCGAATCGATGGTAACGCTTAGCTGAACGTGAGTGTCCTGATTGTCGATAAGCTGGCAGCGAACATGAATTTGGCAATTGAGTTGGCCGTAGATCGCATCCTTGCCGTCAAGCAAAAGGGCGTAGGCAACCGGAATATCGGTATTGTTGTTATCGGCCGCTTGAGTCTTTCCGACATTGAACGGAACGAGCGCGATCCCTATCGCTAAGACGAAGCTAAACCTTGCCGCCATTTGCCACAACCCTCTGTGAATGCTTGGCTTTTCTACAAAGCATTCTCGTTAGAATTGCGGCGACTACGATGCGTCTTATACTTTGACGGTGGTAGTCACGTCCCCACGCCGATTTCGGCCAGGCGGCCGAGACAGGCTTCTTCGACATTGTCGAGTTCGGTCAGAGTGTCCTCAATATCCTTGCGCTTCTGGCGCAGTTCCTCGCGCTTTTCGTCGACGCGCTTCATCAGGAGCTTCAACTGGCCGATCTCGCCTGGCGGCTCCTTATAGACCTGAATGATCTCGCGGATTTCGGCGATGGTGAAGCCGATGCGGCGGCCGCGCAGGATTTCCTGGATCAGGCGGCGGTCGGCTGGCCGGAAAAGGCGCGTGCGGCCTCTGCGCTCGGGATGGATAAGACCTTCATCCTCGTAGAAACGCAATGTCCGAGTGGAAACGCCGAATTCCCGCGTGAGCTCCGTTATGCTATAAAACCTGTCCAACAATAGTCCGCCTCTCTGGTGCAGAGCCTATAATATTGACTTTTACGTAATAGTCAATTTCAGCAAGGCCCCGATGGACTTTCGATCGTCAAAGATGTGTTGAATTCAAAGGCCTAGCGGCCTTAGTGAATGGAAAACCACCAGGTCGCCAGACCCAGGAACGCAAAATATCCCGTGCAATCCGTGACCGTAGTGACAAATGCCGACGAGGCGATGGCCGGGTCGGCGCCGAATCGATGCAGCACCAGCGGCAGCAGGATACCACCAAGGGCCGCCGCGACGAGATTGATGATCATCGCAGCGGCGATGACGATGCCGAGCTGGAAATCATGGAACCAGAGGGTGGCGATCGCGCCCATGATGATGGCAAAGAGAATGCCATTGAGAAAGCCGACACCCGCCTCTCTGCGGATGACGCGGAAGGCATTGTAGATATCGAGGTCGCCGGTTGCGAGTGCGCGCACGGTGACCGTCATCGTCTGCGTACCGGCATTGCCGCCCATCGAAGCGACGATCGGCATCAGCACGGCAAGCGCAACCATTTTCTCAATCGCACCGTCAAAGATATTGATAATGCTGGACGCCAGTATCGCCGTGATCAGATTGACTGCCAGCCAGACAAAGCGTGAGCGCACCGTGGAGGTGATATTGTCGGACAGCTCTTCGTCGCCGACGCCGCCGAGGCGCTTGATGTCCTCGTCCGCCTCTTCATGGATGACGTCGACCACGTCGTCGATGGTCAATACGCCGACGAGGCGGTCGTTTTCATCGACGACGGCGGCGGACAGAAGGTCGTATTGTTCGAAGACCTGCGCCGCCTCTTCCTGGTCCATGACGGCCGGAATCGGATGCGAGGTCTCGCGCATGATGCTCTCGACCTTCGTCTGTCGCTTGGTACGCAGAATGCGGTCGAGATCGACGCTGCCGAGCAGCTTGAAGGTTGGGTCGATGACGAAGATCTGGGTGAAGGCTTCCGGCAATTCCTCCTCTTCGCGCATGTAGTCGATCGTCTGGCCGACCGTCCAGAACGGCGGCACGGCAATGAATTCCGTCTGCATGCGGCGGCCGGCTGACTGCTCCGGATATTCAAGGGCGCGCCGCAGTCGTACCCGCTCGGTGAACGGCAGTTGCGACAGGATCTCGTCGCGGTCTTCCTGGTCGAGGTCTTCGAGAATGTAGACGGCATCGTCCGAATCGAGTTCGCCGATCGCGGCGGCGATCTGGTCGTTCGGCAGTTGGTCGACGATCTCCATGCGGATCGCTTCGTCCACCTGCGTCAGCGCCGTCATGTCGAAGTCGTCGCCGAGCAATTGCACCAGCGTCAGACGTTGGTCGGGATGCAGCGATTCCAGCAGGTCGCCGAGCTCGGATTCGTGCAGCCGGGCGACGTTCTGTTGCAGGAATGGAATATCACGCCGCTCGATCGCGTCGTTGACCTCAACGAGGAAATCGGAGCGGACGACGCCGTCCTCGTCGTAGATGTCGGGATTGGTCTTCTCGGAGGCCTTGCGAACGCGTTCGTCTTCGTCGGTCGTCGTCATTTGCCGCCTCCCATTCCGTTCTGCCTATGAAAATCTAGGATTCCGTCATGGAGAATGACGGCAAAAAGCTGATTGTCAACAATTGGATAGGAGGGAAAGCTGACATTTTGTGTCGTGTCTGTAAGACGGTGGCGCTGGCGACGTCTTACCCCTATCCTTAGGCTGCGAACATGTCGTTCCGTTAACAGAGAGAGCCGTGCCAGTCCGTCCCATCATCCGCTTCCCCGACCCATTATTGAAAACAGCCTGCGCTCCCGTCGCCGCCTTTGACGACGACTTGCGTAGGCTCGCCAACGATCTCCTGGACACCATGCGCGCTGCTCCCGGCGTCGGAATCACCGCCGCTCATATCGGCGTGCTTCAGCGCATAACCGTAATCGAACTCAGCCGCGAGGATGGTGTGCACACCTATGTCAATCCGGAGATCACCTGGTTTTCCGATGAGACGATGCGGCATATGGAGGGCAGTGTCTCCATGCCCGGTTTCACGGACGAGATCGCCAGGCCGAAAGCAATCCGCTTTCGCTACCAGGATCTGGACGGTCGGGCGCACGAAACTGAAGCCGAAGGCTTTCTTGCTATCTGCATCCAGCACGAAGTCGACCAGCTCGACGGTCTGTTCTGGCTGCAGCGCCTCTCGAAATTGAAGCGCGACCGGCTGGTGAAGAAATGGGAAAAAGCGAAGGCGTGATCGGTCCTGCGTGTCTAAATGTCCGCACATAAAAATGCGGGCGCCTCGAAGACGCCCGCCTGTTTGTCTGCATGAAGCGGCGGATCAGCCCTTCAGCTTGGTGTTGCAGAGGCTGTAGTAGCCGCCGCCCTTCTGGATCCACTTCAGGCCGTTAAGGGTATTCTTGGTCTTGTTGTCGTTATAGGCGTCGACGCAGGTGTGGAAGCGGCCCTTGCCGGGCGTTTCGCTCGAATATTTGGGATCGACGGCCTTCGGGAAGGTCACGCCGGCCGGCGCTGCGGTCGTAGCCTTCGGCGGCTCCTTGGCCGGCGGCTTGGTGGCATCAGGCTCATCGGCAGCCGCCGTCGTCTTGGCGGTGGCAGTGGTCTTTGCCGGCGCGGTGGTTGCCGGTGCAGTGGTGGTAGCGCTTGCGTCGGCAGCGCACTGCGAAGCACGGAAATCATTCCACGTCTGGCCGTTCAGGGTACCGGCAGCCTTGGCCGCCTGATACTTGGTGCTGCACTCTTTCATGGTTAGCGCAGAAGCCGGCGATGAGAGGGCCATCGAGCCCACAACTGCAAGAGACGCAAAAGACATCAACAGGATGGCACGACTGGTCATTGGCAAATCCTCCGCTCTATGACGAATGTCGAAACTATTAATCATCCCCGCCCCTTCGGTTGTCAATTGACGCACGAGTCGCGGGCAAGCAACGACACCATATGGGGGAGAACATGAACGGTAACTGTACGGAAACAGCTATCAGAGAGAGTACCTTCGCCTGAGACGCAACTTTTAAAGGAATGTGGTGACGGCGATCGCCAGAAGGAAAAAACCGCCGAAGCGGGTTTCTGGTGTGGTCGAGAAGAAAACGGGTATTGGTGCCGAGCTGCCCGTTAACCTCGTCCGTCAACCATTATCGCAGGTTCAGATTGCCGGCGCATTAATAGATCAGTAACCATCTTTTCGATTGCAAGCTTAGAGATGGAATACGAATGCCCCCTATTGAAATTCCTTTCGAATACAAAATTGAAACAAAAGAAGTGCGACTCGGTCGATGGGTCTATGTGATTCATTTGAACGAGGACAGAAGCCGGCCCAGCAGAAAATTTCGAACGCAGGAAGCTGCTCTCGACGACGCTTACGAGATGCTCTCCTACATGCTCTGATCCGTTATCGTGTCCGTGCGAGTCGAGTGAGATGCAAACATTTTGCTAATTGCGGAGCGGAACGTACTCCGCAAGACCGACGCGGTGCGATTCCTTGGAAGGCCACAGACCTCATCGTGCTGGCCCGGATCGGCTGCCGAATCGAAGGCACCCCATGCTTGGTTGCCAGCACGATATCACGGCAATCCTGGGCCATTTCCGAAGCGAAGACGAGCGAGGTTTATAGTCGTGGAGCGGAACGCTGGAAGCTTGCCCTTGGAGCGATGGAAAAGGTCTCCCAGGCTCTGTTCTGACGTCGGACACTTGGCAAAGAAAAAGCCCGCAAAGGCGGGCTTTTCTTAATCAACTTGGTGCGGTCGAGAAGACTCGAACTTCCACGGGTTGCCCCACAGCGACCTCAACGCTGCGCGTCTACCAATTCCGCCACGACCGCATCGTGGTAGGGCCGGATTGCTCCGGCGCGGCTGCATGTAGCAAAAGCATTCGGGGGGCACAAGAGCGATATGTCAGTTTTTTTAACATTCGCCCACAGCTCCCTTAAACGCGCCTTTGGATTCACGGCATCCGTCTCGTAGATGTTTGAATTCCTGGCCAAATGCCTCCATATGTTGATAACCTATCGGCGCGCCAAATTTCCAAGGGAGCTGTCTGCCGAACAGGCGCAAAGGACTGGCTGATGCTACGCACCGATCTCCAACATCAAATGTTTCCCCCTGCCGGCTCTCCGCCCGTGCGTTGGCGTATCGCCGATGGTCTCGTGCCCTATGATGAAGCAGTGGCGGTCATGGAGGCGGAGGTGGCGGCGATTGCCGAGGGTCAAGCGCAGGAGCTTGTCTGGCTGGTCGAGCATCCACCTTTATATACAGCAGGCACCAGCGCCAATGCGGCCGATCTCATCGAGCCCGATCGTTTTCCCGTCTTCGCCACCGGGCGAGGCGGCGAATATACCTATCATGGCCCCGGCCAGCGCGTTGCCTATGTCATGCTGGATCTGAAGCGCCGGCGTCAGGATATCCGCGCCTTCGTTGCCGCATTGGAAGAAGTCATCATCCGCACCCTCGATTCGATGAATGTTCGCGGTGAGCGGCGTGAAGATCGTGTCGGCGTCTGGGTGCGCCGTCCGGAGAAACCGCTGCTGCCGGATGGGACCGTGGCTGAAGACAAGATCGCCGCCCTCGGCATTCGCGTGCGCAGATGGGTGACGTTTCACGGCCTGTCGCTGAACGTCGATCCCGATCTCGGCCATTTCACCGGTATCGTGCCCTGTGGAATTTCCGCCTATGGGGTCACCAGCCTCGTCGACCTCGGCCTGCCGGTGATGATAGCGGATGTGGATATCCGTCTGCGGGAAGCTTTCGAAGAGATATTCGGCGAAACCACCAATGAACCCTGATGAGGCTTAGTGCGCGACGTCCTTGCTGACATTGCGCAGCCGGATTTGATGGTCGAGCCTTTCGATCTGGCGCGTTGTCGTCTCGATCAGCCGGCCGATTTCCTGATGGGCGGACCGTAGGCGCGAAAGCTCGATTTTGACGGCCTCCAGTGCCCGTTCGTCGCTGTCCTCACCCGGTCCATCGCCGGAGCCGGTCATCAGCCAAGTCGGCGACACGGCGAACATGGCGGCCAATTTGACCAGAACGGATGGTTGCGGCTCCGAACGGTCCGATTCCCAGGCAATTATCGTCTCCTGCCTTAAGCCCAACTGGCTTGCCAGCGATTCGAGGCTGATGCCGGCGGCGTCGCGGGCCATGGAAAGGCGTCCGCCCAGGGTATCGTCGCCTTCATCCGAAAAAACGGTCGTCTCTTGTTCCGTCTTCAACATCGGTGCGATCCTTGTTGGTTGCGCCGGTGAATTTCTGAGCGGCGCGCTTATTTTTTAGCGGATTTTCCAAGCAGACATAGGTCTAGGGGCGTCATGTCACCACCGCGATCTGTCTGAATTGGCAAAGTCCGCGATTTTTGCGCCAAATGGTGTGATGAATTGGCAACGGCGTTGATGCCCGTCTTGATCGGACGGGATTCCTGTGTTTGATCTCCCGCATGTCCCAAATCTCAGTCGTCCCCGCCCATCAGAATCCGCTGCAAGGCATGGCCATCATGGCCAGCGCCATGATCGTCCTGCCGGTGATGGATGCGATCGCCAAATATATGGCGACCTTCGAGGCGATGTCGCCGGGACAGGTGACGTTCTACCGCTTCTTCTTTCAACTCGTCTGTACTATGCCGCTGCTCTTTGCCGCCTTTGGATGGGCAGCGCTTTCGGCCAAGCGCCCCTGGGTGAACCTTTTGCGCGGCGCGCTGCACGGCGCGGCAAGCCTGCTGTTTTTCGTGGCGGTCAAATACATGCCGCTTGCCGATGTCTTCGCCATCTATTTCGTCGAACCTTTCATGCTGGCCGCTCTTTCGGCTCTGTTTCTTGGCGACAAGGTCGGCTGGAGGCGCTGGCTTGCCATCGTCGTCGGCTTCGGCGGCGCGATGATCGTCATTCAGCCAAGTTTCGAAATTTTCGGCTGGAAAGCGCTGCTGCCGGTCGCCTGCGCCTTTCTCTTTGCGCTTTATCTCTTCATGAACCGTGCCGTCGGCGAGGCGGATTCGCCACTGACCATGCAGACGATGGCCGGCATCGGCGGCACGATCTTCATGGCCGGTGCGCTTTCGATAGGGGCATCGGCTGGCGTTGCCGATTTCGTACCGTCCCTGCCCGCTTCCTGGCTCGGTCTCGTGTTGCTGCTGATTCTCGGCTCGATCTCCGGCTATGCGCATATGCTCGTCGTGCGCGCCTTCCGGCTGGCGCCACTGTCGCTGCTGGCGCCTTTTCAATATTTCGAGATCATTTCGGCTACCATTCTCGGCTATGCGCTGTTCGGGGACTTTCCAAATGTTTCCAAATGGATCGGCATCCTGATCATCGTCGGATCGGGTCTTTTCATCATCTGGCGCGAGCGCGTTCAGTCGCGTTCGACGAAATCGGCTTGAGTACGCTCATCTTCCGCATGGACCGCTGGCGCAATTTATGACTAAAACGCTGATAGGGCTATGCATTGGGCGGAGTTTTGATGTTCAAGAAAATCCTGATCGCCAACCGGGGCGAGATCGCTTGTCGTGTGATCAAGACTGCGCGGCGGATGGGGATCTCGACCGTCGCGGTCTATTCCGACGCCGATCGTGACGCCTTGCACGTCGAAATGGCCGATGAGGCCGTGCATATCGGTGCAGCCCCTGCCGCCGAGAGTTATCTCGTAGCCGAAAAGATCATCGCCGCCTGCAAGGAGACCGGCGCCGAAGCGGTGCACCCCGGTTATGGCTTTCTCTCCGAGCGCGCCTCTTTTTGTGAGGCGTTGGAGAAGGAAGGCATCATCTTCATCGGTCCGAAGCCGAAGGCGATCAGGGCGATGGGCGACAAGATCGAATCGAAGAAATTCGCCAATGACGCCAAGGTTTCCACCGTGCCCGGCTATCTCGGCGTCATCGACGATGCCGACCATGCCGAAACAATTGCCGCCGAGATCGGCTATCCCGTCATGATCAAGGCTTCGGCGGGCGGCGGCGGCAAGGGCATGCGCATCGCCTGGAGTAGTGAGGAAGTGCGCGACGGTTTCGAGCGTGCGCGCTCCGAGGCGAAAAGCTCCTTCGGCGACGATCGCGTCTTCATCGAGAAATTCGTCGTCGATCCGCGGCACATCGAAATCCAGGTGCTGGCGGATTCCCACGGCAATGTCGTCTATCTCGGCGAGCGTGAATGCTCGATCCAGCGCCGGAATCAGAAGGTCGCCGAAGAAGCGCCCTCGCCTTTCCTTGACGAGGTGACACGCAAAGCCATGGGCGAACAGTCCGTCGCGCTTGCCAAGGCGGTCGACTATCAGAGCGCCGGGACGGTCGAATTCATCGTCGACCGCGACCGCAATTTCTATTTCCTAGAGATGAATACCCGCCTGCAGGTCGAACATCCCGTTACGGAACTTGTTACCGGCATCGATCTTGTCGAACAGATGATCCGCGTCGCCGCCGGCGAAGAGCTGCCCTTTGCCCAGGATGATATCAAGCTGAACGGCTGGGCGATCGAAAGCCGCCTCTATGCCGAAGATCCCTATCGAAACTTCCTGCCGTCGATCGGCCGGCTGACGCGCTATCGTCCGCCGCATGAAGGTAAGAGCGGCAATGTCGTGATCCGCAACGACACCGGCGTCTTCGAAGGCGCTGAGATCTCCATGTATTATGACCCGATGATCGCCAAGCTCTGCACCTGGGCGCCGACGCGGCTTGAAGCGGTTGAGGCCATGGGTGAAGCGCTGGACGGTTTTGTTGTCGACGGCATCGAACATAATGTGCCGTTCCTGTCGGCACTGATGAAGCATCCGCGCTGGCGCGAAGGCCGGCTTTCCACGGGCTTCATCGCGGAGGAATATCCGGACGGTTTTGCGCCGATGACGCCGGACAAAAGCGAATCTGCGGTGCTTGCCGCCGTCGCACTCTCCTGCGGCCTTGTCGATGCCAACCGCCGCGAACGCTATGCCGACCGGTTGCGGCCGGCGACGGGGCCGTTGCGTGAGGAGTGGGTGGTCAAGCTCGGCGCGGACTATGTTCCAGTGACGCTGCAGGACGGGCTCGTCACCATCCCATTCGAGATGGACATGCAGATCAACGGCGGGATTTTGGCGGTCGCGACCGATTGGCGCCCGGGCGACGCCGTCTGGGCCGGAACGGTCAGTGGGCGGAAGGTGACGGCCCAAATCCGTCCTTTCCTCAACGGGCTGCGCATCGACTGGCAGGGCCTTTCGGTCCGCGCCAGGATATTTACGCCGCGCCAGGCGGAACTTGACAAGCTGATGCCGGTCAAACTGCCGCCGGATACGTCAAAGTTGTTGCTCTGCCCCATGCCCGGGCTCGTCGTCGCTATTGCTGTTGCGCAAGGCCAGGAGGTCAAGGCGGGGGAAACGCTGGCGATCGTCGAGGCGATGAAGATGGAGAACGTCCTGCGCGCTGAGCGCGACTTGATCGTCGGCAAGATCAATGCGAAGCCGGGCGAAAGTCTTGCCGTCGACGCGGTGATCATGGAATTCGCCTAATCCGTATTCGCTACGAAACGCTCGATTTTTCGCTTGAGCCATCCGGCGCGGCCATGCCAATGTCGCGCTAACCAAATCATTAATTTAGAAGGGATGAAACGATGGACGTACGCGCCGCCGTAGCCGTTGCCGCCGGTAAACCGCTGGAAGTCATGACCGTTCAGCTCGATGGCCCGAAGGCCGGCGAGGTGTTGATCGAGGTCAAGGCGACCGGCATCTGCCATACCGACGATTTCACCCTGTCGGGCGCCGATCCGGAGGGCCTGTTTCCGGCAATCCTCGGCCATGAGGGCGCCGGCATCGTCGTCGATGTCGGCCCGGGGGTGACCTCGGTCAAGAAGGGCGACCACGTCATTCCGCTTTATACGCCCGAATGCCGCGAATGTTATTCCTGCCTCAGCCGCAAGACCAACCTCTGCACCGCGATCCGCGCCACGCAAGGCCAGGGCCTGATGCCGGACGGCACCTCGCGCTTTTCGATCGGCAAGGACAAGATCCATCACTATATGGGCTGCTCGACCTTCGCCAATTTCACCGTGCTGCCGGAGATTGCCGTTGCCAAGGTCAACCCGGACGCTCCCTTCGACAAGATCTGCTATATCGGCTGCGGCGTCACCACCGGCATCGGTGCGGTCATCAACACCGCCAAGGTGGAGATCGGCTCGACGGCGATCGTCTTCGGTCTTGGCGGCATCGGCCTCAACGTCCTGCAGGGCCTGAAGCTTGCCGGCGCCGACATGATCATCGGTGTCGACATCAACAACGACCGCAAGGCCTGGGGCGAGAAATTCGGCATGACGCATTTCGTCAATCCGAAGGAGGTCGGCGACGACATCGTGCCTTACCTCGTCAACCTGACGAAGCGCAATGGCGACCTCATCGGCGGGGCCGACTATACGTTCGACTGCACCGGCAACACCAAGGTGATGCGCCAGGCGCTGGAATCGTCGCATCGCGGCTGGGGCAAGTCGGTCATCATCGGCGTTGCCGGCGCCGGCCAGGAAATCTCGACCCGTCCGTTCCAGCTCGTCACCGGCCGCAACTGGATGGGCACGGCCTTCGGCGGCGCCCGTGGCCGCACCGATGTTCCAAAGATCGTCGACTGGTACATGCAGGGCAAGATCCAGATCGACCCGATGATCACCCACACCATGCCGCTCGAGGACATCAACAAGGGCTTCGACATGATGCACAAGGGCGAAAGCATCCGCGGCGTCGTGGTCTATTGAGAGACCGTTTGAAAACGGGGGCGGTTTGCGGCGGTCCATGATTCAGGATTCTGATGTGAACAGCAGCGAATCGGCCCCGGATGGCGGTCGGTGTTGGAGCAACTCAAGCGTCCGTTAGACTAGGCGACACCTGGAGATTGGAACATGGCGCTCAAGCGGATGGACAACGTCGGAATCGTCGTCGAAGACCTCGAAGGGGCGATTGATTTCTTTCGCGAACTCGGCCTTGAGCTCGAAGGGCGGGCCACGATCGAAGGAGAATGGGCCGGACGTGTCACCGGACTGGGCGATCAGCATGTCGAGATTGCCATGATGCGCACGCCGGATGGCCACAGCCGGCTTGAGCTCTCCCGCTTCCTCAGGCCGCCGGTCGTCGCAGATCACCGGAACGCCCCGGTCAACGCTCTGGGCTACCTCCGCGTCATGTTTACCGTGGACGACATCGACGAGACGCTTGAAAGGCTCCGCACGCGCGGCGCGCAGCTCGTAGGCGAAGTCGTCCAGTATAAAGACGCGTATCGGCTCTGCTACATCCGTGGGCCTGAAGGGATTCTCATCGGACTTGCCCAAGAACTCCGCTGAGCGCAAATCGAGACGGCACGGGAGATTGCTGCACGACTTTGAATGGCACGCGGCCTTTTCGCAAACCGATCCTGGTTTGGCGGCCGCGGGCAAAGAAGGAGGAGGAAGCTGAACATGCCAAGTCAAGTATCGATACACCCGGCGCTCGACGGCGGAGTGAAGGCGGGACAGGCGAATTTTAGTGGTGGGACGCTCGTCTGCGCCTGCACCGATCGCCCCGTCAAAGTCGCCATCACCGGCGCGATTGCTCATAACCACGCCTGTGGCTGCACGAAATGCTGGAAGCCGAATGGTGCTGCCTTTTCGATCGTAGCCGTCACCGCGCATGAGAATGTCAAGGTTCTGGAAAACGGCGACAAGCTCGCGGTCGTGGATCCCGACGCCCTGATCCAGCGGCACGCCTGCAAGGCTTGCGGCGTGCACATGTATGGGCCGGTGGAGCGCGACCATGCCTTCAAGGGCCTGGATTTCATTCATCCCGAGCGATTTCAGGAAAGCGGCTGGCCCGAACCCACCTTCGCAGCTTTCGTTTCGTCGATCATCGAGTCGGGAACGCCGCCATCAGCCATGGCGTCCATTCGCAGCCGGTTGAAGGAGCTGCGCCTTGAGCCCTACGATTGCCTGAACCCGACGCTGATGGATGTTCTCGCAACCTGGGTCGCGAAAAAGGCAGGCACATTGAGGGAATAGGTCTGGCCCATGACGGCGGACTTCGCTAAACCGCGACTGCGCGTTCGGCCGGACGCGCAGCGCTCTCCAATGAAGCACGTTCTGTTCCTATGATCTATGTCGATGCCGATGCCTGTCCGGTCAAGCCGGAAATTTTGAAAGTGGCCGAGCGCCACGGCATCGAGGTGACACTGGTCGCCAATTCCGGCCTCCGCCCCTCGCGCGATCCGATGGTGAAGAACGTCATCGTCTCCAATGCTTTCGACGCCGCTGACAACTGGATCGCCGAACATGCGGGGCCAGGCGATATCGTCGTGACGGCCGATGTGCCCCTGGCCGGGCGCTGCGTCGTCTCCGGCGCGCTGGTGACCGGACCGACCGGCCGTGTTTTCGACAACACCAATATCGGCATGGTCACCGCGATGCGCGATCTCGGCGCGCACCTGCGTGAGACCGGCGAGAGCAAAGGCTACAACGCCGCTTTTTCGCCACGCGACCGCTCCGCCTTTCTTGAAACCTTCGATCGCCTTTGCCGGCGTGCCAAAGCTCACAATTCGTCTGGAGGTCAGCCTTGAACATCATTTCCCAGAACACCGCTTTCGGCGGCATGCAGGGTGTTTTTTCACATGAGTCCGAGGCCTGCCAATGCGAGATGACCTTCGCGGTCTTCGTGCCGCCGCAGGCGATCAAGGAGCCCTGCCCGGTCCTCTGGTATCTCTCCGGCCTGACCTGCACCCATGCCAATGTGATGGAAAAAGGCGAATATCGTCGCATGGCAGCCGAACTCGGCCTGATCGTGGTCTGCCCGGACACCAGCCCGCGCGGCAATGACGTCCCCGATGAATTGACCAACTGGCAGATGGGCAAAGGTGCCGGCTTCTATCTCGACGCCACCGAAGAGCCCTGGGCCGAGAACTATCGGATGTACACCTACGTCACGGAGGAATTGCCCGCCCTCGTCAGCCGGCAGTTCCGCGTGGATATGAGCCGGCAAGGCATTTTCGGCCATTCCATGGGCGGCCATGGCGCGATGACGATTGCGCTGAAGAATCCGGACCGCTTCAAGAGCTGCTCCGCCTTTGCGCCGATCGTGCAGCCCTCGACGGCCGATTGGTCAGCGCCGGCTTTCGAGAAATATCTTGGCGCCGACAAGGCGGCCTGGCGGCAATACGACGCCTGCGCACTCATCGAGGATGGCGCTCGCTTCCCGGAATTTCTGATCGACCAAGGCAAAGCCGATGGTTTCCTCGAAACCGGTCTGCGGCCCTGGTTGTTCGAAGAGTCGATCAAGGGCACCGATATCGGCCTGACGCTGCGCATGCACGAGCGCTACGATCACTCCTACTATTTCATCTCGACCTTCATGGACGATCACCTGAAGTGGCATGCCGAACGGCTAGCATGAAACGGGTGGCATAGCAGCCATGCAGTCCCCAGCTTGAAAAGCCAATTTAGCTGAGGCATATATTTCCCCGCGCAGACGACTGCGGCGGCCGGCATAGATTGCCGACCGCAAGCACCGCGGGGACGGCCTCGCTCTTAAAAAGGAGCGTAACATGGCTTGGTTCCTGCTTTTCCTCGCAGGTTTGTTCGAAATCGGTTGGGCTGTCGGCCTGAAATATACCGAAGGCTTCACACGGCCGATCCCGACCGGTCTCACCGTCATTTCGATGGTGGTCAGCCTCGTCTTGCTCGGCCTTGCGGTGGAGACCTTGCCGATGGGCACGGCCTACGCTGTGTGGACCGGCATCGGCACGGTCGGTACCGTCCTCCTTGGCATCTGGCTGCTGGGTGATCCCGCGACCGTCGTTCGCCTGTTCTGCATCGGCCTGATCGTCGCGGGCATTGCCGGGCTCAAGCTCGTCGCCTGAACCTCATTTGCGTCACTAGAGCACTTCCAGGAAAAGTGCGAGGCGGTTTTCCGCCAGGAATGCGTAAAAACAAAGAGATAGAGCGGGAAAGCGATTCCGTGAAACGCTGAACCGCTCTAACGCTGGCGATTGTCCAGTGCCCAGAGGCCGGGGCCTGCAAACACCAGGAACAGGAAGATGAAGCAGAACAAGATCGGGCCGTCGCCCTCGTTGTTGGCTGGAAAGAAGCCCATCTGCGCGTGCACTAGGAAATAGGCGAAGGCCATTTCACCGCTGAGGATGAAGGCAACAGGCCGGGTGAAGAGCCCGAGCAGGATCAGAATGCTGCCGACAAGCTCAATCACCCCGGCGACGAAAAACAGTGTCGAGATTTCAAAGGGCGCGGCGGGAAAATTGAAGAGCTTTTGCGTGCCATGCTCTAGGAACAATAGCGCGGTCACAATTCTGAGAACCGCAAGGGCGGCGGGCTGATATTGGGACAGGCGCTCGAAAGCCGGCATGAAAATCTCCGTTTTAACTGAGAAGGCGGCCAGTATCTCTAGGAGATATGGTCGCTTTCCGCTGATATCGGAGTCAACACGCGAACGGCGAAATTATTCGCCGGGCTCGGATATCGATCCAAGCCCGGCGATTGCATATTATTTCCTGCGACCGTCGATGGCCAGGAGGCCTGGGCCTGCGAAAACCAACAGCAGGAAGACAAAGCAGTACAGGATGGCCGCATCGCCTTCATTGTTGACCGGGAAAAAATTCCTCGGCATGTGCGCCATGAAATAGGCGACCGCCATGTTGCCGCTAAGGATGAAAGCAACAATCCGCGTAAACAGGCCGAGAACAATCGCCAGGCCGCCGACAGCTTCCAGAATGCCCTGGATCAAGATCAGGGTCGGCAGCGGACCATCGAAATGACCGCCGGCCGGAAAAGCCAAAAGCTTCTGCGTGCCGTGCTCCATAAACAGTAGACCGGTCATGATGCGCAGCGCCGCCAGGGCGTAAGGCTGATATTGATTCAGTCGATCGGAAAGTGCCATTTTGTACTCCAGTTTTGGTTTCTGAAGCCACCATTAGTTTGTGTGCACGCGAAGGTGAAGACACGGCTTCTGACGCCCAATCAATTTTCCGTGTAGAATCCGTGACTTGTTGTCACATGCTCAAAGCGGAATATTGTCGTGCTTTTTCCAGGGATTGGTCAGATCCTTATTGCGCAGCATCCTGAGCCCCTGTGCCAGCCGCCGCCGGGTAGAGTGCGGCATGATCACTTCGTCAATATAACCGCGCTCGGCCGCGACGAAAGGAGACAGGAAGCGATCCTCATACATCTTCGTATGCGCCGCGATCTTCTCAGGATGGGCGATATCCTTGCGGAAAATGATCTCGACCGCGCCCTTGGCACCCATGACGGCGATCTGCGCGGTCGGCCAAGCATAGTTCAGGTCACCGCGCAGATGTTTCGACGCCATGACGTCGTAGGCGCCGCCGAAGGCTTTGCGAGTGATGACAGTGAGTTTCGGCACGGTAGCTTCCGCATAGGCAAAGAGCAGCTTGGCGCCATGCTTGATCAACCCGCCATATTCCTGCGCGGTTCCCGGCAGAAAGCCCGGTACGTCGACAAAGGTGACGAGCGGAATATTGAAGCAATCGCAGAAGCGCACGAAACGCGCCGCCTTGCGTGAGGCGTCGCTGTCGAGCACGCCCGCGAGCACCATCGGCTGATTGGCGACGAAGCCGACCGTCGCGCCCTCGATGCGGCCGAAGCCACAGACGATGTTCTTGGCAAAGCTTGCCTGAATTTCGAAGAAATCGCCCTCGTCCGCCACCTTCAGGATCAGCTCCTTGATGTCGTAGGGCTTGTTGGCATTGGCCGGGATTAGCGTGTCGAGCGAGGAATCGGGATCGGTGACCGATTGATAGCACTCGATCTCCGGGAGATCAGCGGTATTCGACTGAGGCAGGAAATCGATGAGCCGGCGCACCTGCAGCAGCGTATCGATGTCGTTGTCGTAGGCGGCATCGGCGATCGAGGATTTCGTCGTATGCACCGAGGCACCGCCAAGCTGCTCCGCCGTCACCGTTTCGTTGGTGACAGTCTTCACCACGTCCGGGCCGGTGACGAACATGTAGGACGTGTCGCGCACCATGAAGATGAAATCGGTCATAGCCGGCGAATAGACGTCGCCGCCGGCGCAGGGACCCATGATGATCGAGATCTGTGGAATAACGCCGGAAGAGAGCACGTTGCGCTGGAATACCTCGGCATAGCCGCCAAGCGCCGCCACGCCTTCCTGGATGCGCGCGCCGCCGGCATCATAGATGCCGATGATGGGGGCGCGGTTTTTCAGCGCCATATCCTGAACCTTCATGATCTTCTCTGCATGCGCTTCTGAAAGCGAGCCGCCGAAGACCGTGAAATCCTTGGCAAAAAGAAAGACCGTGCGGCCGTTGACCGTGCCCCAGCCAGTGACCACGCCGTCGCCGGCGATCTTGGTCTTGTCCATGCCGAAATCGATCGAGCGGTGTTCGACGAACATGTCGAATTCCTCGAAGGAGCCTTCATCGAGGAAGATTTCGATGCGCTCGCGCGCGGTCAGCTTGCCGCGCGCATGCTGCGCATCGATACGCGCCTGCCCGCCTCCGAGCCTCGCGATCTCCCGGCGACGTTCCAGTTCCTGCAGGATCTCTTTCATGATGGCCCTCTTTTCCGCTTATCCGGCTTAGCATGGCGCAGCAGCAGTTTGAAGCCGAAGGCTCAGTTCACCAGCGGCGGTGCCTTCAGCACGAAGATGGAACGGATGCGGGCGGCGATATCTTCAGCCATCAGATTGTCGGCTGCGTTCGGGTCCGGTGTGAAATTCGCCGTATCGAAGGAGGCGATGGCAAGCACCGCACCGGTATCGACCGAATCGACGTCGATATTGATCTTTGCCGTATTGCGATCGTGGTTGAAGCTTCCGGCCTTGCGGACATCGGTCAGGCGGATGGTGAGTGCCACCTTCGGCAGCACTGTATCGCGGGTGGTCACGGCGATGGCGGCATTGACGCGTTCGTTGATCGCCGAAAGCAGTACAGGCGAGACAGGCGGCACGGCTTGATCGGCAACGACGGTGGCGCTGCGCACGTCATAGGCTGGAGGTGCAGGCGGCGCCGTGCCCGGCCAGCTCGTGCATGCAGCCAACGCCAAACATCCCACGAGTGCCGATACCGCACCCGACCTCCACAACAACATGATTCGCGTCCCGAATTCCCAACCCTTGAGATGCAGATTTCGATATAACGGACTGCAAATCAACAATATTCAACTGCGAAGCGCGGAAAAAACATCGGTGGCTGCCTGAAACTCTTCGAAGCGCTGAGCGCGGCGCTGCTCGGCCTCTTCGTCACGGCCCCAATGTTCGATCGTCCAATCCTCGTCGAGATGGGCGAGCGCCCAGACTTCATCGAGCGGCAGTCGGCCTTCGGCGAAAGCAAGCGCCAGGATCGCCGAACCCGTCAGCGTCGTGATCGTATGCAGGCTGGCGAGTTCCAGCGGCGTGTCGTATTTGCGCAACGTCACGGCAAAGGCGGCGATCGCCTCACGCGGCTGCTCCTGATGCATGACGCCTTCGGCCAGGATGAAACGGGCACCGAGTTCGTTTGCGGCCCAGTCGATCAGCGGGTTCCACTGCTCCGATTGCCGCTCCACCAGGCGCTCCGGTCCATCGGCGCGATAGCAAAGCATATCTGTGGAGGAAAAGCGCAGGATGTCCTCGAATACCGCCTGGCTATCGATCGCCACACCGTCGAGCGCCGTGTTGACCAGCCGCGTCACCGGCATGGTCGCAGGATCGATGACCTCGACCTGCCGCGTCCATTCGGCTGCAACCAGCTTTGCGAGCGCCTCGGTCGGGACGGCGAGCGATTGGCGCGCAGGCGTCTTCACCACCTTGCCGTCGAGCTCGATCACGTGGCCGTCTTCGCTCTCGCGGACGCTTACATCCTTGTAGAAGCGCTTCGGCAGCGGCTTCTTCATCTGGATCTGAGCCCGGCGAATGGGATCGGGATGGCTCAGGTCTTCGGAAAGATCGTTCAACAGGTCGCGCATGGCGTCACCTCAGAGAATATGGCTCAACAAGTCGTTCGGGTGATGGGCAATCGTGTCGGCACCTGCCGCCAGCAGTTCTTCCACCGAAGCATAGCCCCAGGCAACACCGATCGCGGTCGCACCGGCCGCTTTCGCCATCTGCATGTCGTAGACGGCATCGCCGATAACGATTGTATCATGCGGATCCATGCCGGTCTCGCTGCAGCATTCCGTCACCATCGCGGGATGCGGCTTGGAAGGGCAATCATCAGCGGTGCGCGAAACGGCGAAATAGGGCGTAAAGCCGTTCGCTTCAAGAACATGCTCCAAGCCCCGGCGGGACTTGCCGGTCACCGCGCCGATCAGCAATTCATCGCGGGCGGCGAGCGTCTCGATCAACGGTTTGATCCCGTCGAAAAGCGGCGTCTGCATATCGCCCTCGTCGCGCACGTCGGGGAAGATCGATTTGTAGTGCGCCGTCATGGCAATTGCCTCGTCATCGACATGCGGCTTGCCCTGCATACGGGCAATCGCGATGTCGAGTGAGAGACCGATAATCGACTTGGTGGAGGCGACATCGGGACGCTTGTGGCCGAAATCGACGAAGGTGCGCGCCATGACCTCGTGGATCAGCCGGACGCTGTCGACCAGCGTTCCGTCACAATCGAAAAGCACCAGCTTCATTCGTCGTCCGGCTCCCCGGCCGATGCCTCGTCAAAGCCGAGGAGGTTCCAGGTTTGCACCATATGCGGCGGCAGCGGCGCGGTGATGCGCAGGCGCCCGCCGCTCGGATGCGGGATATCGATATGGCGGGCATGCAGGTGCAGCCGCTTCTGAACGCCGCCGGGAAAGTCCCAATTCGGGTCGTCCTCGAAATATTTGGGATCGCCGATGATCGGATGGCCGATATGCAGCGCATGGACGCGGAGCTGGTGCGTGCGGCCGGTATAAGGCTCCATTTCCAGCCAGGCGAGACGCTGGGCGGCGGTTTCGACAACACGGTAATAGGAGACAGCGTGATCGGCACCCTCCTCGCCGTGTTTGGCGATGCGCATCCGGTCGCCATCGGCGGTGGCTTCTTTCACCAGCCAGGTCGAGATCTTGTCCTCGTGCTTGCGGGGCACGCCCTTCACCAGCGACCAATAGGTCTTCTTGGTGTCGCGCTCGCGGAAGGCGGCCGTCAGCTTCTGTGCGGCACCGCGGGTGCGGGCGACGACGAGAACGCCGGAGGTATCGCGGTCGAGGCGATGCACTAGGCGCGGCTTTTCACCCTTCTGGCTGGTCCATGCCTCCAGCATCTTGTCGATATGGCGGCTGACGCCGGAGCCGCCCTGCACGGCGAGGCCGGCCGGCTTGTTCAGCACGTAGACCTTGTCGTCCTCATGCAGCAGCATGCGCGCCAGCAGCTCGGCGTCGCCGGAATGCTTCAGCTCCTTGCCTGCGATCGGTCCGCTTTTCGGCCCCTTGGCGTCGACATCCAGCGGCGGCACGCGCACCATCTGTCCCGGCTGCACACGCGCATCTGTCTTCACGCGCCCGCCGTCGACACGGACCTGGCCGGAGCGCATCAGCTTCTGTAATTGCCCAAAGCCCAGCCCTGGAAAATGCACCTTGAACCAGCGGTCGAGGCGCATGCCGGCCTCGTCGGGCTCGACCTTTATATGCTCAATCCCGGCCATTCGTCTTCTTTCAAGAACCGCGACATGACCCCGAAAAGCGCGAAATGGTTTCGGACAAGATCATGCCAAATCAAAGGACTGGGGCGGCCTTGCCCCAGGGCCGGGTCATCCGGCCTTTTGAGGTGGCTTTAGAGCATTTCGACGAAAAGTGGAAACCTGAATTGTCTGCCCGACGGGAATTTTGTGACAATGGTGCCCGGTAAACCTCATTTTGCGTTCGGCGCCACGACAGGAAGGTTGATATCGACCATTCCCGCCTTATCGAACATCAGCATCACCGGCACCGTGCCGCCCTGCTTGAACGGCGTCTTCACCTTCTTGAACATCATGTGCAGGCTGTTGGGCGAAAGCGTCACCGTGGCCCCAGCGGGGATGGCAACACCCTCTTTGAGTTCCCGCATCTGCATGACCTCGCCCTGCATCTTCATCTCGTGCAGCTCCACCTTGCCGGCGGCCGCTGAGGTCACGGACGTCAACCTGTCGTCGCTGCTGCCGCCATTGTGAATAGTGATGTAGCCGCCACCGACCGGCTGCCCCGGCAGCATGGCGCGGACATAGCCGCCGCTGATGTCGAGATCGCCGAGCTTGGCTGCAGCCGAACCCGCCGGCGCTTTGCCGGCATCCATATGCATCCCGGGCATTTTGCTCATGTCGTCGCTCTGCTGCGCCATGACGGCGACAGCCGAGAATGAAAGTGTGGTCGCCGAAATCAGCAATGCGGCGGCGAATTTGCGGTTCATCATTGTCTCCTGCCCGGCTCCTATATTGGCACCATGGGATAGCTTCTCGAAGCGCGATTGCAAAGTCCCCTGCATCCATCGGTCGCGCGTACCGGCCTCCGCTCATCAAGTCGCCACGACAAAAATTTGTTTCAGAGCGACATTTGCCCCTTGCCATCTCTGGCGACTACCAGATAATGGCACCCAACCCTGTTGGGAGAATCCGGCGCAAGCCGGTGCCGAAGGAGCAACCGCCCCGGAAACTCTCAGGCCAAAGGACCAACATGGGGCAGACGGAACTCTGGAGAGTAGCGCGCAAGCGCTCGCCGAAGGGATAACAATCTCAGGCAAACAGACAGAGGGGGCTCATCGAAGGCGCAGCCGCGCCTGAATTTTGAGCTCTGCGCTTTTAGCCAAGCGCAAAACCCGGAGGCGTCATTTGGACGAGACCGCTGCCCTCAAGAAGACACCCCTTCATGCCCTGCATCTGTCGCTCGGTGCCCGTATGGTTCCCTTCGCCGGCTATGACATGCCGGTGCAATATCCCGCGGGCGTGCTCAAGGAACATCTCTGGACCCGCGCATCGGCCGGCGTGTTCGACGTCTCCCACATGGGTCAGGTCACGATCCGAGCCCGTTCCGGAAGATATGAGGATGCGGCGCTTGCACTGGAAAGCCTAGTGCCGGTCGATATTCTCGGGCTCGCCGAAGGCCGTCAACGCTACGGTTTCTTCACCGATGACAACGGTGGCATTCTCGACGATCTGATGATCACCCACATGGACGACTACCTCTTCGTTGTCGTCAACGCCGCCTGTAAGGATGCAGATCTCAAGCATCTTCAAGATCATATCGGCGATAGCTGCGAAGTCACTTTACTTGATCGCGCCTTGATCGCGCTGCAGGGGCCGCGTGCCGTTTCAGTGCTTGCCGAACTCTGGGCGGATCTCGCCCATATGAAATTCATGGATGTCCGCCATTGCCGCCTGCATGACGTTTCCTGTCTCGTCTCCCGCTCCGGCTATAGCGGCGAAGACGGCTTTGAGATTTCCGTACCGGCCGACAAGGCTGAGGATATTGCCCAGCGGCTGCTCGAACATCCCGATGTCCAGCCGATCGGCCTCGGCGCCCGCGATTCCCTGCGTCTCGAAGCCGGGCTCTGCCTCTATGGCAACGATATCGATCAGACGACGACGCCGGTGGAAGCCGCGCTCGAATGGGCCGTCCAGAAAGCCCGCAAGACCGGCGGTGCCCGCGCCGGCGGCTTTCCCGGTGCCGGCCGCATCCTTGCTGAATTCGACAATGGTGCCTCGCGCCGCCGTGTCGGTCTGAAGCCGGAAGGCAAGGCGCCGGTGCGTGGCCACGCCCAGCTTTATGCCGACGCCGAGGGTAAGACCGAGATCGGTGAAGTCACTTCCGGCGGCTTCGGGCCGAGCGTCGAAGGCCCCGTTGCCATGGGCTATGTGCCAGTTGGTTTCGCCGCACCGGGAACACAGGTCTTTGCCGAGGTTCGTGGCAAGTACCTGCCCGTCGCTGTCTCTTCCCTGCCCTTCATCACTCCCACCTACAAACGCTGAAAACGTCATATTCCAGAGAGGATCTTCCATGCTGAAATTCACCGAAGAACATGAGTGGCTCAACATCGAAGGCGATGTCGCGACCGTTGGGATCACGGCGCATGCCGCCGAACAGCTCGGCGATCTGGTTTTCGTGGAATTGCCCGAGGTCGGCGCCAGCTTCTCCAAGGGAGACGATGCGGCGACGGTCGAATCCGTCAAGGCGGCGTCCGAAGTCTATTGTCCGCTCGACGGCGAGATCACCGAGATCAACGAAGCCATCACCGCCGATCCGGCGCTCGTCAATTCTGATCCGATGGGCGCTGGCTGGTTCTTCAAGCTGAAGCTGAAGAATATTGCTGATGCCGATGGTTTACTTGATGAATCCGGATATAAGGAGTTCATTGCGTAATGAATACGCCTACGGAATTCACATTCACCGACTACCAGCCCTACGATTTCGCCAATCGCCGCCATATCGGTCCCTCTCCGTCTGAAATGGCTGATATGCTGAAGGCGATCGGCTATGACAGCCTCGACGGGCTGATTAATGCGACGCTGCCGCCCACCATCCGCCAGAAGGCGCCGCTCACCTGGGCTGCGCCGATGACGGAACGTGAGGCGCTCGACAAGCTGCGCGAGACCGCCAACAAGAACAAGGTCCTCGTCTCGCTGATCGGCCAGGGCTATTACGGCACGATCACGCCTCCGGTCATCCAGCGCAATATCCTGGAAAATCCCGCCTGGTACACGGCCTATACGCCCTATCAGCCGGAAATCAGCCAGGGCCGCCTCGAGGCGCTGCTGAACTACCAGACGATGATCTGCGATCTGACGGGCCTCGATGTTGCCAACGCCTCGCTGCTCGACGAAGCAACCGCTGCCGCCGAAGGCATGGCGATGGCCGAGCGCGTGGCGAAATCAAAGGCCAAGGCTTTCTTCGTCGATGCCGATTGCCATCCGCAGACAATCGCATTGATCAAGACCCGCGCCGAACCGCTTGGCTGGACCGTCATCGTCGGCAATCCCTTCACCGATCTCGATCCGGTCGATGTCTTCGGCGCCATCTTCCAATATCCGGGCACGCATGGTCACATCAACGACTTCACCGGCTTGATTGCAAGGCTGCATCAGACCGGCGCCATCGCCGTGGTCGCCGCCGATCCACTGGCCTTGACGCTACTTAAATCGCCCGGCGAAATGGGCGCGGACATTGCCGTCGGCTCATCGCAGCGCTTTGGCGTGCCAGTCGGCTATGGCGGACCCCATGCGGCCTACATGGCCGTCAAGGATGCCTATAAGCGCTCCATGCCCGGCCGCTTGGTCGGCGTTTCCGTCGACGCCCGCGGCAACCGCGCCTATCGCCTGTCGCTGCAGACTCGTGAGCAGCACATTCGCCGTGAAAAGGCGACGTCGAACATCTGCACCGCGCAGGTGCTGCTCGCCGTCATGGCTTCCATGTATGCCGTCTTCCACGGCCCCCAGGGCATCAAGGCGATCGCCCAGCAGGTGCATCAGAAAGCCGTGTTGATGGCAAAGGGCCTGGAAAGGCTCGGCTACAAGATCGAGCCTGAGACTTTCTTCGATACGATCACCGTGGAGGTCGGCCATATGCAGGGCCTGATCCTGCGCGCGGCTGTCGCCGAAGGCGTCAATCTGCGCAAGGTGGGCGAAACCAAGATCGGCATGAGCCTTGACGAGCGAAGCCGTCCGGCAACGCTGGAAGCCGTCTGGCGTGCCTTCGGCGGCAATTTCCGCCTCGCCGACTTCGAATCCGGCTATCGATTGCCGAAGAACCTGCTGCGCACCAGCGAATATCTGACGCATCCGATCTTCCATATGAACCGTGCCGAAAGCGAGATGACCCGCTATATCCGCCGGCTCTCCGATCGTGATCTGGCGCTCGACCGCTCGATGATCCCGCTCGGCTCCTGCACGATGAAGCTTAATGCAACGGCTGAGATGTTGCCGATAAGTTGGCCGGAATTCGCGGATATTCATCCTTTCGTCCCGGCCGATCAGGCGCTCGGTTATCGTGAAATGATCGATGACCTGACGGAAAAACTTTGCGCTGTGACGGGCTATGACGCCTTCTCCATGCAGCCGAATTCCGGCGCGCAGGGCGAATATGCCGGCCTGCTCACCATCCGCAACTATCACATCGCCAACGGCCAGGGTCATCGCGACATCTGCCTGATCCCGACCTCGGCCCACGGCACCAATCCGGCTTCTGCACAGATGGCAGGCATGAAGGTGGTCGTCGTCAAGGTCAGCGATGACGGCGATATCGACATGGCGGACTTCCGCGCCAAGGCGGAGCAATATGCGGCCAATCTCTCCTGCTGCATGATCACCTATCCGTCGACGCACGGCGTCTTCGAAGAGACGGTGAAAGAGATTTGTGATGTCGTGCATATGCACGGTGGCCAAGTCTATCTCGATGGCGCCAATATGAACGCCATGGTCGGCCTCTCTCGTCCCGGCGACATCGGCTCCGACGTCAGCCACCTGAACCTGCACAAGACCTTCTGCATTCCGCACGGCGGCGGCGGCCCCGGCATGGGGCCGATCGGCGTCAAGGCGCATCTGGCGGCGCACCTGCCCGGCCATCCGGAGATGGACGGCCGCAGCGGTGCGGTCTCCGCCGCAGCCTTCGGCTCTGCTTCGATCCTGCCGATTTCCTGGAGCTACTGCCTGATGATGGGCGGCGAAGGGCTGACGCAGGCGACGAAGGTCGCAATCCTCAACGCCAACTATATCGCAGCGCGGCTGAATGGCGCTTACGACGTGCTCTACAAGTCGAAGACTGGCCGCGTGGCGCATGAATGCATCATCGACACGCGCCCGCTGGTCGACAGCGCCGGCGTCACCGTCGATGACGTCGCCAAGCGCCTGATCGATTGCGGCTTCCACGCGCCCACCATGAGCTGGCCGGTTGCCGGCACGCTGATGATCGAACCGACCGAATCGGAGACCAAGGCCGAACTCGACCGGTTCTGCGAGGCGATGCTTGCGATCCGCGAGGAGGCCCGCGCCATCGAAGAAGGCCGGATGGACAAGACTGACAACCCGCTGAAAAATGCGCCGCACACGGTTGAAGACCTCGTCGGCGAGTGGAACCGGCCCTATTCCCGCGAGCAAGCCTGCTTCCCGCCGGGTGCATTCCGGGTCGACAAATACTGGTCGCCCGTCAACCGTGTGGACAATGTCTTCGGCGATCGGAATCTCATCTGCACCTGCCCACCGGTCGAGGCCTACGCCGAAGCTGCCGAGTAAGCGCTTTTCCGAAAAAGTGAAGCGGTTCAGCCGCTTCACTCCTGTCCGACATAAATCTATCGCGAAAAATCTCTATGACAGCGCCGCGTGTCCGATCGGACGCGCGGCGTTTTTGCTCGTAAAAAATCAATTTGAGAACTGCCATGCGGATGTCACCGCCCATGTGTGCCTGCGGACATGGCTTACATGAGAGCGAAGCTGCGCTCATCCGCGACTGGCTTATACGGAAAGGCATATGGGATGGATGGGGAAAAGCTCATCAGCATGGACGCCATGGATGGCTATATTGCAGCCGCTTTCGAAACCGACGATCCCTCTCACATCGCCAGGGCCCTCGGCGCCGTGGCGCGAACGCGCAACATGAGCAAGCTTGCCAAGGATGTCAGCATGAACCGCTCAGCGCTCTATCGGGCGCTCAGTGGCGATGGAAATCCGGAATTTGCGACGATTCTAAAGGTCGTGAAAGCACTTGGCTTGAAACTGACGCCGGTGCCGGTGGCCGACCGCAAATCGGACGCTGCCTGATACTAAGGCGGCGAAAGGTTTGTTCAGACCGCCGGAGCGGCCTGACGCTGCGCAGCCAGGGCCGCGAGATCGGCGGGCTTCAACTCGACGGATTCGCCGCAGCCGCAGGCCGACGTCTGGTTGGGATTGGTGAAGGTGAAGCCGGAACGCAGCGTGGTGGTTTCGAAACCCATCTCGGTGCCAAGGAGATAAAGCACGGCCGACGGCTCGACCCAGACCTTGGCGCCGTTGCGCTCGATCAGGTCGTCCTTGGCATTCGGTTCGGTCACCAGGTCGATGGTATATTCCATCCCGGCGCAGCCGCCCTTCTTGATGCCGACGCGAACGCCCTTGGCATCGGGACCGGAATTTTCGACGATCGCCTTGACGCGCGCTGCCGCGTCATCCGTCATGCTCATTACTGCAAAGCCCATGGGCCCATTCTCCTTCCACAACCGGGGTCAAGATCCGGTGCTTCGAGTCATAATGTAAAGCGGGCGGCTTAAAGCTTCAATACCAGCCGACGGCCACCTGCGCCTCTTCGGACATGCGATCCGGCGTCCACGGCGGATCGAAGGTCATGCTGACTTCGACGCCGGAAACCCCTTCGACAGCACCGACCGCATTTTCGACCCAGCCAGGCATCTCGCCGGCGACGGGGCAACCCGGCGCGGTCAGCGTCATGACGATCTTCACCATGCGATCGTCCTCGATGTCGATCTTGTAGACGAGACCGAGTTCGAAGATGTCGGCAGGAATTTCAGGGTCATAGACCGTCTTCAGCGCGCTGATGACATCCTCGCTGAGGCGCGCCAGTTCGGCCTCGGGAATGCTGGAATGCACGATGCCCTCGCGCACGTCGATCTTCTGTTCGCTTTCATCGAGTGACATCGCTTGCCTCCTTAGGCAAAGAATTTTCGCGCATATTCCAGCGCATCGGCCAGGGCATCCACCTCGGCACGGGTATTGTACATGCCGAACGATGCACGGCATGTGGAGGTCACGCCGAAGCGTTTCAAGAGCGGCTGGGCGCAATGTGTGCCCGCGCGTACGGCAACGCCCTGCCGGTCGATCACCATCGAAACATCGTGGGAATGGATACCCGCGAGTTCGAAGGAGAAAATACCACCTTTGCCGGGTGCCGTGCCGAAAACGCGCAGCGAATTGATCTCCCGCAGCCGCTCCGCCGCATATGCCGCGAGATCGGCCTCGTGCCGGGCGATCGCCTCTCGGCCGACGCTTTCCATATAGTCGAGCGCGGCGCCAAGTCCGATCGCCTGAACGATGGGCGGAGTGCCGGCTTCGAAACGATGCGGCGGATCATTGTAAGTGACGTTATCCTCGGTGACGTCGAAGATCATCTCGCCGCCGCCCTGGAAGGGCCGCATCTCGCGCAACCTGTCCTTCTTGCCATAGAGCACGCCGATCCCCGAAGGGCCGTAGAGCTTGTGGCCGGTCATGACATACCAGTCGCAATCAATGTCCTGCACGTCGACGGGCAGGTGCACGGCGCCTTGCGAGCCGTCGATCAGCACCGGAATGCCGCGCTCATGCGCGATGCGGCAGACTTCTTTGACCGGAACGATGGTGCCAAGCGCATTCGACATGTGGGTGATCGCAACGAGCTTGGTACGTTCCGTCAGGCTCTTTTCGAAATCCTCGATATGGAAGGCCCCATCGTCATCCACCGGCACCCAGACCAACTTGGCGCCCTGCCGCTCGCGGATGAAATGCCAGGGCACTATGTTGGAGTGATGCTCCATAATGGAGACGACGATCTCGTCGCCCTCGCCCAGCTTGGGCATGCCCCAGCCATAGGCGACGGTATTGATCGCTTCGGTGGAATTCTTGGTGAAGATGATATCATCCACCGACGGCGCATTCAGGAAGCGGCGCACTTTTTCGCGCGCAGCCTCATAGGCCTCGGTGGCCGCATTGGACAGGAAATGCAGCCCGCGATGCACGTTCGCATATTCGCGAGAATAGGCATGCGAGATCGCGTCGATCACGACCTGCGGCTTCTGTGCTGATGCACCGTTGTCAAGATAGACCAGCGGTTTGCCATGGACGGTCGTCGACAGGATCGGAAAATCCCGGCGGATTGCTTCGACGTCATAGGCGGTGGCTGGTACGATCTTGTCCACGAGCATTGCTCCAATCAGGCGTGATTTTCGAGCCAGTCCGAGATAACGCCTTCCAGCGCCTCGACCAGGGCTTCGTCTTCCAGCTCTTCGATAATCTCGGCCACGAAGGCATTGACCAGCATGGCGCGGGCCTTGTTCCTGGGGATACCGCGCGCCATCATGTAGTAGAGATGGTTCTCGTCGATATCGGCAACCGTGGCGCCATGGCCGCACTGCACATCGTCGGCGAAGATTTCCAGCTCCGGCTTGACCGAGAACTCGGCATCGTCGGACATCAGCAGCGTGTTGCAGGCCATGCGGGCATCGGTCTTCTGCGCATCCGGAGCGACCCGGATCATGCCTTGGAAGACACCGCGAGCGCGGTCGAACACCACGTTGCGCATGATCTCCGTCGAGCCCGTATGCGGTACGTCGTGGCCAAGCACCAGCGTCACATCGGTATGCGTATCGCCACCGAGCAAATTGACGCCGCGCAGAACAAGGTCGGAGCCCTCGCCTGTGACTTTTACATGCAGCTCCTGGCGCACCAGCTTGCCGCCGGCATTGATGACGAACAGCTTCAGCTTAGCCTGCGCGCCGAGGTCGACGCGAATCTGGCCGAGATGCGTATCCTCGGTTCCCTGCTCCTGCAGGATGATCCAGGTCACTTCGGCACCCTTGCCGATCTTGATATCGCTGACCGAGGAGACCATTGCCGCAGCACCGGGCACGGCCTGGTGGCGTTCGATCACGGTCGCCTTGACATCGGCGCCGAACGAGACCGGCAGACGGCTATGGATCTGGCCACCGGCATGGATGAACTGGATTTCGAGCGGCGCATCAAGCTCAGTCCCATCCGGAAATTCGATGACATAGCCGTCGCGCACGAAGCTGCCGTTGATGCGGCCGATGGCGTCATCCCTTCCTAGCGCGGTCAGCCGAGCGGCGGCGGTACCGTCAGCCAGACTATCGGCATAACGGCGGACAACCAGGCCATCGACCGAGGTTTTGCCGCTCGTGCTGCCCTGCAGAACCGATAGCACGGCCGAACCGGGAACGGTCGGCGATAAGGGCTCGACGCTGCCGGCGCCTATGTCTGTCGGGACGGAACGCAGCAGGGTCTTGAAATCGGTATAATGCCAGGCTTCGAAACGCCGCGTCGGCAGGCCAGCGGTCTTGAGATCGTCCAGCAAACGGTCGCGGACGGCGAGCACGTCGCCATCACCCGGCAAATCGCCCAACTGGTTGTTATAAGCCTCGATCAGCGCCGTCTCAGCGGCGGTCAGACGGCTCGTCGTCTGAATGTTCATCGACGTATCCTTTCCGCCCCGATCAGGCCGCAGCCCCGATGATGTCGGCATAGCCGTTGGCTTCGAGCTCATGCGCCAGCGTCTTGTCGCCGGACTTGATCACCTGGCCCTTGTAGAGCACGTGCACGGTGTCCGGGATGATATAGTCGAGCAGGCGCTGATAGTGGGTGATGACGATCACGGCGCGATCGGGAGAACGCAGCGCATTGACGCCGTCGGCGACGATCTTCAGCGCATCGATATCGAGACCGGAATCGGTTTCGTCCAGCACGCAAAGCTGCGGCTCGAGGAGTGCCATCTGCAGGATTTCGGCGCGCTTCTTCTCGCCGCCGGAGAAACCGACGTTCAGCGGGCGCTTCAGCATCTCGGTGTTGATCTGCAGCTTGCCGGCAGCGTCCTTGACGCGGCGCATGAAGTCAGGCGTCGTCAGTTCGGCTTCGCCGCGCGCCTTGCGCTGCTCGTTCATCGCCACCTTCAGGAACTGCATCGTGGCGACGCCGGGAATTTCGACCGGATATTGGAAAGCCAGGAAGATGCCCTTGGCGGCGCGTTCGGCGGCGTCGAGTTCCAGAATGCTCTCGCCATTGTAGAGGATATCGCCTTCCGTGACTTCGTAATCGTCGCGGCCGGAAAGAATGTAGGAGAGCGTCGACTTGCCGGAGCCGTTCGGACCCATGATGGCAGCCACTTCGCCAGCCTTCACCGTCAGGTCCAGGCCGCGGATGATCTCGGTGCCGTCTTCGGCGATGCGGGCGTGCAGGTTCTTGATTTCAAGCATAGTAGAATCCTATCGAAGGAATGAAGGTGCGGCGCGCCGCTTGCGCGCCAAAAACATGTCTCTTGTCGAGGGCTTTACCCTACGCTGCCTTCCAGCGAGATGCCGATCAGCTTCTGCGCTTCAACGGCGAACTCCATCGGCAACTCCTGCAGGACTTCCTTGACGAAGCCGTTGACGATCAACGCAATCGCCGCTTCTTCCGGGATGCCGCGCTGCAGGCAATAGAACAACTGGTCCTCGGAGATCTTCGACGTGGTGGCCTCGTGCTCGAAATGCGCCGACGAGTTCTTCGCCTCGATATAAGGCACCGTATGCGCACCGCATTTGTCGCCGATCAGCAGCGAGTCGCATTGCGTGAAGTTGCGGGCGTTGGTCGCGCGGCGATGCGCCGAGACCTGGCCGCGATAGGTGTTCTGCGATACGCCGGCGGCGATGCCCTTCGAAATGATGCGGCTCGACGTGTTCTTGCCGAGGTGGATCATCTTGGTGCCGCTGTCGACCTGCTGGTGGCCGTTGGACACGGCGATCGAGTAGAACTCGCCACGGCTGTCGTCGCCGCGCAGGATGCAGGACGGGTATTTCCAGGTGATCGCTGAGCCGGTCTCGACCTGGGTCCAGGAGATCTTCGAGCGATCGCCGCGGCAATCGCCACGCTTGGTGACGAAGTTATAGATGCCGCCCTTGCCGTGCTTGTCGCCCGGATACCAGTTCTGAACGGTCGAATACTTGATCTCTGCGTCGTCCAGGGCAATCAGTTCGACGACAGCCGCATGCAGCTGATTTTCGTCGCGCTGCGGCGCGGTGCAGCCTTCGAGATAGGAGACATAGGCTCCCTCTTCGGCGATGATCAGCGTACGCTCGAACTGGCCGGTGTTCTTCTCGTTGATGCGGAAATAGGTGGAAAGCTCCATTGGGCACCGCACGCCCTTCGGCACGAAGACGAAGGAGCCATCGGTGAACACGGCCGAATTCAGCGTCGCATAGAAATTGTCGGTCGTCGGAACGACGGAGCCGAGATATTTGCGCACGAGATCAGGATGCTCGCGGATCGCCTCCGAAATCGACATGAAGATCACGCCGGCCTTCTTCAGCTCTTCCTTGAAGGTGGTGACCACCGAGACCGAATCGAACACCGCATCGACGGCGATCTTCGGCTTCTCGACGCCAGCAAGGATCTCCTGCTCACGCAGGGGGATGCCGAGCTTTTCATAGGTCTTCAGCAGCTCCGGGTCGACTTCGTCGAGCGATTTCGGACCGGCAAACTTCTTCGGCGCTGCGTAATAGTGAATATCGTTGAAGTCGATCTTCGGATAGTCGACGCGCGCCCATGTGGGCTCTTCAAGCGTCAACCAGCGACGATAAGCCTCGAGGCGCCATTCCAGCATCCATTCCGGTTCCTGCTTCTTGGCAGAGATGAAGCGGATAATGTCTTCGGAAAGACCCTTGGGAGCCTTTTCCACCTCGATGGTGGTCTCAAAACCGTACTTATACTGGTCCACATCGATCAAGCGAACCTGATCGACTGTTTCCTGGACTGCAGGCATGTCGTTCTCCAATCTCGCCGGATCCAAGGTCCGGCAGCTTGTCAACGTTGCGGCAGACTGAAATGTCTACCCTCTATGTAGTCGGCCAAAAGGGACTTTTCAGCCCGCTTGGCAAGCGGAAATTTCTGTTTCCGCAAAATTGTGGCCGTTAGGCCGCAGCTCCGGCAAGTTTACGCCGTCCCGCAATTCGGGCGAACGCAGCAATCGCGCGTTCGACATCCTCTTCGGTCGTCGTAAATCCAAGCGAAATGCGCAGCGCCCCGAGCTTGGGATCGCAGCCCATCGCCATCAGCACATGGCTTTCACCCACCTTGCCGGAAGAGCAGGCGGAACCTGCCGAAATCGCCACCCCTTCGAGATCGAAGGCGATCTGTCCGGTTTCGGACTTCAGCCCCGGCAGGGTGAAGAAACTGGTATTCGGCACGCGCGGGCCGCCTTCGCCGTGAATGATGACATCGGGCGCGGCAAGCCGCATGCCCTCCTCCAGTCGGTCACGGAGTTTCGCAGCGGCCGCATTGCGGCTGTCGAACTCGGCGGCGGCCGCGGCCGCGGCCGCGCCGAAGCCGACGACGGCCAATGCGTTCTCCGTGCCGGAACGATGCCCTTTTTCCTGTCCGCCGCCATGGATCAGCGGCTTCGGCATCAGCACTTCGCCGCGAGAGACGAGCGCGCCGGCCCCTTTCGGTCCGCCGATCTTATGCGATGAGATGACGAGGAAGTCGGCGCCGATCTCGTTGATATCGATCGGAACCCGGCCTGCCGCCTGCACGGCGTCGACGACCAAGAGGCCGCCGAATGCCTGCACGATCTCAGCCGCTTCGCGCACGGGCTGGAGAATGCCGGTTTCGTTGTTAGCAAGCATGATCGCCACCATCGGCAGCCCACTTGCCTTGTCATGGGCCGAAAGCATCGCTTCCAGCGCAGCAAGATCGACAACACCGTCCGATGTCACCGGTATTTCGCTGATCTTTTCCTTCGGGAATCGGCCACCCTCCCTGAGGGCTGGATGCTCGATTGCCGATATATAGAGATGGCCGATCGCAAGGGGCGTACGGCCCATGCGGAATTCCGGCGTCAGCACCATGTTGGCGGCTTCCGTTGCGCCGCTGGTAAAGACGACATGAGCCGGTTCGGCCCCCGTCAGACTTGCGACCTGCCGGCGCGCAGCTTCGATCGCCGCCCGCGTCGCACGCCCTTCGCCATGAACAGAATTGGGGTTTCCATAGAGGTCCAAGGCGTGCAACATAGCGTCGCGCGCCGCCGGATGAAGCGGTGCGGTGGCATTCCAGTCGAGATAAAGGCGCGTTGCCGCCATAATCTTCTTCCTGCCTGACGAAGCCTTGTTGTGCCCGGCTCATTTTCCTTGAAATTTCAGCCGGGCATGCCTTATGACACGTTCGACAAACCGTTGCACAAACAACGCATGGAAGATCGTGCCAAGTTTCGAATTGTTCTAAACTGCGTTCTAGAAAAGATGAGCGCATTAGTCAAGTCAACTTGCTGCGTCCCGCCTAGTTTGAACGCAGAAAAAGAAGAGCCGGAGTATCGATGCCCGAAGTTATTTTCAACGGCCCCGCAGGCCGCCTTGAAGGCCGCTATCAGCCATCCAAGGAAAAGAGCGCCCCGATCGCTATTATCCTGCACCCTCATCCGCAATTCGGCGGCACGATGAACAATCAGGTCGTCTACCAGCTCTTCTATATGTTCCAGAAGCGCGGCTTCACGACGCTTCGCTTCAATTTCCGCGGTATCGGCCGCAGCCAGGGCGAATTCGACCATGGCGCCGGCGAATTGTCTGACGCCGCTTCGGCGCTCGACTGGGTGCAGAGCCTGCACCCGGATTCGAAGAGCTGCTGGGTCGCCGGCTATTCCTTCGGCGCCTGGATCGGCATGCAGCTTCTGATGCGCCGACCGGAAATCGAAGGCTTCATGTCGATCGCACCACAGCCGAACATCTATGATTTCTCGTTCCTGGCGCCCTGCCCGTCCTCGGGCCTGATCATCAACGGTGATTCCGACAAGGTCGCTCCGGAAAAGGACGTCAACGGCCTCGTCGAAAAGCTGAAGACGCAGAAGGGCATCCTCATCACCCACAGGATCGTCCCCGGCGCCAACCATTTCTTCAATGGCCAGGTCGATACGCTGCTCGGCGAATGTGAAGACTATCTCGATCGTCGTCTGAATGGCGAATTGGTGCCAGAACCGGCAGCCAAGCGGATCAGGTGATTTACCCCTTCTCCCTTCGGGGAGAAGGCTTTCCGTTACCGCGACATCTGAAAACTGAGACCTGAAACGCCGTCGATCACAATCGGCGCGCGATATTGCATGCCGATTTTACGGAGAACCCGCTGCGACGCGGCGTTTTCCGGATGGGTGAAGGCGATGAACTGGCGAGCGAAACCGCGTTGGAAAAACCAGTCCGCAAGCGCCCCTGCAATTTCGGTGGCATAACCATTTCCCCAGGCTTCCCGACGGATGGAATAACCGAGTTCGAATTCGCCGCGTTCGCTCTCCTCAAACCGGGAAAAGCCAGCCCGTCCGATGAAACGGCCGTCGTCGCGTCTGAGCATCTTGTATTTGGTCACGCCATCGCGCGCCTGTTCATTAAACCAGCTTTTGAGGCGCGCCTCGGCCTTCTCAAGAGTCCATGGCGCGGCGCCCGAGAGATAGCGAGTCGTCTCGATCGTCGAATGCAATTGTCTGATGAGCTCGGCGTCGCACTTGTCCCACATCGTCAGAATGAGACGCGGGGTCTCCAATATAATGGTGTCGCTCATTGGTCGCGTCGCTTCCCAATCCTGCTCAAACTTCCCACGCGGCAGTCAACCAAAATGGTGACGAGCCGATAAATCAGTGCTAAACGCGCCGCGACGGTTCAACAATAGCGATTTCGCCGCATGGCACACCTGCGGCGCCCCGAGAGACCAAGATCATGGCTGAGTTCAAATCCGATTTCCTGCGCACCTTGCAAGAGCGCGGCTTCATCCACCAGATTTCCGATGAAGCCGGCCTCGACGACCTCTTCGCCAAGGAAACCGTGACGGCCTATATCGGCTTCGACCCGACGGCGCCGAGCCTGCATGCGGGCTCGCTGATCCAGATCATGATGTTGCATTGGCTGCAGGCGACCGGCCACCGTGCCGTCTCGCTCATGGGTGGCGGTACCGGCATGGTCGGCGATCCCTCTTTCAAGGAGGAATCGCGTCAGTTGATGACGATCGATACCATTGAAAGCAACATCGCCTCGATCAAGCGCGTCTTCTCCAACTACCTGACATACGGCGAAGGCCCCAAAGATGCGTTGATGATCAACAACGCGGAGTGGCTGCGTTCGCTCAACTACCTGGAATTCCTGCGCGACGTCGGCCGCCATTTCTCGGTCAACCGCATGCTCTCCTTCGATAGCGTCAAGACGCGCCTGGATCGCGAGCAGTCGCTGTCCTTCCTCGAATTCAACTACATGATCCTGCAGGCCTACGACTTCGTCGAACTGGCCAAGCGTTACGACTGCCGCCTGCAAATGGGTGGTTCGGATCAATGGGGCAATATCGTCAACGGTATCGACCTCGGTCACCGCATGGGGACCAAGCAGCTTTTTGCTCTGACCTCGCCACTGTTGACCACCTCCTCGGGTGCCAAAATGGGCAAGTCGGCCTCCGGCGCGATCTGGCTGAACGCCGACCTGCTCTCGGCCTATGATTTCTGGCAATACTGGCGCAACACCGAGGATGCGGACGTCTCCCGCTTCCTGAAGCTTTATACCACGCTGCCGATGGACGAGATCGCCCGCCTTTCCGCCCTCGCCGGCTCGGAGATCAACGAGGTCAAGAAGATCCTCGCCACCGAAGTCACCGCGATCCTGCATGGCCGCCAAGCCGCCGAACTTGCCGCCGAAACCGCGCGCAAAACCTTTGAGGAAGGCGGGCTTTCTGAAAACCTGCCGTCCGTCGATCTTCCCGCATCCGAACTCGACGCCGGCATCGGGCTGCTCTCGCTGATCGTCCGCGCGGGTCTCGCCGGCTCGAACGGCGAAGCCCGCCGTCATGTCCAGGGCGGCGCCGTGCGCATCAATGATCAGGCGATCAGCGACGAACGCAAGGTGATCGGCAACGGCGAAGTCACCGCCGATGGCGTCATCAAGCTGTCGCTCGGCAAGAAGAAGCACATCCTGATCCGCCCTGCTGCTTAATAGGCTGCCTGACACCGAAACACGAAAGCCGGCGCAACCCGCCGGCTTTTTTACGCTTTCAGCGCCTCCGCAGCAATTTAATGCACGGTCATGTCGGACCATGGCATTTCCGTTCGTCTTTTGTAGAGATCAACTCTGGAGGCGAGTTATGGACGAACTGCCGGTAATCGAAACGAGGCGTAAAGGTAAAAGCCTCACGCAGAGCATGCTGATTCCCAGCAAGGACATGGTTGCTCGGGCACTCCGGGCCGCCCCTCCTGGCGAATTATCTGACATTGCCAAGATAAGACGGGCGCTCGCCAGGGAATATGGAGCGGATGCCTGCTGCCCCGTGACCGTCCAGCGACATCTGGTGCAAATCAGTCAAGACGGCACTGCCCCGTTCTGGCGCGTGGTCGATCCTGAGCGACCTTCCGCCCGGCGCATGATCGGCGGACCTGAACGCATACGCGAGCGGTTGGCGAACGAACGATGATCGGTTTGGCCTGCGTGCTCGGCGTGAAGCTCAGAACTCGAAGATCTGCCGGAACACGCCCGGTGCGATGATCGACAGCGGGTTGATCTGCAGGTTCGGTTTTTCAAAGTTTCCGGTGAGCCTGAACGTGATGCCGATCAGGCCGCGGTCGCTGCCGTTGCCAAGGATGAATCCGACGATCGGCACTTCGGCGAACAGCCGGTTGAGGCCATAGGCGGGCATGAACGTGCCCGTCAGGTCCATGTTGCCGTTCGCGTCCTTCACCGTGCCTTGAAACGTCGCGCCCACCTGTACGCCGCGGACAACGCCATTTTCCACCGCAAGCGTCCCCTTACGCAGCACCAAGCGCGCGAAACCGCGCTCGAAACTCTGGGATCGCGTATCGATATTCTGTTTGACGGCCGAATTCAGGCTTCGCCCATTTTTGCCGCTCGGTGTGGAAACGATGGTCGAAAGCTTCTTTTCGTCGATGATGGCGAAGTTACGGATATCGAGCGAACCGTCCCAGGCATCAGTTCCCGTGGAGCGTAGCGACAGATTGAGCAGGCCGCCTTGCAGATGCTTGTAGAGATCGGCAAAACGCGCCACTGCGCCCGCATCGCCGCTGGTGATGCGAATAGTTCCGCCGTCTCCGCCCTTGCTCACCTGGCTGACGACGGCCTCGCCGCTGTGCGTGAGGCCGGAGAAATCCGCAGCTATCGTGCGGCCGCCGACGATGGAATAGACGCCCTTGAGATTTCCGATCGACTCATCGTTGAAGCCGACGACCTTATCGAGATTGGCCCGGATCGTTGCACCGGACGAATCATCCTTGTTGTCACTTTTGTCGCTGGATGCTGTTTTCAGCCGCGCCAGAACTGGCCGGAGATCGGCCGAATTGCCGGCGACGGATATGTCGTAGTTGCCGCTTTTGCCGTGCTTGATCGACAGCGCGAAATCATCGAGCGCGGAAAGCTTGACGCTATCGAAATTTGCCGAAGACAGGCCACCCTTGCTGACGACGAGATCGCCGCTGACACCGAAGCCATCTCCTTTGAGGACGAAATTTTTGAGCACTGTCTGGCTGTCCGGCCCGGAGGCCTCGAATTGGGCGGTGGCTGGAATGCCGCTGCCTTTCGACCAGCCGACCCACGGAACGGTCAAGGCCGCCTTGGCGAGGTCGATCTTGACGCCCTGCCGATCGTCGTCGATGCGCGTGAGTTCTATCTTAATCGGGCCATCGATAATGTCATTGAGACCCGGTATGACGCTGTTACGTTGGGCATCGGTGAGCGTGGCAGTGATCACGCGACTGCGTTTGGCCGTTGATTTGCCGTCCGTCGGTTCGACCATATCGATTTGCGCTGGAATGCCGTCGATCTGCGCCTGGGCATCCAGATGCACGGATTGGGGATCGGCGTCGATCTCGCCCGTAAGATTGGAAATCTTGCGGTTGTTCATCGGCTTCAGCAGATCGACGTCATCGAGCTGCAAGTTCGCCTTCCAGACCGGCGGCGGCGGCTTCTGATCGCTGATCAGGCCGATTGTCGCATCGACCTTGGCGACGATCTTGCCGTTGAAGTTCTCCGGTTTGAACTCGGTTCGCTGCAGCACTTCCAGCGGCTTATAGGTCAACAACTCGCCGATGGAATCGCCCGTGCCGGATATTTCCAGCGTGAGGGTGGCCATCAATGGCTTGTCGTAGGCCGACGGGATCGAGAAATTGCTGTCGTTCAGCGTCACCGAGCGGCCTGAGGGGAAATAGGAGGTGCCGCTCGCAATATCGACGCTCATCGTCGGACCGGTCAGATCGAAATGCGCCTGGGTGTCCCGGATTGGCGGAATCTCGCCTGGCACGTCGAGGCGCGCCTCATCGATATCGAAGGCGATGTGCAATTCGTTCTTTCCGAGCTGCAGCTTGCCCGTTTTCGCCGCTTCCGCCAGTCGTCCGGCGGGGATGAAGACCGAAATGACCCCATTGGTCACCGTGCCGCCGAAGAGGTTTTTCTCCACCCAGACCCGAGGTTTCGAGGCCATCCAGAACGGCCAGAGCTGCTTGATCGCGGTCGTATCGAGCTTGTCGGCGCGGCCGCCGAAGCTGATCTCCGGCGAGCTGTCTCCGAGTTTCAGATGCAGGGAGCCAAACAACGCGCCCAGCGGCGTGGAGATGCCGAGATTTTCGAATTGCAGTTCCTTGGTCGCCGCCAGGAAACGCCCCGTCGCCTGCCCGTCGAAGCTGACCGGCTGTTCGCCCGAAATGGAGGATGCTGCCGTGCCGCCACGAATCAGGAAGTCGATGCCGAAGCCCTTGCCGGCATTGGCGTCGATATGGTCGAGGTCGATCAGCGCCCCGGAGAATGGCACAATAGTGCCGACGAATTGAGCCTTAGACGGCGCAATCTCAAGCGTGTGGTGGGCGAAGTTGTAGGCGAGATTGATGTTGGCCTTTGTCAGCTCCTGCGGGTCGCGGTCCATGTAGAGCGTGCCGGGTTGGACATCGATCGAGGCGCTGAGCTTTGGTTCTATCCCTGAACCACCACGCATGGCGGTCACCGTCATTCCGGCGAAACTCATGATGCCCTGGCGCGGCGTGCCGTTCTGATCATAGGCCATCGTTAACGGCTTCAGGTCGAGATTGGTTACCTTTGCGGTCAGGGAAGAACTGCGCCCAGCCTCCTGTTGATCGGCGGTGACATCCAGCGTCGCGACGGAGCCGTTGACCGCAACCTGTCCATAAAGATGCAGCGATGTCGGTCCGCTGCGCTCGAAGGTGAGGCTGTCGACCACGAGCGAGATCGGCTCGCCGCCCTCCTGTCGTGCCAGCTTGACGGCAAAGCCGGAAATGCGCACCGAGTTCGTGCCGCCGCGTTCGACGAAACGCTCGAGGAAATCGAGATTGTCGAAGGCTGACTTCAGCGCTTGCGGTAACGCATCGACGCGCAGCATCGTCAGGTCGACGGGATCGCCCTGCGGCAGCAGCGACGTGTCGAGCGCGATGCCCTCTGCCGCCACATTGGCCACTTCGACACGGCCTTCGACAAGCGCCAGCGGATCGAGCACCATGCTGACCGCCGACATGGTCGACAGGTGCTTGCCGCTCTCCTGGTCGACCACATTGACGTTGCGGGCTTCCAGCTCCAGCCGCAGGGTGGGCGTAAAGCGGACCACGGTCGAGCCAACCTCCGCTTTGTAGCGAGGCCCGATCGCGCGATCGAGGGCAAGCTGTGCCTTCTGCGACAGGGGTTCATCGAAAATGCCGCCCTCGATGGTCGCGATGACGGCGCCGGCGATCAGGGCGAGAAAGGCGATGAAGACAAGGGTGATGCGGCAGACATGCCAGACATGCGAGCGCTTGCGCCGTTTGCGCTCGGGGACATGCACGATCATAGGATCGTCGACCTGAGCGGAAGGCAAGTGGTCGAGCGAGACGAGATCCTTCTTGCGGAATATAATCTTTTCGCCTCGGATCACTCCCGTGCGTCCCTTTCTTTTTTTGCAATTTTGTTGGTGACGCTGCGTCCGATGTGGACGGCATACCGGCGCAGTATATATGGCTGGTATTTAGTGTCATCCAAAATCCCGGCAAAAGAAAGGTTTTCCCGTGACCGAAATCTCTCTGGTTGAATTGGGCATCGGCGACAGAGCGCCAGATTTCGATCTTCCGCGCGATGGCGGCGGCCGTGTGAGCCTTGCTGATTTTGCCGGCAAGCCATTGGTGCTGTTCTTTTATCCCAAGGACGATACGACCGCCTGCACGACCGAATCGATCGCCTTCACAGCGCTTGCCGCCGACTTCGAAAGGGCGGGCGCGGCCGTCCTCGGCATGTCGCCGGATTCGGTCAGGAGCCATGACAAATTTGTGAAGAAGCACGCCCTCTCCGTCCCCCTCGCTTCCGATGAAGAGAAGACCGCCGCCGAGGCTTACGGCGTCTGGCGGGAAAAGAGCATGTATGGCAGGACCTACATGGGCGTCGTGCGTTCGACTTTCCTGATTGGGGCGGACGGCAGGATCGTCAAGATTTGGAGCAAGGTCAAAGTGGCCGGCCATGCCGAAGAGGTCTTGGCTGCTGTCCAGGAACTCTGATGCCGGTGGAAATCGAGACCATCACTTCGCTGCGCGGCGGCGCGATAGCCGCTATCTGCTCTGCCGATCTCGATCGCAAGACGGCGCTTGCCCAGGAATCGGCGACCCGCTGGTTTGCGCGCACGCTGTCGCTGCGCTCGCCGCTCGATCCGGCTCTTGCCGATCGTCCCGGCCGGCCGGAAAAGCCGGAGCTGGTGCCGCCAAAGCATATGAAGAAGCGCTCGCTGCACACGGTCAAAGGTCGCATTGCGCTGCTGCATGCCATCGCCCATATCGAGCTCAACGCCATCGATCTGGCGCTCGACATCGTCGCGCGCTTCGCCACCGAACCAGTGCCCAATTCCTTTTTCGACGGCTGGATGCAGGTTGCTTTCGAAGAAGCCAAGCATTTCCGCATGGTGCGGGCGCGTCTGCGCGATCTTGGCGCCGACTATGGCGATCTGCCCGCCCATGACGGCCTGTGGCAGGCCGCGCACGCAACCCGCAACGACCTCACTGCACGTCTTGCCGTCGTTCCGCTCATTCTCGAAGCTCGCGGCCTCGACGTGACGCCGGCGCTGCAGGCGAAAATGCGCGAAACGGGCGACTTGGAGAGCGCTGCCGTCCTTGATGTCATCTACAATGACGAGAAAGGGCATGTCGCCGTTGGCGCCAAATGGTTCCGCTTCCTCTGCGCCCGCGAAAGGCGCGATCCGGCCCGCACCTTCCAGGATTTGGTGCGCGCCAATTTCCGCGGTTCGCTGAAGGCGCCGTTCAATGACATCGCCCGCGCCGAGGCCGGTCTGACGCCTTCCTTGTACCGCGCCCTTACGTCTACAAGTAATGCATAACATACTAAACTATAAGAGTTTTTTGGTTTTCTAGGGGTGAGGCGGAAAGCAATCGTTAACCATAATTCCGTGTAGTCTCCAGTGGATGCCGATGTGCATCGATTGGGAGATTCTCGGTGACAGCCAAGCCTCAGAACCGGGTTTTCGGCAAACAAAAACGACAGTACACCATTATCGTGGCGAGCGGCGATACGGTGCGCCACATGACCGTGCGCCCGTGGATGGCGGCGCTTGTCGTGTGCCTCATCGGCATCTTTTCGATCGGATATCTCCTCGCCACCTCCTATCTCGTCCTGCGCGACGACCTGATCGGCGCCACCATGGCCCGGCAGGCGCGCATGCAATATGACTATGAGGATCGCATTGCGGCGCTGCGCGCCCAGGTCGACCGTGTTACGTCCCGTCAGCTTCTCGACCAGCAAGTCGTCGAGGAGAAGGTCGACAAGCTGATGGAGCAGCAGCAGGCCTTGTCATCGCGCCACGGCAAGCTCGATGCGCTGCTTGACCGCGCCGAGAGTTCCGGCCTGATGAACAAGAATGCCTCTGGAGATGCCAGTGCGGCGGCCAAAGGCGACCACGCGGAATTGACGGGAGGGCTGAAGTCGATTGAGAGGCTTCTGTCGAGCGGCAAGCCCGCCGATGCGACCCCCGACAATTCCACCCTCGCCTATGTTCCCGCCCCTGAAACCGTCGCCGACCGTGCCGACCGGGTGTTCTCCAGGGTGACATTGTCACTGAAACATATCGAACAGGATCAATTGACCCGCGTACGCCATCTGACGACCGGCGCGTCGGAGACCGCCGATGAGATCCAGTCGATCATGCAGAATGTCGGCGTCAAGGTTCCGACCGTGATGGCCAGCGCTGCGAGCAAGGATGAGAGCGTCGCAAATGATGATGGCGGCGTCGGCGGTCCTTATGTCGCACCGGAAAATGTCGATCAATTCGATCAGTCCATGGCCAATCTCGACACGGCACTGACGCGCCTCGAGACAGTACGCGGCGCAGCCGAAAGCCTGCCTTTTCGTAATCCGGCGCCGGGCAAGCTGATCACCAGCCCCTTCGGCAATCGCAAGGATCCCTTCTTCGGCAAGCTGGCACTTCATACCGGCACCGATTTCCACTTCAGCCCTGGGGAAAAGGTCAAGGCGACGGCGCCTGGCAAGGTCGTCTCCGCCGGCTGGACAGGTGGTTATGGCAACATGGTGGAGATCGACCACGGAGACGGCATTTCGACGCGTTACGGCCATATGGAAGAAATTCTGGTCAAGATCGGCGATACGGTCAAGGCCGGCGACGCCCTCGGTCTTGCCGGTAGCACGGGACGTTCGACCGGCACGCATCTTCATTATGAAGTGCGCGAAAACGGCCGTGCGATCGACCCAATGTATTTCATCAATGCAGGCACGAAGCTCGCAAGTTATATCAATGGACTAGGGACAATCTGACCGCGAGAATTGTGACAAACGAGCAACAAAGGTGGCGCTAATCTAAAAATTGCGTTATCTATTGGTCTGAAGCTTTCTGAACCACCTGCTTTCCTTGACTTCGCGGGTATTTGGTTCTATGTCGCGCTGCATTGCGGCATGCTAGGGCATGTCGACTCACGAGTGTTCGACCGAACCGGAACGGAAATAGTTTTCCCTTTGACAACATTTGCTGACCTTGGCCTGAGCCAAAAAGTCCTATCCGCGGTAACTGACGCGGGCTACACCACACCGACTCCGATCCAAGCCGGCGCAATTCCGTTTGCGCTGCAGCGTCGCGATATCTGCGGGATCGCCCAGACGGGTACCGGCAAGACCGCCTCCTTCGTTCTGCCGATGCTAACGCTCCTCGAAAAGGGTCGTGCCCGCGCGCGCATGCCGCGCACGCTGATCCTAGAGCCGACGCGCGAACTCGCCGCACAGGTCGCGGAGAATTTCGAGAAGTACGGCAAGAACCATCGCCTGAACATCGCCCTGCTGATCGGTGGCGTTTCTTTCGAAGACCAGGATCGCAAGCTGGAGCGCGGCGCCGATGTGCTGATCTGCACGCCCGGCCGCCTGCTCGACCATTTCGAGCGCGGCAAGCTGCTGATGAGCGCCGTCGAAATCTTCGTCATCGATGAAGCCGACCGTATGCTCGACATGGGCTTCATTCCCGATATCGAGCGCATCGCCAAGCTCATTCCTTTCACGCGCCAGACGCTGTTCTTCTCGGCCACCATGCCGGGCGAAATCCAGAAGCTGGCAGATCGCTTCCTGCAAAATCCGGAACGTGTCGAAGTCGCCAAGCCCGCTTCGACGGCAAAGACCGTCACGCAGCGTTTCGTCGCTTCGCATGGCAAGGATTATGAGAAGCGCGCGACGTTGCGCGATCTCATCCGCTCCCAGACCGATTTGAAGAACGCCATCATCTTCTGCAACCGCAAGAAAGATGTCGCGGATCTCTTCCGCTCGCTGGAACGCCATGGCTTCTCGGTCGGCGCGCTGCACGGCGATATGGATCAACGCTCGCGCACGACCATGCTGCAGAACTTCCGCGACGGCAATATCCAGCTTCTAGTCGCTTCCGACGTTGCGGCACGCGGCCTCGATCTTCCCGATGTCGGCCACGTCTTCAATTTCGATGTGCCGATCCATTCGGAAGATTATGTCCACCGCATCGGCCGCACCGGCCGTGCCGGTCGCTCGGGTTCCGCCTTCACCATCGTGACGAAGCGCGATACCAAGCATGCCGATGCGATCGAAAAGCTGATCGGCGAAGATGTCGAATGGCTGAACGGCGACCTGTCGTCGTTGCCCCCGGTCGAAGAAAGCCGGGACGACGATCGTTCTTCCCGTCGCCGTGACTCTAAAAGCAGAGGCCGCGACCGGGATCGTGGCCGCGGAGGCCGGAGCGCCTCGAGTCATAAATCTGATATCGACGTCGAGGATAATAGCGTCGAAGTGATCGAAGCAGCAGCACCAGCAAAGGCCGAAAGCGTGAGAAACGAGCGCAAGTCTGAGAACAGCAACAAGTCCCACAACGGTTCTCGCAACAATCACCGGCCCTTCCCTGCTGCCAACGACGACAACCGCGAGCGTCGCAATCGCTATCGCGATCAGGACGACGGCCCGACCCCGGTCGGCTTCGGCGACGATATCCCCGCCTTCATGCTGATTGTTGCCAACGCCAAGGGCTGACGGGCCTGCGGCGCATGGGGAAGCCCGGCATCGATTTCCCAGGATTAGGAACCGGTCTCGCAATTTTGCGAGACGGAAAGCTGTTGCTCTATAAGCGCCTGAAGGCGCCCGAAGCCGGCTTATGGAGCATCGTCGGCGGCAAGGTCGATCATATGGAGCCTGCCGCCAGGGCCGCCGTCCGCGAAGCGGAAGAGGAAAGCGGTCTCTCCATCGGCAAGATCGACTATCTCTGCACGACAGAAGTCATCATCGAGGCCGACCGCCAGCACTGGATCTCACTGATCTATATCTGCAGGGACTTTTCCGGCGAGCCTCGCCTGATGGAGCCCGACAAGCTCTCCGATTTCGGCTGGTTTGGCCGTAACGAATTGCCGACTCAACTTTCCGATTTCGCCAAGGCAACCATCGCCCATTTGAGCGAAGACGATTTTCGCTGAACTCTATTTCTCCGCCCGCACCGCCGCCTCGTAAGCCAGTCTCACCCAGCGCGCCATGATGTCCGGATCGTCGAACGCATCGTCCGGGATCGACCAATAGGGCATGTTGACGGGTTTGCCTTTCTTGCCTTCATAGGCCCAGCGCCGGGCGCCGGCTGCCTCGAATTCCGGAGCGCTGATTTCGTCAGCTTTCAGCAGCATCTCGTCGCTTACTTCGACGGCGACGATACGGCCCATGTGGTAGACGCCCTTGCCGCCGAACATGCGCTTGATCGTCACCGGCCCAAGCGCCTGGAACATCTCCTCGATCTCGATATTATCCATTCCCTACCCCTTCAAAATGCCACCGGCGGCCAATACGGCTTCGGGCGTATCTACATCGAGATGAGCGGCATCGCCAATGTCGACATCGATGACGGCAAGCCCCGCAGTTTCGATGATATGCCGGGCGCCGACATCACCTTCGAGCCGCATCACAGCGTCGAACACGGCGCGCGGCAGGATGACGGGATTGCCACGTTTGCCGCGCGATACCGCACGGACGATCGCCTGACCGTTCGCCTTCCGGAAGGCCGCAATCAGCGTCTTCAGGTCGTCGCTGGTGACACCCGGCATGTCGGCCAGCATGACCAATGCGCCATCGGCGCGTTGCGCGAACGGCGCGCTGATGCCGGCGACCAGCGAGCTTGCCATGCCGGACGCATAGTCTGGATTGTGCACGCGCTCGATCGCCAGACCGGCGAGCGCCTGCTCGATCTCCTCGCGGCGATGGCCGGTAACGACGATGACAGCGGAAGCCCCGCTTGCCATAGCCGTCGCAGCCGAGCGTCGCACCAGGGGGATGCCATCGAACTCCGCCAACAGCTTGTGCGGCCCGCCCTCGCCCATGCGGCGTGCTTTGCCGGCCGCAAGAAGCACAACAGCAACAGAGATCTGAGCCTCCGGCTTGACGGCGATATCACGTGGTCTTGGCCGCGATTGGATTTCCATGAGAAGTCCCCCGACGCCCATGCCGCTGATCTCATGCGGCGTCGGCTTTTCGCCGGCAAGGATACGATCCAGCACCCAGTCGAAACCATTCTCTTTCGGGCTGCGAGCGCAGCCGGGCGCGCCCACGATATAGACATCGCCGATCCGGCCGAGCACCAGCAGATTGCCGGGATCGACTGGCATGCCGACCTGGATCACCTGGCCTTCCGCAAGCCGGATTGCCTCAGGAATGACGTCGCCGGCATCGATGACAGCCGACGCACCAAAGACGATGACGAGTTTTGGCGATTGATCCTCTGCCCGCAGTGCCTTGCCGATCGCTTCCGCGACCGCAGGCGCACGATGCGCCACGCGCTCTTCCCGCTCCAAAGTGCTGCCGGCAAGCTGAAGCCGCTGCGCAAGGATGCGCGCCGTCTTGTCCATCACGGAGGTCTTCAGCGACGGCAATTCGGTCGCGATCAGCGACACCGCATGCGGCTGGAATGGCTTGACCTCGAAGACCGTCGTCTGCCGCAGGATGTCGATGCCCGCAGCAACCTTCTCACCTGAAACTGCCAGCGGAATGATCTTGAAGGTCGCTACCATATCGCCGCGACGCACCGGCACATGATCGGCAAGACAGGCAAGCGTGATGGCCGGATCGACGCGATTCAGCCGGTCTACGGCGGCGCGGTTTGCGACGAACAGGCCATCGACCGCGCTGTGGACATTGACGCGCCCCGTAGCCGCTTCGGAAAACGTCAGATGATCCGGGGCAATCGCCCGCGCCAATTGCGCCGCGGCCTCATCCTCCATGAGATCGTCAGGCGCGATTCTGGCGGCGGTGACATGGGAGATATTGGCAGCGATGAGACGGTCGAGATCGGCGCGGTCAAGGACATGGCCCTTGGCGAGACTGCCGTCTGGCAATCGGATGGAATGCGCAAGCACGGCGCCTTCGGCTTCCGCTGTCGCAAAATCACCGAATATCATCGCCTGTCACCCTTCGGTGATGAGACGTCACGGCCGCGCAGCGCGGCGATGATCTCGGCCAAGATGGCAACGGCGATTTCCGCCGGGCTCGATGCGCCGATGGGAAGGCCGATTGGGGCATGAATTCGGGCAAGATCGGCGTCCGTCAGCCCCTCATGCTTCAATCGTTCCACGCGGCTCGCATGCGTCTTGCGACTGCCGAGCGCGCCAACATAAAAACAGCCTGCTTTCAGCGCCTCGGCGATCGGGAAATCATCGATCTTAGGATCGTGGGTGACAGCGACCAACGCCGTATAGGCGTCTAGCGGGCGCTCCTTCAAAACATCCACCGGCCAGTCGGCAACGAGATCGACGCCATCGAATCGCTCCGGTGTCGCAAAAGCGGTGCGCGGATCAATGATGCGGATGTCAAAGCCGGCCAGCTCGGCCATACCAGCCAAAACCTGGCTGATATGCACGGCGCCGATGACAACGATTTGCGGGGGCGGCAAATGTACGTTGAGGAAGAGGCTTTCCCCTGCGATATCCACTGCCGAGGATTTTCCCGAGCGGAAGGCGGAAGCCACCGCGTCGGCAAACGGGCCGTCGAGAGCTTCGCCCTCGACAATCAGCCGATCAGGTCCACCGGAGAGATCGGTGACAAGGACAGCCGCTTGCCGCGCGCGCCGCAGAGCATTCAGTTTCGCCAGTATCTGACGGTCCATCAGCCAAGCCTCTCGACATAGACGCGAATGCGGCCGCCGCAGGACAGGCCGACGCGCCAGGCGGTCTCATCCGCGACGCCGAATTCCAGCATGCGAGCCTTGCCGCTATCGATCACATCCAGTGCCTCGGTGATTACGGCGCCTTCCACGCAACCGCCGGAGACCGAGCCGTGAAAATTGCCCTCGTCGTCGATGACGAGATGGCTGCCGGTCGGGCGCGGTGCGGAACCCCAGGTATCAACGACGGTCGCCAATGCCACGCTGCGGCCGGCGGCGGCCCATTCCTCCGCGACAAAAAGCGGATCCAGGCTTTCGGGTGTATGCGTCATGGGTGCCTCACAGCTTGGCGAGAAAACGGCGTGGATCATAGGCGCTGGCACGACCGGCGCTCAGGGCTGATACGAGATCGGCTAGAGATAATAGATTGTGAACCGGACGGAATTCGTCAACATGCGGCAGCATGGCGCGAACGCCACGGGCGCGGGGTTCGAAGCCTTCGAAGCGCAAGAGCGGATTGAGCCAGATCAGCCGCCTGCAAGAGCGGTGCAGCCTGTCCATTTCGCTTTGCAGAAGCTCCACGCCCTCCCGCTCCAATCCATCGGTGATGAGGAGAACGATCGCGCCCTGCCCCAGCACCCGCCGTGCCCAGAGCCGATTGAACTCCTTCAGGGTCTCGCCGATACGCGTGCCGCCAGACCAGTCGCGGACGGCGGCGGCGCATTCGTCGAGCGCCTCGTCCGGGTCCTTGTGGCGCATCTGCCTGCTAACATTGGTCAGCCGCGTGCCGAACAGGAACGTATGCACGCGCCTGCGCTTCTCGGTCAGCACATGCAGGAAATGCAGGAATATCCGAGTATACTGGCTCATCGAGCCTGAAATATCGGCAAGCACCACCAAGGGCGGCTGCATCTCCTTGGCCTCGCGGTAACGCGGCAAGATCAGCGTGCCTCCGGTGCGAAGTGCCACCCGCATCGTCGCCCGTGGATCGACCTTGGCGGACACATGAGACGGCACGAAGCGGCGGGTGCGGACGCTGTCGAGCGGCAATTCCAGCCTCGCCAGCTCTTTCCTCGCGGCGGCAATTTCCGCAACCGACATCTGGGCGAAATCCATGCGGCGCAGGAGTTCGTTACCCGATGTCGTGAAGCGGGCATCGATCTCGATATCCGGCGCCTCGCGCTGTGGCCGGCGGTCGTCGCGGTCGCCAAGCAAAGCGTCGCTCACACGGGTTTCGCCCGGTTTCGGCTTTTCCTTCTCACGATTATCGGGCGCGACCGGCGACATCATCGCGATCATCTTCTGCACGAGATCGCGCGAACGCCAGAACAGCCGGAATGCTTCGTCGAAAACCGCAAGATCCTCATGCCGTTTGACGAAGATGGAAGACAATGCCGCGTGAAACTCTTCGCGCGAACCGATGCCGATCGTCTCGACCGCTTCGATGGCGTCGGCAATGGCCGCCGGCCCGATCTTCAGGCCGGCCTTGCGTAAAGCTCGTGCGAAGAAGACGATATTATCTGCAAGACGTCCGTCACCGAGCGGTGACGGCGGGACGATGGCGCCATCTCGCGTTGCCGATTCCATCGTCTCATCCCGTTGCCAGCAGTTCGGATTTGACCTCGTCCAGCACCCGGTTGCCTTCGCCGCCCTGGATGCGGGCAATATCGTCCTGGTATTTCAGAAGGGTGCCGAGCGTATCGGAAATCGTTTCGGGATCGAGCGCCAGCCGGTCGAGCTCGGTCAGCGCCGTCGCCCAGTCGATGGTTTCGGCGACGCCGGGATTCTTGAAGAGGTCGAGCGTGCGTAGCTTCTGCACATAGGCGACGATCTGGCGCGACAGCGCCTCGTTACAGCCCGGCACTTTGCGGCGGATGATGTCAAGCTCCTGTGCCGCTTCGGGGTAATCGACCCAGTGATAGAGGCAACGCCGCTTCAGAGCATCATGCACCTCGCGGGTGCGGTTGGTGGTGATGATGACGATGGGCGGTTCGGCGGCGCGAATGGTGCCGAGCTCGGGGACGGTCACCTGGAAATCGGAAAGCACTTCGAGCAGAAAAGCTTCGAACGCCTCATCGGTGCGGTCCAGTTCATCGATCAGGAATACCGGCGCACGCCCTCCCGTGCCCGATAGCGCCTGCAGCACGGGCCGCCGAATGAGATAACGCTCGGAAAAGATATCGGCCTCGATACGGTCACGGTCGGTAAGACCCGACGCTTCGGCAAGGCGGATTTCCAGCATCTGCGCCGGATAGTTCCACTCATAGACGGCGGAGGAAACGTCGAGCCCTTCATAACATTGCAGGCGGATCAGCGGCCGGTCGAGCGCCTTCGACAGCACTTTGGCGATCTCGGTCTTGCCGACGCCGGCCTCGCCTTCCAGAAAAAGCGGCCGTTTCATTTTCAGCGCCAGAAACAGCACTGTGCCGAGCGCACGCCCCGCGAGATAGTCGTGAGTGCCGAGCATGTCGATCGTTTCGTCGATCGAACTCGGCAGCGACGGTGCACGATGATGATGATGATCAGGCATAGTCTCTCGATCCAAGCGATTATGCGCTAGGGAGGTTATAACGTGTGATAGTCCCTGTTCATATAGAGCAGCGCCGGCTTTGTTTCATCGAAATGCACCGCCACCACTTCGCCGAAGATGATGTTATGCGTCGAAGCCCGTTTGATTTCGGTGACGCGGCAATCGAAGGCTGCCAGCGCGTCGGTAAGAACCGGCGCACCGGTCACGAGCGTATCGAACTTGCCCGTTGCGAAACGCTCTTCATTGGTCAAATTCGTCTTGCCGGAGAAGGCATCGGCGAGCGCCTGATGATGGGCGCCGAGAGCGTTCAGGGCAAAGATGCCGCTTTTGAAGAAGATTTCGTTCTTCGCATTGTTGTTGTTAAGGCAGATCAGGATTGTGGCTGGATTGTCCGAGACCGAGCAGGCAGCCGTGATCGTTACCCCGCGCCGTTCATTGCCAAGTGCGGTGGTCACTAGCTGCACATGCCCCGCATAACGGCTCATGGCGTCGCGATAGTCAGCCGGATCCATACGCTGCTTGTCTAGCACGATTGCTTCCCTCGTTTTCGTCATTTCTCGTTTTCATTCAATATGGCGGGCACACGTTAGCTTTTCTACAATAGGATTATTGAAATCAGAGAGATTTCGCTGCTTTTTCTTTGACGACGACCTTCAGGCGGATAAAAGGGCAGGAGAATTGTCCGGGATACCATGTCGATGAACGTTCTGCGCCGCACACCGCTACTGATTGCGCTGCTTCTGGCAGCGGGCAGCAGCTATGCCGCCGGTGTCAATATCGGCATCGTCGCGCCGCAGAACGGAAACTTTGCACCCCTCGGCGCCCAGATCACCACGGGCGCCAATTTTGAGGTGCAGGCGCTACAGGATTCGGCCACCGTCGTCGACGAGCCCTGCACGGAGGATGGCGGCAGGGCAGTGGCCGAGTCGTTGATCACGGCCAAGGCACAAGTCGCGATCGGCTTTCTCTGCAGCGAGACGCTGGAAGGGGCACTGCCGCGGCTGAAGGAGGCCGGTATCCCCGTCATCACCGTTTCCGTGCGTTCCCATATCGTGATGGAGGATGCGTTCAAGAACGGCTGGCCGTTTTTCCGTCTCGCTCCAGTCGACAGCACCGAAGCTGCCATGGCGGTCGACACCATCCTGAAGAGCTGGGTAGCCGAGCCGATGGCGCTTATCGAAGACGGCACGATCCACGGCCGTGAACTGGTGGAAGCGGTGCGCAATGCGCTTGAAGAGAAGGGCCTGAAGCCGGTCTTCACCGACACCTATCGCCCCGGCCAGGAACAGCAGATCGCCCTTGTCCGCCGGCTGAAGAAGGCCGGCGCCACCCGTGTCTTCGTCGGCGGCGACCGCAGCGATGTGGCGGTCATTGCCCGCGATGCTCACAGCGAGAATATCCCGTTGACGTTGATGGGTGGTGATGCAATGCGCGCCGCCAACCAGCCGGTGCCTCTGGCAGACGGCGTGGAGGCCATCGCCCTCCCCGATTACGCCAGCCTGCCCGTTGCCCAAACGACCGCGCAGGCGATGCGTGCCAAGGGTATCGAACCGGATGGTTATATTCTGCCGGCGGCGGCCGCCGTGCTGATTGCCAACCAGGCCGCGGAAAGTGCCAAAGCGGAAAACAAATCGATTGCCGACAAGCTGATCGGCACGGCCTTTCAGACGCCGATCGGCCAAATCACCTTCGGTCAGAACCACGAATTGATGGAAAATCCCTACCGGCTGTTGGAATGGCGCGGCAACGCCTTTGTGCCACCGACACCGCCGTCGAACTGATATGGTCCATGCAAGGCTGGCGGATTAGGTTGTTTGCCTGCCGAACCGGTGATAAGCCAAGCGCGATAAAATCAGACGGAGTTCAGCCATCTCATGACCTTGCCGATCCGCATTGCGCCCTCCATCCTCGCGGCCGATTTCGCCAAGCTCGGACAGGAAGTCAAAGATGTAACCGAAGCCGGGGCGGACTGGATCCATCTCGACGTCATGGATGGACATTTCGTGCCGAATATCTCGTTCGGCCCCGATGTCATCAAGTCGCTGCGTTCCTATACCAACGCCACCTTCGACTGCCATCTGATGATCTCGCCCGCCGATCCCTATCTCGAAGCCTTCGCCAAGGCCGGCTGCGACCGCATTACGGTTCACGCCGAAGCCGGCGCGCATCTGCATCGCTCGCTGCAGACCATCCGTCATCTCGGCAAGAAAGTCGGCGTCACCCTCAATCCGGCAACGCCCCTGTCCGTTCTGGAAAACGTGCTGGATGATATCGACCTGATCCTGATTATGTCGGTTAATCCCGGTTTCGGCGGCCAAAAGTTCATTCCCGCCATGGCGGACAAGATCCGGAATGCCCGCCTTCTGATCGGGGACCGTCCGATCGAACTCGAGGTCGACGGCGGCGTCACCGTCGATACGGCTCCGATCGTCACCGCCGCCGGCGCCAATGTCCTTGTCGCCGGCTCGGCGATCTTCAAGGGTGAATCCGTCGAGGCCTATCGGCAGACGGTTTCCGACCTGCGCTCTGCGGCAGAACGAGGCCGCGTTGGATCAAATTAATCCGGCCAGCACTGTCGCGACTACCGGGCGGCTGAGGGCCGCCTTTCCGTCCTATCGACAGCTCTTGTTCGGGGCGCCCTGCTGGGGCGTAGCGATGGCGAGTTCGGCGCTATCGGTGCTCTACCTGCGCAACGGTCTTCTGACGAGCCATTTGCCCGCGCTGATGGCGGTCTATTTCTTCGGCGGCGCGCTTGCCTGGCCGTTCACGCTACCGCTCGCGCGTCTACTCGCGCATCGCCGGCCGCTCGAAGCGCGTTTTGCCGCTTTCTTTCTGGCGCTGTCGCTGGGCACCGTCGCGATGACCGCCTTTCTTTTCGCACTGGACTATCGCTGGTTTTATGCCCGATGGCATGCGCCTTTCGGCACGCTCGTCTGGGCATTTCAATTTGCCTTCACCAGCGCCAGCGCCCTCTATCAGTTCGCCATCCTCGGCCTTGGCCTGTTCCTGCCGTTCGGCTTCATCTTCCTGGTGATGGCGAGCCTTTATCTCGCCAGACATATGCGTTGAGTTGAAGGAAAGAATAAGCCAAGAAATGTTGAGATTGCCTCCCGTCTTTGTTATGGGGGCGCCGAGGATTTGTTTCCCCTTACCTAAGAAAGCTTGAGCCCATGATCCCGCGCTACTCTCGACCGGAAATGGTCGCCATCTGGTCGCCCGAAACCAAATTCCGCATCTGGTTCGAGATCGAAGCCCATGCTTGCGACGCGCTGGCCGCGCTCGGTGTCATTCCGAAATCGGCGGCCGAAACCATCTGGGAAAAAGGCGGCAAGGCGACTTTCGACGTTGCCCGCATCGACGAGATCGAAGCCGTCACCAAGCACGACGTCATCGCCTTCCTCACCCATCTTGCCGAAATCGTCGGTCCCGATGCCCGCTTCGTGCATCAGGGCATGACCTCCTCCGACGTGCTCGACACCTGCTTCAATATCCAGCTCGTTCGCGCCAGCGACCTTCTGCTGGCCGATATCGACAAGCTGCTGGAAGCCCTGAAGCGCCGCGCCTTCGAGCACAAGGATACCGTCACTATCGGCCGCTCGCATGGCATCCATGCCGAACCGACCACCTTCGGCGTCAAGCTGGCGCTGGCCTATGCCGAATTCGAGCGCTGCAAGCAGCGCCTGATCGCGGCTCGTGAGGAAGTTGCCACCTGTGCGATCTCCGGCGCCGTCGGCACCTTCGCCAATATCGACCCGCGCGTCGAAGAACATGTCGCCGCCGCTCTCGGCCTGAAGCCGGAGCCGGTGTCCACGCAGGTTATCCCGCGCGACCGTCACGCCATGTTCTTCGCCACGCTCGGCGTCGTCGCCTCCTCGATCGAACGTCTCGCCACCGAAATTCGTCATCTGCAGCGTACCGAAGTGCTGGAGGCCGAGGAATATTTCTCCCCCGGGCAGAAGGGCTCTTCGGCCATGCCGCACAAGCGTAACCCGGTACTGACGGAAAACCTGACCGGCCTTGCCCGCATGGTCCGCTCCTATGCCATGCCGGCGATGGAGAATGTGGCGCTCTGGCATGAGCGCGATATTTCCCACTCTTCCGTCGAGCGCATGATCGGCCCGGATGCGACGGTGACGCTCGACTTCGCGCTGGCTCGACTGACCAGCGTCATCGACAAGCTTTTGGTCTATCCGGACAATATGATGAAGAATATGAATAAGTTCCGCGGACTTGTTCATTCGCAGCGCGTGTTGCTGGCACTGACCCAGGCAGGCGTTTCCCGCGAGGATTCCTATCGCCTCGTCCAGCGCAACGCCATGAAGGTTTGGGAACAGGGCAAGGACTTCCTTGAAGAATTGCTTGCCGACCAGGAAGTCCGCGCCGCTCTGTCGGAGGAAGATATCCGCGAAAAGTTTGACTTGGGCTACCACACCAAGCATGTCGACACGATTTTCAAGCGTGTATTTGGCTGATCAATCTATTGGTCGAGATTTGACGAGGCGGCGCCGACAATGCGCCGCCCTTTCTGTTTTATGGGAGGCTTCCCAGCAGTCTCGTCCCCTTCTCCGCTGCCGCTAGGCCTGTCTCCATCGCGCTTGGCTGCCTTCGCCACTAGGCGATCGAGATGTTTCAAATCTTCTTCGTCAAGGTTCTCTATGCCGATGAAACGGTTTTCGGCGGCGCTGGTCAGGATAAGTTCGTTGAGCTTGGCTTGAATGGCGCGCGTGTCGCGCGTCTGGGCGTTCTGCAAGAGGAAGACCATCAGAAAGGTGATGATGGTCGTGCTGGTGTTGATGACCAGTTGCCAGTTTTCGGAGAAATCGAAGACCGGTCCGGTGATGCCCCAGACAATCACTGACAGCAGAGCCAGTATGAAGACGACCGGTTTTCCAGCCCATTCCGAAACGATGGTGGCAAAACGGGAGAAAATATGCCTGAGCCTTGCCATATGATCCACATCTTCCGCCGAGGGCCGCATGTCCGGAACGGACATGCGAAGATCTGAGCCTAGTTCGCAACGCCTCTCCCGAATGCGCTAGGATTCGGAAGAGGTGGGCGAGTTGATGCGGATCAACGTTGCAATGTCACGACCGGTTCCATTCGATGCGACGGGAACCATGACGCGGCTGAATTCAGCTCAATGCGGCCGGTGCCACGAGTTTGCGATAGAGATGCCAGGTGGCATGTCCGAGAATGGGCATGACCACTGCAAGCCCCGCAAAGATCGGGATCGTACCGACAACAAGAAGCCCCGCCACGATCAATCCCCAGATTGCCACCGGCACCGGATTAATGAGTGTCGCGCGAATGCTTGCGTCGATCGCAGCCACGGCACCGACATCTCGGTCGAGCAGCAGCGGGAAGGTAACGACGGTGGTTGCCAGTACGACGAGCGCAAAGACGAAGCCGGTGAGGTTGCCCCAGAACATCATGCTCATGCCCTGCGGCGTCGTCAGCACGTTCGAGATGAAGGATGACAGAGTTGCCGGGACGCTATCGCCGAAATAGGCGGTATAGATGGTCTGCGCGACGACAAGCCAGACGATGAATAAGCCAAACAGCATAAGGCCGACCACAATGATGGAGGGCAACGCCGGAGAGAAGCGGACGTCAAAAGCATGCCGCCAGGACGTGTCCAGCCCTTGCTCCCGCCGCCGGCTGATCTCATAGAGCCCGATCGCTGCCAGTGGCCCGAGCAGCGCGAAGCCGGACATCAGCGGAAACAGCAATGGCAGTAGATTCGCACCGGAACTCCAGATCGCTAGTGCTATGCCCGCGATCGGATACATGAGACACAGGAATACGTAATGGGATGGTTTTTCGCTGAAGTCGTCCAGCCCCAGTTTCAGGGCGTCGATGAGATCGGCAATGCCGATCTTGCGGATGGCCGGACGCGTAAAGGTGTGATTTGCGCCAGCCATGACATGAAATGCCGTCATAGTATTCCTCCTCCTCATCAGCCAAAATGCGTTTAGCTGGCGGCACGAAAATGTCGGGCAACAAGAGGCGCCGACATCATCATTCGCTACCGGCAGGCGGGATCCTAGCAAATTTTGCCGTAATTGTCGCCTTTTCCCTTGACACCTCGGTCTTCCTTTTCCACATCGGCGCCATCATGAAAGCCTCCGACGCAGATATTCTCATCATCCCCGGATACACCAATTCCGGCCCGGACCACTGGCAGACGCGCTGGGAGCGGAAGCTCTCGACGGCGCGGCGGGTGGAGCAGGCCGAATGGTCGAAGCCCGTGCGCGAGGATTGGGTTGCCCGCATCGCCGAAGAAGTGAACGCCTCGACCCGGCCCGTGGTGCTGGTGGCGCATTCGCTTGGCGTGCCCTCGGTGATCCACGCGATCCCGCATTTCCGCAACAAGGTGGCTGGCGCCTTCTTCGTCGCGCCGCCCGACGTCGCCAATCCGAAGATCCGGCCGAAGCATCTGATGACGTTCGGTCCTTACCCGCGCGATCCCCTGCCTTTTCCATCGATCACCATCGCCAGCCGCAACGATCCCTTCGGCAGCTACGAGCATGCCGATGAAATGGCGGGGAGCTGGGGCTCGCTGTTGATCGACGCCGGCGAGGCCGGCCATATCAACGCCGATTCCGGCCATGGTCCCTGGCCGGAAGGCACGATGGTCTTTGCCAAGTTTCTCGGCAACCTCAAGCCGTGATTGCGGCCGAGCCGTGATAGAATGGCGCAAACTGGCTCACTAGCCTGTGAAGTACAGGGCGGCTTTCATTCCATCGTCAAATAAAAGCCTGTAGAACATGAAAGGACAGGATCGCGATTCTCGCATTGGTATAGAACCAAAGCCGGAATTCCGAGGAAGGAGGCGCTGGCGGATTGTGAATTCGCTTCTTATCCGTTATGGGGACGCCCACAGATCGATCCACTTGCGCTATCTCAAAGCGCTAACGACAGAGAACAATACCGATGAACCGTCGCCGCCGTATTTACGAGGGCAAGGCCAAGATCCTTTACGAAGGGCCTGAGCCGGGCACGCTGATCCAGTTTTTTAAGGATGACGCCACCGCCTTCAACAAGAAGAAACACGAAGTTATCGATGGCAAGGGCGTTCTGAACAATCGTATTTGCGAATATATTTTCAGCCATCTGAATAAGATCGGCATTCCCACGCACTTTATCCGTCGTCTCAACATGCGCGAGCAGTTGATCAAGGAAGTGGAGATGATTCCGCTCGAGATCGTCGTGCGCAACGTCGCTGCCGGCTCGCTCGCCAAGCGCCTCGGTATCGAAGAGGGCGTTGTGCTGCCGCGCTCGATCATCGAATTCTACTACAAGTCCGACGCGCTCGAAGATCCGATGGTCTCCGAAGAGCACATCACGGCGTTCGGCTGGGCCAATCCGGCTGAGCTTGATGACATCATGGCGCTCGCCATCCGCGTCAACGACTTCATGACCGGCCTCTTCCTTGGCGTCGGCATCCAGCTCGTCGATTTCAAGATCGAATGCGGTCGCCTGTTCGAAGGCGACATGATGCGGATCATCCTCGCGGATGAAATTTCGCCGGATAGCTGCCGTCTCTGGGATATCGAAACCCACGAGAAGATGGACAAGGATCGCTTCCGCCGCGACATGGGCGGTCTGTTGGAAGCCTATTCCGAAGTCGCCCGCCGGCTCGGCATCATCAATGAAAACGAACCCGTGCGCGGCACGGGCCCGGTTCTCGTCAAGTAAGCGCAGGAAGGACAATCGTGATCAAGGCTCGTGTAACCGTCACGCTGAAAAACGGCGTTCTCGATCCGCAGGGCAAGGCAATCGAGGGCGCGCTCGGCGCACTCGGCTTCGACGGCGTCCATCAGGTCCGCCAGGGTAAGGTTTTCGACCTGGAGCTTGACGGCTCCGACAAGGCCAAAGCCGAAGCCGAGCTGAAAACCATGTGCGAAAAACTCCTCGCCAACACGGTGATCGAGAATTTCAGCATTTCGATCGACTGATTGCCGTTTTCCAAGAGCCATTCTTCCTTTGTCAAAGACAATGAAGTATGGCTCTTCGATCCCATTCCTAGCCAGTATCTTTCGCTTATGTCGGGAGCAGAATCATGAAATCAGCAGTCGTTCAACTTCCCGGCCTCAATCGCGACCGTGACATGATCGCGGCGCTGACCAAGATTTCCGGCAATGCGCCTATCACGGTCTGGCAGACGGAAACCGAGATCCCGGATGTCGATCTGATCGTTATTCCCGGTGGCTTTTCCTATGGCGATTATCTGCGCTGCGGCGCGATCGCAGCCCGCATGCCGGTCATGCAGGCGATCAAGGAAAAGGCCGACAAGGGCGTCAAGGTTCTCGGCGTCTGCAATGGCTTCCAGATCCTGCTGGAAGCCGGCATGTTGCCCGGCGCGCTGATGCGCAATGCCTCGCTGAAATTCGTCTGCCGCGAGATCAAGCTCGAGGTCGCCAATGCCGAAACGGATTTCAGCCGCGCCTACGCCAAAGGTCAGGTGATCCGCTGCCCGGTCGCCCACCATGACGGCAATTATTTTGCCGACGCGGAAACGCTGGCGGCGATCGAAGGCAATGGTCAGGTGGTGTTCCGCTATGCTGAAGGCACCAATCCAAACGGCTCCATCAACGATATCGCCGGTGTTATCAACAGCAAGGGCAACGTGCTTGGCATGATGCCGCATCCGGAGAACCTGATCGAAGCGGCCCACGGCGGCGCCGACGGTCGCGGTCTCTTCGCCTCCGCCCTCGACGTGATCGCCGCCTGAGGCGATGCGTCCGCACCAACATTAGGATTGCCAAACCAGCCGACGTTTTGCCTCGAACAGAACCTCGGAAAGGTTCCGATTCACATCATCATCGGCTAAGAGCTGCCCAACCGATTTATTGGAAGAGAGATTGATGCGCCCTCGCCTCGTTACCGGATTGTATTCTGCCGCCACTCTCGCAGCACTTGGCCTGCTCTTCACGTCCTGCACGACGCGCGCTCCGACTGTCACCACTGAGCAGCATAGCGCTCTGTCGACGATGGAGCGCGTCATGCTCAATGCCAATGCCTGCTGGTTCAAATCGGCCGATCCGGCCTTTGCTGGCTACCAGCTCGCTCCCGAACTCAATTCCTACACCGGCCGCCCGCGCATTCTCGTGGTTGACAAGAAGCACCCGACCGGCCGGCCGTCTCTCGTCGTTCAGGCGGAAGGCAATCCGGCGCAGTTGCAGGCCTTCGGCCCGATGATGTCAGGCGCCTCCGGCGGCCGCATCACCGGGGATGTCAACCGCTGGGCCGCGGGCACGAAGGGCTGCTGAGGCAGCGGCGACGTCGTCATTATAGCGCGGACAATCAGCGTTGCCGGAAAGGACGGGCCTGCAATTTCGGAGCCAGTGCAGCCACTTGTGCCGCACTGAACCAGTCCCATCGCTATGACACATGTGTTCCTAGCTTTAAACGCCGTTTAGCAGGTTATGAGGTCAATTAAACGCGGCACGTTTTGGATACATTCCTGGGAAAGCACACCGTGATTTCCCAGGAATAGCGCGAAAACAACAAGTTGCAGCGTCACGTAAGACCGATCCAAGGTCCGCCTGTCAATGCCACCCCCGCCAACGCGGAAAGATCTAGCTGGAGTTGGTCAAGGTCGAAGCCTTGCTGGAAGTGGCGAATAACTCCGTCAGAGTCGATAAGCACGTATGTTGGGTAAGCAGCTTCCGGAATATTGTTTGCAAGGGTGTACTTGTTAACGAGCCACCGCAAGTCCGATTTCGGGTCACCCCCGCAATGAACCACCGCTTCCTTTGGATCGAAGTTGTACTTTGTCGCCCATTGTTGCGCCGTTACCTGCGATGAAGCCCTATAACTCCGGTCATCGACGAGCACCGTAAAAGGTGTCAACTTCAGCTTCGTACCCTTGGTGACGTTTACATTGTCAATAAATCCGCGGGTTTTTTCAGCCGCAAAATTACAAGGACCGCACCACTGGGCGCAGATATCGACCAAAATCCAATCCTTGTTCGGGCTATACTTGCTAAGTTGGACAGTTTTGCCGGACTGATCCTGCCCGACGATGTCAGCGGCTTTGTCGCCGACGCGATAGCCCTCTAGGGTTGGTAATGCGAAGAATGCCAGCTGTCCGGTACCCCAGCCGGCACCGCCGGGGATCTGGGTGTTGTATTGGAAGCGCTGTCCGTTCGAGTTGGGATGAACGTAGATTGGTATCGTTCCCGTCCTCGGCTGAGTCGACGGATAGGCGTAAAATGGATCTTCTCCACCAGTCCAACCGTCGTGCGCTCCTTCGATCGTATCTATCTCAAAGCGATCCCCCGATCGATGACGATAAAAAGGTATCGTCCCTTCCTGCGGGGCAGAGTAGGCGTAGAACGCAATGGTCTTGTTTTGATCCCATCCATTCTCCGCGGTCATTTGGGTGCCGTACCGGAAAAATTGCTGGCTTTTCGATTGCGCGTAAATAGGAACTGCATCTGTCATTTGAGTGTCCCCCGATAATAAATGATTGGGCATCTACAAGCGGATGTTTCGAGTCCGAGTAGCGTCAATTGAACATGCGAGTTACGCCACAGGGGGACTTGCGGCCATAATATGTGCCGCGCACGAATGACCGAAGCGCGGCGTTAAACACAACGATGTCAGCGCTCCCTCCGGTTGCATCGATGCGACCAGACGCCAAGACGGCGATCGAACTTGGCTCCCCCATTGCTAGTTGAGCGCGTGAGGGAACGATACCACTGCCGCCCACTTAGTCAAGTATTCACTAATATAATACTATCAGCGGCGCTTCGCGAAAAGCTGCCTACCATTCATCGGCGTTGACCCACCCTCTGCGACCTCTCCGCAGCGCTAGGCATGGAAATAATGGAAATATATGTCGCCGACCGCGAACGAAGGCATGATCTTCGCCGCCGCTCGGCTAGATCTCGTCGCAATCGCCTCTTGCCGGCACGCTCAGTCCCAGAAAAACGATTTGTTCACCTCGTCCATCGCCTCCTCACGGGTCAGGCCGATGTCGCGCAGCTCATCATCCGTCAGATACCGCAAAGTCCAGCGGCTTTCCCGCTTCTGCAGCCAAACCGCAAAAGCGTCGACAAGACGATGCGCCAAGCGCGATACTCGCGCGGAGATGCTCGGCGACCTTTCGTCAGCTAGGGGACTCTTGCTGAAGTGAATTGTATCTATTGTATCCATTTCTTGCTCGCTTGATCGTGACAATCGGAATGTATCGAGCCAAACGACACAAATTGACTCATAATATTGACTCCCTTTGCGAAGCAATCTAAGAAATTGTCATTATGACAAATTGGCTGCCTGACATATCCAGCGGAACCGGCCCGGTTTACATTCGCGTTGCCGACAGCATCGAGAACGCGATTACGCATGGCGTGCTGCCGCCGGGCACGAAGCTGCCGCCGCAACGCAATCTCGCCTACGATATCGGCGTGACGATCGGCACAGTCAGTCGTGCCTATGCGCTGGTGCATGAGCGCGGCCTCGTGGCCGGTGAGGTCGGGCGCGGCACCTATGTGCTCGAGCGCGCCAACGGCAAGCAGATCGAGCCCGTGGACCCGATCACGCAGGCGCTTGCTGGCACCCGCGGTCTCGAGGTCCCCGGCGACAAGATTCGTTTCGACACGACGGCAGCACCCGATATTGGCCAGGGCGAGATCATCGGCCAGCTCTTTGCCGATATCAGCCGCGAGCATCGGGCGGAGATTTCCTCTTATTCACGGAACTTCCCGGCCAACTGGTTTCGCGCAGGACAGGTCTGGCTTGCCCGCAACGGCTGGCAGCCGGCGATCGAAACGATCGTGCCCACCCTCGGCGCTCACGCCGCCGCTATCGCCGTCATCTCCGCCGTCACCTCACCGGGCGACAAGATCGTCTTCGAGAACCTGACCTATACGCAGGTCAGCCGCGCCACCCGTCTTCTCGGCCGCCGCTCCATACTTGTGGACTCCGATGAGCATGGCATTATCCCTGACGATTTCGAACGGCTTTGTCAGCAGCAGCATCCGCGTCTCGCCTTCCTTATGACGACGGCGCACAATCCAACCCTGGTGACCATGCCGGAGGCGCGTCGCCGGGCAATCGCCGCCATAGCGCGCCGGCACAGCGTCTGGCTGATCGAAGACGATCTCTATGGGGGGATGACCGAAGATCAGAATCCGCTGATGGCAGCTATTGCGCCCGAGCGCACTTTCCTCGTCAGCGGCCTGTCGAAATCGGTGACCGCGGGCGTGCGCGGCGGCTGGGTCGCCTGCCCGCAGCATTTCGCCCAACGCATCAAGGTCACTCACAAGATGACGACTGGCGGCTTGCCCTTCATCTTGGCGGAAACCTGTGCCCGGCTGGTGCTTGGCGGCCATGCGCTGACGCTGCGCCGACGGGCTGTGGAGGAAATCCGCATCCGTGAGCAATTGGCGCGGGAAGCCCTGTCTGGCTTCGAATTCACCTCGCATCCGCACGTGCCGTTCCTGTGGCTGAAACTGCCGGAACCCTGGCTTTCGGGTACATTCAAGAATGCCGCCCTCGCCGAGGGCGTTCTTGTCGATGACGAGGACGAGTTCAAGGCCGCCCGCACGGACAGGGCCTATCACCGCGTTCGCGTCGCTTTTTCTTCACCGCAGCGGCGTGACGACGTCGCAAGCGGCTTCATGACGTTGCGTCACCTTCTGGAAAACGGATCGGCAGGTTACGACAGCCACATATGAGGCTGACGGCCATTTATGACGGCACTGTTGCACTTTCGCTTCAGTTTTTGCCAAATGCACTGTCATATAATTACCCCTACTTTACCCCGACCTTAAGGATGCTACCACTTGGTTAACGACTGCGAATCGCTTGCCATCTGGGGGTTGGGTGCATGGCTTTTGACGCTATTTCTGGTGGCCGGTTTTGGACGAGTGCGATCACCGCTTTGGCAATGACTGGTTCGGTTATCGTCGCTGAATCCGCTGCCGCCGCCGACATTGCGGACACAAAACCAGCCCCGGAGATCAAAATATTCGATGAACTTCGCTTCGGCGCCAGCGGCTCCATCCAGACTGGCCATGACCATGAGGCCGGCGTCTTTCCGGAAGTCGAGGTGTTGTTCAATCCATTCGGCTACAATCCGACGGACAATTGGAAAGATCAGCTTTTACGCCCCCGCATCCATTTGGGCACCTCGATCGGCACCACGGACACAGCGGCGACGCAAGTCTTTACCGGCCTGTCCTGGACGCTCACCCATAGCAACGGCATCTTCACCGAAGCCGGTTTCGGCGGCACCGTCCATACCGGGAATCTCGACGATTGGACCAAAGACGGCCCAATGCTCGGCTGTCGCCTGCTTTTCCACGAATATGCCGGGGTCGGCTATAATTTCGACAATCATTGGAGCCTGATGGCGCAAGTGGCGCATTCCTCGCATGCCAATCTCTGCGATGGGCCGAATGCCGGCATGACGCGCGCCGGGCTGCTGGTCGGCTACAAGTTCTGATCGCCAGGCAGCAATTGAAAATAGCGATGCCCGCTCTTCACCCATTGTGAATCGCGGGCATTTTCCTGTCGCACGATGGGTTCACATGCGCTAAAGAGACCTCGATCCCCTGACCGGCCTTCAAACCCTTTACAGGCAAGGACCATCGAGCGCCCATGACCCTTTCGAATTCGATCCAGATCACCCCGGAACTTATTGCCGCCCACGGCCTGAAGCCGGACGAATATCAGCGCATTCTGGATCTGATCGGCCGCGAGCCCACCTTTACCGAACTCGGCATTTTCTCGGCGATGTGGAACGAGCACTGCTCGTACAAATCTTCGAAGAAATGGCTTCGCACCTTGCCGACCAAGGGGCCGCGCGTCATCCAGGGCCCGGGCGAAAATGCTGGCGTGGTCGATATCGATGACGGCGATTGCGTCGTCTTCAAGATGGAAAGCCATAACCACCCGTCTTATATCGAACCTTACCAGGGTGCGGCGACCGGCGTCGGCGGCATCCTGCGCGACGTCTTTACCATGGGCGCCCGCCCGATTGCCGCCATGAATGCGCTGCGCTTCGGCGAGCCGGATCATCCGAAAACCCGCCATCTGGTTTCCGGCGTCGTTGCCGGTGTCGGCGGCTATGGCAACTCCTTCGGCGTACCGACCGTTGGCGGCGAAGTCGAGTTCGACGCGCGTTACAACGGCAATATCCTGGTCAATGCCTTTGCGGCCGGTCTCGCCAAGTCCAATGCTATCTTCCTGTCGGAAGCCAAGGGCGTCGGCCTGCCGGTCGTCTATCTCGGTGCCAAGACGGGCCGCGACGGCGTCGGCGGCGCGACAATGGCGTCGGCCGAATTCGATGAATCGATCGAGGAAAAGCGCCCGACCGTTCAGGTCGGCGACCCCTTTACCGAAAAGTGCCTGCTGGAAGCCTGCCTGGAATTGATGCAGACCGGCGCTGTCATCGCCATCCAGGACATGGGTGCGGCCGGCCTCACCTGCTCCGCTGTCGAAATGGGCGCCAAGGGCGACCTCGGGATTGAGCTCGATCTCGATAAGGTGCCGGTGCGCGAAGAGCAGATGTCGGCCTATGAGATGATGCTGTCGGAAAGCCAGGAGCGCATGCTCATGGTACTGCAGCCGGAAAAGGAAGCCGTCGCCAAGGCGATCTTCGTCAAATGGGGACTGGATTTCGCCATCGTCGGCAAGACCACGGACGACCTGCGTTTCCGTATCATCCACCAGGGTCAGGAAGTCGCCAACCTGCCGATCAAGGATCTCGGTGACCAGGCGCCGGAATATGACCGCCCGTGGCGTGAGTCCAACAAGCGCGCCGACTTGCCCGCAAATCTCGTCGCCGCCCCTGAGGATTATGGCCAGACCCTTTTGACACTCGTGGGCTCGGCCAACCAATCCAGCCGCCGCTGGGTGTACGAACAATACGACACGCTGATCCAGGGCAATTCGTTGCAGCTTCCCGGCGGCGACGCCGGCGTCGTCCGTGTCGAGGGCCACCCGACCAAGGCCCTCGCCTTCTCCTCCGACGTCACCCCGCGCTATGTCGAAGCCGATCCGTTCGAAGGCGGCAAGCAAGCCGTGGCCGAATGCTGGCGCAATATCACGGCAACCGGCGCCGAGCCGCTGGCCGCGACCGACAATCTGAACTTCGGCAATCCGGAGAAGCCCGAAATCATGGGCCAGTTCGTCGGCGCCATCAAAGGCATCGGCGAAGCTTGCCGCGCACTCGACTTCCCGATCGTCTCGGGCAATGTCTCGCTTTACAACGAGACCAACGGCGTCGCGATCCTGCCGACGCCGACGATTGCCGGTGTCGGGCTTCTGCCGGACTGGAAAGCGATGGCGCGTATCGGCTCGGCCTCGGAAGGCGATCGGATCATCGTGTTCGGCGTCGACGGCAGCCATCTCGGCTCTTCCGTCTATCTGCGCGATATCCTTGGCTCCACGGACGGCCCGGCCCCGGAGGTCGACCTCTTTGCCGAGCGCCGCAACGGCGATTTCGTCCGTTCAGCCATCCGCAATGGTCAGGTCACCGCCTGCCACGACATTTCCTCGGGCGGCCTTGCGCTGGCACTGGCCGAAATGGCAATGGCGTCAGGCAAGGGTCTGCGCATCGATCTTGCTGAATGCAAGGGCTTGCCGCACGCCGTACTCTTCGGCGAAGATCAGGCGCGGTATGTCGTCGCCGTGCCGGCCGATGTCGCCGATTTCGTCTGCATCAATGCGGAAAGCGCCGGCGTGCCGTTCCGTCGCCTCGGCGAGGTCGGCGGCGATGCGCTTGCCGTCGACGGACTGCTGTCCGTTTCCGTTCGGCAGTTGCGCGAGGCGCATGAATCGTGGTTTCCTGCCTTCATGGATGGCAGTGCACTCGTCGCTGCCGAATAAAGTGAGGTAAATCACTGATGCCAATGAATCCCGGCGATATTGAAGACATGATCAAGGCCGGCATTCCCGGCGCCAAGGTGACGATTCGCGACCTGGCCGGGGATGGCGACCACTATGCGGCCGAAGTCGTGGCCGAAGCCTTCCGTGGCAAAAGCCGCGTACAGCAACACCAGATGGTCTATGACGCGTTGAAAGGGAATATGGGCGGCGTGCTGCACGCCCTGGCGTTACAGACCTCAGCGCCCGATTGAGGAAAGCCGGGCGTTTTCGCCATCATTGCCGGCGCCGAAAGTCAGATCCGGCATGTTGGCGTGGGTGAATGTTGCAAAGCTGGAAGCCGGCAGTGGGCTGGCCGTCAAAAGCGTGAAATCAAAGGAAGCTCGGACATCTGGTCCGAGCACATATTGCCTGTGCACCCGCAGGAAATCGCGCTTGATCTTGGCGTAGTGCTGCGACGTCAGCATCTTCTTGAAGCGGACGAATATGATCGTGGGCTGCAGACCGTCCGCATGTCCGCAGACGGCGGCAACCTTCGTCTTGTAGAAATGAATCGCATCGGTCAGGCAATGGACGTCGAGCCAGAATATCTCCTGGCAGCGGGCCAATAGGCCAACGCGCGAGCGCAGCACGGCGGCGGGCCGCATCAATGCGCATTGCAGGATGGCGCTGCCGAGCGTCGTGAACACGACGCGCTTACCCTGGAATAGTTCCGGCTCCCGTTCGAGCAGCAGCCCGATCACATGCGCGGCGACGCTCGAGCCCATGCTGTGGGACGAGATGACATATTCGTCGGCCGGCTCGTCAAGCGCCTGGCGGGCACTGATGGCGCAGGCTTCGATCCACTGTTCGGCACCGATACCGTTCAATCCCGCCATGGCGACGGCCATTTCCCAGTCGGCAAAGAGATGCAGCGTATGCAGCCGCTCGGCCTGCGGCAGGAAGACATAGATGAAGAAGGCCACCGCCAAGGGGATGCTGCCGATATGGCTCCAAGAGGGAAGCCCGAACGCAAAAGGCGAGAGAGCGATGGACAGGCTGATAAGCAGCCCGACCAGCATCAACAGGAACGGAAAGATGAAGAACAGGCCAAACCGCCAGGCATGCCGAAAGTAGCCTATTAGGCCGCCTGATAGCGCGACCTTGGCAGCGGCGAGATAACCCTGCCTCAACCGCACGGAAAAAGGCCTGCCGTTCAGCTTGGCGACCAGATCATTATGATCGAGGATGTGGATGCGGCTCTGGGTTTCCCAGCCCGCTCCCTCGGCATTGACGTCGAAATACGGCGCCCTACCGAAATTTCGAAGCGTATCGACGGCAACCGAAAAATCCCACGCGGCGGCACTTTGTTTGGCGGAGCGCTGGTAACGCGCCCTGTGCGCAGCGGCATCCAATGGTTCGAAGCCGGGGAAGTGAAGGACCACCCTCTTTTTTATGCTATTCATTATGTTCTTAATTCCCGGCGGGTTGGCGGCGTCACGAAGACGTAGGATACTGCTGACACCATGACCTGTCGGCTTTTTCATGGCAGCTCATCGTCAAAGCCGTGCGAGAAACTCCCACGATATGGTTAAGGAATCTCTGACATCAGCAATCGCTGCGGGCATACGGCGAAAGTTCGGCACAGGAATCGCTCGACGGAGCGATCATGATCTTCTGAACGGTCGCAGATTGTACTTCCGGCGCTGGCGTGGTGGATGCGCGATAGCCGAAAGCGATGCTGAGAACCAAAACGATGATGCTGACCGTGATGGTGCTGTTCAATATCGATGCTCTAGGAGTGCGAACATGCTCGTAATATTCCCGTTCGCCCTCACTCGTCTCACTGGCGCCATAAAACTCGCGCTCTTCGCCGACCTGGCCGTCGGAATAGTGATGATGGCTCATGGTGCCCACTCCCTCGAAAATGCAATGTAAAAAAAGGGACTGGTACCCGCACACCGCCTTCGGCGGCATGCCTCGAAACTTCCCGCCACCGGCAAAAATAGGCCGGCAACACGATACTAAGCGTCCCTTGTTTATTCCCTATGTGTGTTGTTCAGCTTCCACGTTGAAGGAGTGATTTCAAAACGCACTGTTCAAGAAAAGTTGCTAATTCCAATGTCGCGCCATGATTCGGAACCATTGTTGCGCGAAAGCCCATTCATGCGATGAAAAACATATCGAGTGCATGATTGCGGCTGGAAATCGAAGCTTCACCTTGCTATTTAAGGAAAAGATTTGAAGCTGCGGACCTTGAACCCGCATGTGAAAGGACGAGACATGAGCGGCATCAACGAATTTATCGACAATGAAGTGAAGAACAACGACGTCGTTCTCTTCATGAAGGGTACTCCGCAGTTCCCGCAATGTGGTTTCTCGGGCCAGGTCGTCCAGATCCTCGACTATATCGGCGTCGACTATAAGGGCATCAATGTTCTGGCCGATTCGGAAATTCGCCAGGGCATCAAGGACTATTCCAATTGGCCCACCATTCCCCAGCTCTACGTAAAGGGCGAGTTTATCGGCGGTTGTGACATCGTGCGCGAAATGTTCCAGGCGGGCGAGTTGCAGCAGCACTTCCAGGAACATGGTATCGCCGTCCGCGGCGCCGCCTGACCGGTCACCGGGCTCTATCGTCCGGTTTCCATAGTCCAATTCAGTTGATAAGGCGCTGCCACCGGGCGGCGCCTTGATATGTTTATGGGAAAAAAACCGTGACGACTACATCCCAGGCTACGGCCCATGGGCAATTACCCATGGGCAAACGCGAGTTCATTGTGCTCGCGGCCTTCCTGATGGCGGTCAATTCGCTGGCCATCGACATCATGATCCCCGCCCTTCAACAGATCGGCTCCAGTCTCGGCGTGGAAAACGAAAACCACCGGCAATATGTCGTGACCGCTTATCTGATCGGTTTCGGCTCGGCGCAGCTTTTTTACGGCCCGCTGTCTGACCGATTCGGCCGCCGCGTGCCGCTGCTGATCGGCCTTGCCGTCTATATCGTTTCCGCCTTCGGCATTGCGCTGATCCCGTCCTTTGCCGGCCTGCTTGCCCTGCGCTTCATCCAGGGCCTGGGCTCCGCGGCAACCCGCGTCATCACCATCTCGATCGTCCGCGACGTTTTCGGCGGCCGTCAGATGGCCGAGGTCATGTCGTTGATCATGATGGTCTTCATGATCGTTCCCGTCATCGCACCGGGAAGCGGGCAGATCATCATGCTCATGAGCACCTGGCACATGATCTTCGTCTTCATCGGCACGATGGCGACGCTTGTCGGCATCTGGATGTACTTCCGGCTGCCGGAAACGCTCAAGCGGGAGAATGTCCGCCCCCTCACCGTAAAATCCGTCGTTTCCGGCTTCGGTATGGTTCTGACGAACCGTGTCGCTCTTTGCTACACGATTGCCAACACCTTCCTGTTCGGAGCGCTGTTCGGTTTCATCAATTCGGCACAGCAGGTCTATAACGACATATACGGGCTCGGCGCCTACACACCCCTTGCCTTTGGCGGCGTGGCGCTGTTCATGGCACTGTCATCCTTCATAAATTCGCAGCTCGTCGGACGCTTCGGCATGCGACGGCTGTCGCATGCGGCCCTGCTCGGCTTCGCCACCATCACGTTCCTGTGGCTGATGGTGCAGCTCAACGGACCGGCACCGATGCCCTTCCCGCTGTTCATGATCCTCTTCGCACTGGCAATGTTCCAGTTCGGATGGATCGGCTCGAACTTCAATTCGCTCGCCATGGAACCATTGGGCCATGTCGCCGGCACGGCGTCTTCGGTGCTCGGCTTCATGAGCACGGTCGGCGGCGCCTCGATCGGCGCGGCGATCGGTCAGCTCTATAACGGAACGGCGACCCCGATGATCGTCGGCTATTTCACGGTCTCGCTGATCGGCATCGGCTTCGTGCTCGTCGCCGAAAAGGGCCGCCTCTTCCGCCCGCAGAATGCACCGCCGCCTTCCGATTCATCTCTCGCCCTGCATTGATAGGCACATTGACATGAACCCGATCCAAACCAAGCCTGCGGAGCAATCCGGCTCCGCCCGCATCGGCCTCGGCATCGTCGAATTCATCATCACCATCGCATTGATGACGGCGAGCATCTCGATGGGCATAGACAGCATGCTGCCGGCCCTGCCGAATATCGGCCAATCGCTGGCAGTCGCCAATCCCAATGACACGCAATTGGTCATCGGCGTCTATTTCCTCGGCTTCGGTATCTGCCAGCTATTTTTCGGCAGCCTGTCCGACGCCTACGGCCGGCGGAATATTCTCCTTGGCGGCCTCATCTTCTACACGGTAACGCTGTTCGCGGCGGCTTGGAGCGGCAGTCTCACAACGCTGCTTGTGTTGCGCTTCATCCAGGGCGTCGGTGCCGCCGCTGTTCGTATCACCACCTTGGCGATCGTGCGCGATTGCTTCGGCGGCCGCGAAATGGCGCGGGTCATGTCCTATGTGACCATCGTTTTCATGATCATGCCGATGGTAGCGCCCTCCGTCGGTCAGTTGATCGTCGCCCATTCGAACTGGCAGTGGATCTTCATCGCCTTGGGTATCGCAAGTGCCGTTCTCTTTCTCCTCGCGTTTTTTCGCATGCGGGAAACATTGCCTGACCATGAGCGTCTGCCGCTCTCGGTCACTTCGGTCATATCCGGCTTTAAGACTGTGCTGACCGACCGCATCACCTGCGGCTACATGATTGGCCTGACGCTCTTTACCGGCGTCATCTGCGCCTATGTCGTGTCGGTTCAGCAGGTATTCGGCGAGGTCTACGGGCTCGGCGAGTGGTTCCCGATCGCGTTTGCCGCGACGGCGGCGGGTACTGCGGTCGCACAATTCGCTAACGGCTATTTCGTTCGCAGCTTCGGCACGCGGCGCATTTCGCATGCGGCGATGATCATCTTCACGCTCCTCGGCGCCTTCGGCTATGTCGTCGGCATGACCGGTCAGCCGAGCTTTCAGTTCACCTATGCGCTGATCTCGGTGATGCTGATGATGTTTGCGGTCATCACCACCAATTTCATGGCCATAAGCCTGGAGCCGATGGGGCATCTGGCGGGCACAGCCGCCGCCATTACCAGCTCCGTTTCCACCACCGGCGGCGTCGTGCTCGGCGGCATCGTCGGCCAGATGTTCGATGGAACCGTTCAGCCGCTGATTGCCGGTTTCACCGTTTTCGGTGCCTTGACGATTGTTGCAACGCTATGGGCAGAAAAGGGCAGGCTCTTTACCCATCCAGGCGACAGCCCGCAGCTCGAACCTGGCATGGGTCACGTCTGAGTGACCGTCTCTCAACGCGGCGATCAAATGTCGCCGCGTTGGCGCTTGACCCAGTGGATACCGGCAAGAACTGCCAGGCCCAAGAGCGGCCATATCACCCAGGGCGTGCCGTGCCATGACAGAAGGTTGATCCCCACGAGGCCGGCGCCGACCACTGCGAAAATGGCAAGGCGGCGATCGAATTGTGTGTTCGTTCGCGCCCAGCGAAGCCCCGCCGCCATAGCTATACCAAGCACGGGCCACGCCGCCCAAAACTCACCATGCCATGTCAGAATGTTGAGCACGACCAAACCTGCAGCGATTACCGCAAGCACGCCGTAGCTCCGCTCGCCTCGTAACCTGGTTCCAACAATGGTCGTGGCCGCACTCGGCACTTGTTCGCGCACGCTGCGAGGGTTTGTCGATGCCGTGGCGGTTTGCGGTTCACCGATCCGCACCGCATAACTCGGCACGCCGCCATCGACATTCTTGACCTCGAGTTGGCCAAGAAAATCGAACCCAACAGCCACCTTGTTGCGGACCTGGTCGTAGACCGTATTCGAAATGACGATGCCGCCGGCCACCGCACATGCCTGAAGGCGGGCAGCGATGTTGACGCCGTCGCCGTAGATATCGTTGCCCTCGGCGATGACGTCCCCGAGATTGAGGCCTATGCGGAAAAGCATCTGCGTATCGGGGTCGCTGTTGGCATTATAGCCGGCAAGTTCGTTTTGGACGTCGATTGCCGCGCGCAAGGCCTCGACAACGCTGGGGAATTCGGCAAACACCCCGTCACCCCAGGTATTGATCACCCGGCCGCCATGCGCTTCGATCAGTCGCGCCATGGCGTCGCGATATCGCTTCAGCGTTGCGAGTGTGCCTTCCTCGTCGTTCCGCATCAAGCGCGTATAGTCTTGAACGTCGGCGGAAAAGATGGTCGTCAGCTTGCGGCTCGTTTCGGTCATCTCGCTTGTCCCAGCCGGAAATCCCGCCGAAGGGCGGTTGCATAACGTGGGTGAAGATAATGTTCCGCTCGCGACTTTCCAAGGGGAATCACAGGTAGAAGCCGCGCCGCGGCATCCGCCTGACGCTGCGACAACCGCTATCTCAAATGGTGAAAACCTCTTGCCTCAAGAGTTCCCATGATGCTCTGTCCGGTGTCACCAATACGCCGCCCTCGACATGATGCGGCAGATAGGGCGAGCCGTCGAGGCGCCTGGCGTAAGCGCCCGCCTCCTCCGAGATCAGTACGCCAGCCAGATGATCCCAAGGCATCAGCTTGTTGTACATGAGATAATGAACGTGCCCGCCGGCAAAGGTGCGGTATTCATGGGCAGCGCAGCGGTAGTTGGTGAGAAAGCGCACTTTGGCGAGATTGCCCATGATCTCGGCTCGTTTGACCTTCGGGAGGTAGCCGGTGGAGGCCATGCCGACCATCTCTTCCAACGCAACCGGCGTTGCCACCGAGAGGCGCTGCGCCTCGCCGTCCGGCCGCCGGAGCCAGGCTCCGCCGCCCTTTTCCGCCAGCACCCAATCGTCTCCCATCGGATCGAAGATGATGCCGGCGACCGTCTCCCCCTTGGAGATCACCGAAGCCATGACGCCGAATGCCGGAACGCCAGCGGCGAAATTGAATGTGCCGTCGACGGGATCGACGATGATGGCCAACTCCGCCCCATATATCTTGTCGAGCAGCGCTGGATCGGCCGCAACCGATTCCTCGCCGATGAAAAGCGCGTCGGGCCAAAGCTGTTTGACCTCCGCCTTGATCATCCGCTCGGCCTGTTCATCTGCTTCGGTCACGAGATCAGTCGCCTCGCTCTTGGCGCGAACATCTTCGCTGCCGAGCCGGCGGAAGCGCGGCAGGATTTCCGTCTGCGCCGCACGGCGCAAAAGGTCGGCAAGGGTCGTAACGTCAACGGACGATGTCATAATGCGGGTCCTTTCCTGTCAGCCACCAATGATCTCGCGGCGTATGATCCGCCAGCTTTCCTCATCCGGCGCCGAGATAATGCCGCCAGTCGTTTCACCGGGACGATAGGGCGTACCGTCGAATTTTGCCGTAAAGCCACCGGCCTCCTGATGTACCAGCACTCCGGCAAGATGATCCCAGGGCATCAGCTTCGGGTGACCATTGAAGTGAATCTTGCCCGAGGCGACCAGCCAATATTCGTAAGCCGAGCAGTTCAGTGAACGGGGCATACGCACCTTCGCCATATTGGCGCTGACGCGCGAGCGGTCCGGCTCGTCCATATAGCTCCAGGATATCGAGCCCACCATCTCACTCAACGGTACTGCCGGCGCAACCGTGAGCCTGCTCACCTGCCCTCCCCGTCGCCGCTCGTAAGTGCCGGCGCCGCGCATGGCGGTCACCGTGTCGCCCAGCACGGGATCATGGATGATCCCGGCAATGGTCTCGCCCTTGGCAACAACGGCGAGGATCGTTCCGAAGGCTGGCAATCCGGATGCGAAATTGAGGGTGCCGTCCACGGGATCGATGACAAAGGCCAAATCCGCATCCGCCAGCGCCGGGACAACGGACCTGTCGGCCTCATAGGCCTCCTCGCCCACCACGAGCGCGCCGGGAAAGCGCGCTTTCAGCGCAGCCGTGATATGCCTCTCCGCCAACAGATCGGCCTCCGTCACTGGATCGACGGCCGAGGTCTTTTCAGAAATGTCGCCGACGCCAAGATTACGGAAGCGCGGCAGGATCTCACGCGCCGCAGCCTCGGCTACAGTCGCCATAAGAAATTCGAAGTCTGTATCGGAGAAGGTCATCGGTGGCCTTTGTCTGAAGAGAAGCCTCCTCTTATGCCCGATTCGATGAAGCCAATATGGCAAAACCGATTAAATCCGACGACCGCAGCTCAGGTGCTTTTCGTCATCAACGCGGCAAAATCGAAAAGCTTGGGGTCGAGCAGGTGCGACGGGTTCACATGCGCCAGTGCCCGCAGCATCGTATCCTTGCGACCTGGCATGCGGCGTTCGATATCGGCCAGCATGTCCTTCATCGCATTGCGTTGGAGACCGTCCTGCGAGCCGCAGAGATCGCAAGGGATGATCGGGAACTGCATGGCGGCGGCAAATTTGGCGAGATCGTCTTCGGCAGCATAAGCGAGCGGACGCAGCACCATCAGGTCGCCCTCGTCGTTCAAGAGCTTCGCCGGCATCGAGGCCAGCCGACCGCCGTGGAAGAAATTCATGAAGAAGGTTTCGAGGATGTCCTCACGATGATGACCGAGCACCAGGGCATCACAGCCCTCTTCACGGGCGATGCGATAGAGATTGCCGCGGCGCAGGCGTGAACAGAGTGAGCAATAGGTGGCGCCCTCCGGCACCTTTTCCTTCACGATCGAATAGGTATCGCGATATTCGATCCGGTGTTGAACACCGATTTTTGTCAGATACTCCGGCAGGACATGCTTCGGAAAATTCGGCTGGCCCTGGTCGAGATTGCAGGCGATCAGCTCCACCGGCAGCAGGCCGCGCCATTTCAGATCGAGCAGGATCGACAGCAACCCATAGGAATCCTTGCCGCCGGATAGGCCGACCAACCAGCGCCGCTGGCCCTTCAGCATCTGGAAATCTTCGAGCGCCTGACGCACCTGGCGCAGCAGGCGCTTGCGCAGCTTGTTAAAGGAGACCGACCGCGGCGCATTGGCAAACAGTGGATGGACGGCAACATCGCCATCCTCAGCTTCGATATCGAGCTCGTCTGCCACTGTCGTTGCGATATTCATCTTGTCATACCTCGGCCATCGCCACGCTGATACCAGAAAGCGCGGCGGGAAGACACCATATCAATCACCGAAGACCGACCATCCGGTATGGGCGGCGAGCATTTCCAGCGCCACCGCGCCAAGCTGCGAATTGCCGACCTTGTTCAGCCCCGGCGACCAGACGGCAATCGAGCCGATACCCGGCGCCACCGCGAGAATGCCGCCGCCGACGCCGCTCTTACCGGGCAAGCCGACATGATAGGCGAAATCACCGGAACCGTCATAATGGCCGCATGTCAGCATCAGCGCATTGATGCGCCGCGCCCGCTTCGGCGAAACGACGGAGTGGCCGGTGATCGGATTGCTGCCGCGGGCCGCGAGATAAAGCCCCGCCTTGGCCAGTTGCTCGCAAGTCATCGACAGGGCGCATTGATGGAAATAGACGCCAAGTACGTGCTCGACGGGATGATCGAGATTGCCGTAGGCGCGCATGAAATTGGCGAGCGCGACGTTGCGGAAACCGGTCTGCGTCTCCGAGCGCGCCACCTTGTCGTCAATGGTGATGGACTCGTCATCGGCAACGTAGCGCACGAAGCGCAACAGCTCGCCGATCGCCTCTCGCGGCGCATGGCCGGAGAGCACGATATCGCTGACGGCGATCGCCCCGGCATTGATGAAGGGATTGCGCGGTATTCCCTCCTCACGCTCGAGCTGGACGATGGAATTGAAGGCAGTACCGGACGGTTCGCGCCCGACCCGCTTCCATAGGCCTTCACCCACCTTGCCCAACGCCAAGGTCAACATGAAGACCTTGGAGATGCTCTGAATGGAAAAGGGAATATCGGCATTGCCGACGCTGCGGACATTACCGTCCACCGTCGCAATCGCCATGCCGAACTGGTTCGGATCGACTTTGGCGAGCTCAGGAATATAGTCGGCGACCTTGCCTTCGCCGAGGCGCGGCAAAAGCTCCGCATGGATGCTGTCGAGAATTGCCTGCAAATCGCTCATCGGACGCTCCAAAGACAAAAAAGCCGCTCGAAAAGAGCGGCTTTTGCATTCGCAAGAAAGATATCCGCCTATTAACGCGAATAGAATTCGACGACCAGATGCGGTTCCATGACGACCGGGTACGGTACGTCGCCGAGAGCCGGAACGCGAGCGAAGGTCGCAACCATCTTGTTGTGGTCGGCTTCGACGTAGTCCGGAACGTCGCGCTCAGCGAGAGCCACCGATTCCAGAACGGTGACGAGCTGCTTGGACTTTTCGCGAACTTCGATAACGTCGCCAGCCTTGCAGCGGTAGGAACCGATGTTGACGCGAACGCCGTTTACGGTGACGTGGCCATGGTTGACGAACTGACGGGCAGCGAAGACAGTCGGAACGAACTTGGCGCGGTAGACGATCGCGTCGAGGCGCGATTCGAGAAGGCCGATCAGGTTTTCCGAGGTGTCGCCCTTGCGGCGGTTGGCTTCGTCGAAGATGGCGCGGAACTGCTTTTCACGCAGGTCGCCGTAATAGCCCTTCAGCTTCTGCTTTGCGCGGAGCTGCACGCCGAAGTCGGAGAGCTTGCCCTTGCGACGCTGGCCGTGCTGGCCCGGGCCGTATTCGCGGCGGTTAACCGGGGACTTCGGACGGCCCCAGATGTTCTCGCCCATACGGCGGTCAATTTTGTACTTGGACGATTCGCGCTTGCTCATCGCATTTCCTTTCAAAGTGTTGAGCGGCCCGTTGCCAAGCCGCGAAGGAAACACGCCCTCCTCTGAACTCCGTTTTCGAGCTCTGACAGGTCTCTCACGTTAGCGAACGGACGAGACCACGGGACATGTCAAATGAAACACCGGACATTTCTGCCCGGCGTTGGCGCGGTCTGTAAGGGGTCGTCATGAAAATGTCAACAGCGCCAGACGCGCTTGTGCAAGATTACAGCAGCTATTCCGCCGCCGCCTGTTCGCTGCTATCCAGATCAGGCGCATTGGCGTCGCCTGGCGCAGTCTGGGAACCCATATCCGGGAAAGCGACGATGCGCTTGCCGGAAAAGTCCGTATGGACGACGACGCTGCCTTGTTCTTCGAAATAGCTGAGCAGGCGCCGGGCGCGGCGGGCCGAGTGGGTGCCGTAGGCGCGGGCGATGCGGGCGTCGGATGGACATGGCTCACCACAGATGGCCGCCTTGGCAAGCATCAGGAAAACACCCTGCAGATCGTCGGTAACGCTGGAGGAGAGTGACAGCGCGGTTGCCCAGGCATCCGTCGCCATCGTCGCCTCATCGGCGCCGGAGCGCACGATCGCGACGCGTCGGCGAAACTCCGGCAGCGATATCGGCACACCCGGTACGCGACGCATGCGCAGCCGCACGAGGAACTCCTGATAGAGCACCGAATCCGTGCGGAAGGCCGAGGCTGAGTCATCGAGAATTTCCGAGAGCACGGCACTCACCCGCGCCTCGCGGTCCTCAGGCGATAATTCCGGCTGGCTGACCTTCGGTTCAGCCGGCGCGGCGCCGGCCGCAGGCGCGGAGCGGGAGAGCTCCGCCAGGATATCCGTCGTCGGACGTGGCGCAGGCGCAGCGCGACGAACGACCGGCCGTGAGAATTCCTCCGGATCCGGCGTGAAGATCAAATCCTCCACGTCCTGCGGCGCATCCGGCAGCGGCATCAGCTTGGGGCTGGAGGAGCGCGCCGACGTTTCAACCGCGCCGATGGTGATCGGCAGCGGCCGGCGCGACAGAGCCGGACCGAGCGCGACGAAATTGCCGCGCTTCAGGTCACGGAACATTTCCGCCTGCCTGCGGTCCATGCCGAGAAGGTCGGCGGCGCGGGCCATGTCAATATCAAGGAAGGTACGCCCCATCAGGAAGTTGGACGCCTCGGCCGCAACGTTCTTGGCAAGCTTCGCCAGGCGTTGTGTGGCGATGACGCCGGCAAGCCCGCGCTTACGGCCACGGCACATCAGGTTGGTCATGGCGCCGAGCGACATCTTGCGCGCGTCTTCGGAGACGTCGCCGCCGACGGAAGGGGCAAACATCTGCGCCTCGTCGACGACGACGAGCACCGGATACCAATATTCGCGATCGGCATCGAACATACCGTTGAGGAAAGCGGCCGCGGCGCGCATCTGCTGCTCAATATCGAGCCCTTCGAGCGTCAGCACGCAGGAAACACGATGTTGGCGGATACGGTTGGCGATTCCGGCAAGTTCGGCCTCGGTGCGCTCGCCGTCCACCACCACATGGCCGAACTTGTCGGCCAGCGTGACGAAATCACCTTCGGGATCGATGATGACCTGCTGTACCCACTGCGCCGACTGCTCCAGCAGACGCCGCAACAGATGCGATTTCCCGGAGCCGGAATTGCCCTGCACAAGGAGACGGGTCGCCAGCAGCTCCTCGATATCGAGTTGGGCGCTGGTCCCGCCGGACGCCGTTCCCATGTCGATGCCGACCTGCAATGCACTACCCCTTTGACAAGACTCAAATGTGAAGACGCCCATCTTTCAGAAACAGGGCGTCCCCGTCTATCAAAGATTTCCAAGCTTCGCGTCCGTGGATTGAAAAAACCCACAGGCAATTGCGGGGCTTATCTGAACCGCAGATTGGCCCGCGACAGCTCGCTGACGGAGGTGCATCCCATCAGCTTCATGTCGCGCTCGATCTCGGTGCGCAAATGCCGCAATGCGCGCTCCACACCTGCCTGACCGGCAGCGGCCAGCGGATAGAGGTAGAAGCGGCCGATACCGACAGCCTTGGCGCCGAGCGAGAGGGCCTTCAGCACATGTGTGCCGCGTTGGATGCCGCCATCCATCATCACATCGATGCGGTCACCGACGGCATCAGCGATTTCCGCCAGTTGATCGAATGCCGAGCGCGAGCCGTCCAATTGCCGGCCGCCATGGTTCGAAAGCACGATGCCGGTACATCCGATGTCGACAGCACGCTTGGCATCCTCGACCGACATGATGCCCTTCAGGCAGAACTGTCCGTTCCAGTACTTCACCATCTCGGCGACATCGTTCCAGTTCATCGACGGATCGAGCATTTCGGTGAAATACTTTCCGATCGACATAGCGCCGCCGCTCATGTCCACATGTTCATCAAGCTGCGGCAGACGGAATTTCTCGTGCGTGAGATAGTTGAGCGCCCAGGCCGGCTTAATGGCGAACTGGGTGACACCGGCCAGATTAAGCTTGAACGGAATGGAGAACCCGGTGCGAAGATCGCGCTCGCGATTGCCGCCGGTAATGCTGTCGACCGTCAGCATCATCACATTGACGCCGGCTTCCTTCGCCCGCTCCATCATAGCCCGGTTCAGCCCGCGATCCCTGTGGAAATAGAACTGGTAGACCTGCGGGCCTGGATACTTCTTGCGGATTTCCTCAAGGCTGACGGTCCCGAGCGAGGAGACGCCGAACATGGTGCCGAGCGAGGATGCTGCAGCGGCCACTGCATTTTCGCCCTGGTGATGGAACAGCCGCTGCAACGCCGTCGGCGAGCAATAGAAGGGAGTTGCGAGCTTTTGTCCCATGACGGTGACAGACATGTCGATCTCGCTGACGCCGCGCAGGACGTTCGGAACGAGATCGCAGCTTTCGAAGCTTGACGTGTTACGCCGCAGCGTCACCTCATCGTCGGCGGCACCGTCGATATAGTTGAAGATCGGACCGGGAAGGCGCTTTTTCGCAAGGAGGCGAAAATCATGGAAGTTGTGGCATTCACGCAGACGCATGGCTTGCCTCGACAACGACACCGCAATCATTCTCAAAAGACATCAAACATCGACCTCCCAATATCCCGCCGCTCAGTCCGATCGTGAACTACAGCCGATGCAAGCGTGCTTCCCACTTGTAAAGCACATCCGGCTCTTTCTCCTCATTGCCTGCTCCGTCAGACTCGTCAACCACGAAGAAGCCGTGCTTCTCATAAAAGCGGCGCGCGGGCTCATTTCTCTTGAATGTCCAGAGTGAGAGCACCGGATAGGTCGATTTGGCAACATCAAGTAGGCGGCTGCCGATACCATGCCGCTGCGCCTCGGGCAGAACATAGAGCTGATCGATCCAATCCTCGAGAAAGGCGATGACGCCGACGAGGCGACCGCCCTCCTCCGCGCCCCAGATCTGGCAATCTTTGAAAACCACCGCGCTCCAGAAGCCGACATCCTCTTCCGGGGTATGAAGCCCGGCAAGCATCGGCAGCCGCTCATTGAAGGACGCGCGATGGACGGCCGCAGCCGCCGGCATGTCCGCGAGATCGAGTTTACGAAATGAAACTTTGTCAGTCATCATCAAGCCTTGAGCCCGAAACCCTGCATTAGCCGCCGAGTCGAAAAATCCGGCGTACCGGAAGTGAAGACGGCGAAATCGAAATTGTCCGGATGTACGGCATCGGCCACCAGCGGCACCAGGCTGCGGGCGCGGCGTGCGATCGCTTCCGCAGGATCGAGCCAATCGACCGGCCAGGGAGCCAACCGGCGAAAGACATTGGCCATGAAAGGATAATGCGTGCAGGCGAGCACGACGATATCGGTCCTGCGTCCTTCCTTCTCCACGAAGCACTGAGCGATTTCGGAGAGGATGGCATCGTCCGAGACGGTATCGCCGCGAATATAGGTTTCGGCCATGCGCGCCAGATTCTCGGAACCGACTAGGCGGACATGGCATTGGGTCGCAAAGGACTGGATGAGATCGCGCGTATAGGCGCGTTTGACGGTGCCTGGCGTCGCCAGCACCGAAACCAGCCCAGAGCGCGTGCGCTCGGCAGCCGGCTTGATTGCCGGCACGGTGCCGACGAACGTCATCTGCGGAAAGGCGGCGCGCAGATCGGCGCCGGCGAGCGTGAAGGCCGTGTTGCAGGCGATGATGCAGACTTCGGGATCATGCTCGGTCAGCAGCTTCGCGAAAAGGCCGACAATGCGCTCCCGCAAAGCCTGTTCTTCCCAGCCGCCATAGGGAAAGCCGGCACTGTCGGCGACATAGATAAAGCCGCGCTCCGGCATCAGCACGCGCGCCTCGCGCAGCACGGTCAGGCCGCCGATGCCCGAGTCGAACACCAGAATGGGTTTCAGCTCATTCGCCGTTGCTGTCATCGTTTGTGGTTTCCTTGGGCGCGGCAGGGGATCGGGGATGCGAGCCGCTGCCGCGCGGAGATTTGCGCGAGAAGCGGTCGAGGGATGAGATCACCCCGCGCAGGACGCTGATTTCCTGTTCCGTAAACGCCCGGCGCGAGAGGACCGCGCGCAGATTGTCGACCATTTTCGGCTTTTTCCCGGCAGGATGGAAATAGTTGCGTGCGTCCAGCGCTTCTTCGAGCTGATCGAACAGGCCGAAGAGCTGCTCCTTGGTGGAAGGCCTCTGTTCCATCGCCTGGAAGGGTACGGAGGCTAGATCCTCCATGCCGGATTTCATCCATTCGTAGGACATCAGCAGCACCGCCTGTGCGATGTTCAGCGAGGCGAAGGCGGGGTTGACGGGAAAGGTCACGATCTCGTCGGCGAGTGCCACTTCTTCGTTGGTCAAACCCCAGCGCTCGCGGCCGAAGAGAATGCCGGTACCCTCGCCGGCTGTGAATTTTGCCCGCAGCGTTTCGGCGGCGGCGACGGGAGAACGCACGGGCTTATAGCCATCGCGTTCACGCGCGGTCGTTGCGTAGACGAAATTGAGATCCGCGATCGCCTGCTCCAGCGTGTCGTAGACTTTGGTTGCCTCGATGATGTGATCGGCCTTGGAGGCAGTCGCCTGCGCCCTCTCATTCGGCCAGCCGTCGCGCGGATTGACCAGGCGCAATTCTGCCAGGCCGAAATTTGCCATGGCGCGGGCCACCATGCCGATATTCTCGCCCATCTGCGGCTCGACCAGAATGATGGCCGGCCCTTCGGCCAGAAGTTGACGCTCGCTGTTGGTACCTGCCATGAACTCAAATCCCCATGCGGTAAGCATACCGCGCTAATGAGGGCCGGAATAGCGGCGCGGGCCTCAATCGGCAAGGGCGAAGTCGGTTGTCGGCATCGATCGGGCTATACCGGCAGGCCGCAAGACCGGCGAGATAAGAACCCGCCGGCCACGACCCGATCACTGCTGCGGCTGATCCTGCTGCGGCGTCTGATCCGATGGCTGCTGTTGTTGCTGTTTGACGATGTCCTGCATGACCGATTTCAGCGAATTGGACTGGCCGCCGTCATCGACCGTGATGATGTCGTCGATCACGGGCTTTCCGGCCTCCTGGATGATTTCGAAGCGCACAGTGGTCGTTTTCTGATAGTCCGCATCCGTGCCCATGCAGACAGATTTCTTGAAGGTGGCAATCACCTCTGTCGTATCGCCCTTCGGCGGTTGCGGCGCGATATTCAGTTCCTGCAGCGGGCATGCATCCTGCCCGCCAACGATGACATCGTAATCGAAGGGCGAAATGCCATCTTCATCCGCGGCGGGGAACTGCGCCGCCGCCTGGTATTTCGCAACGAAATCCTTGCTGTAGATGTCCTTCAGCTTGCTATCGTCGAAAATATCCTGCCAATCGCTGTCACCGCCCGCCCAATTGGAAACGGTCGCGTCCATCACCGTCTTGACCGGCGCCATCACGTCGGCCGCCCCGGCCGAGCTGGCGCCCAGCGAGAGCGGAAGGAAAACGGCGAAAAGCGCGGCAGCGGCAATTTTTTGCATGATAAAAATCCGTGATGATCGGCGAAGCATTCGCGCGACATTAGTCGCATCCGGCGCTTTGGCAATGGCTCGATCTTGAAAAGCATGCGTCTCGATGAAGGGGACGTGATCGGCAAAAACGCCGTTTCGGCGCCTCTATCGGCTTTGCGTTCGAGACTTGCGGTGCTATAGCCCTCGGGACTTCATATCACTCACAGGGACATCCGGTCCCCATCAGCTTAAACGAGGCAGAAGCATGAAGAAGATCAAGGTCGCTAACCCGGTTGCCGATCTCGATGGCGACGAAATGACTCGCATCATCTGGCAGCTTATCAAAGAAAAACTGATCTTCCCCTACCTCGATATTGATATCGACTATTACGACCTCTCGGTCGAAAACCGCGACGCCACCAATGATCAGGTGACCGTCGACGCCGCCAACGCCATCAAGAAGTACGGCGTCGGCATCAAGTGCGCCACGATCACGCCGGATGAAGCCCGCGTGAAGGAATTCAACCTCAAGGAAATGTGGAAGAGCCCGAACGGCACGATCCGCAACATCCTCGGCGGCGTCATCTTCCGCGAGCCGATCATCTGCAAGAACGTTCCGCGTCTGGTTCCGGGCTGGACGCAGCCGATCGTCGTCGGCCGTCACGCCTTCGGCGACCAGTATCGCGCCACCGACTTCAAATTCCCGGGCAAGGGCAAGCTGACCATCAAGTTCGTCGGCGAAGATGGCACGGTGATCGAAAAGGAAGTCTTCAACGCTCCTGGCGCCGGCGTTGCCATGGCCATGTACAACCTCGACGAATCGATCCGCGAATTTGCCCGCGCTTCGATGATGTACGGCCTGATGCGCAAGTGGCCGGTCTACCTGTCGACCAAGAACACCATCCTCAAGGCCTATGACGGCCGCTTCAAGGATATCTTCGAAGAAGTCTATCAGAACGAGTTCAAGGCGCAGTTCGACGAAGCCGGCATCACCTACGAACACCGCCTGATCGACGACATGGTCGCTTCCGCGCTGAAGTGGTCCGGCGGCTACGTCTGGGCCTGCAAGAACTACGACGGCGACGTTCAGTCCGACACGGTTGCCCAGGGCTTCGGCTCGCTCGGCCTGATGACCTCGGTTCTGCTGACACCGGACGGCAAAACGGTCGAAGCCGAAGCTGCTCACGGCACAGTCACCCGCCACTACCGCCAGCACCAGAAGGGCCAGGAAACCTCGACGAACTCGATCGCCTCGATCTTCGCCTGGACCCGCGGCCTCGCGCATCGCGCCAAGCTCGACGACAATGCCGAACTCGCGAAGTTCGCCGCGACGCTCGAAACCGTCTGCGTCGACACCGTCGAAGCCGGCTACATGACCAAGGACCTGGCACTGCTGATCGGCCCCGACCAGCCGTGGCTCTCCACCACCGCTTTCCTCGACAAGATCGACGAAAACCTCAAGAAGGCCATGGCTGCCTAAGCCTCGCCGACTTCGAGACCTGCGGGAACCCGGCCTTGGTGCCGGGTTTTCTTTTGCCCGAAATCTTGCCGCCTTGACCGACCGGCGGCTAGAATGCGCCCAACAAAGGGAGAGACAGATGGCTGAAGAACTCGTTTTCTATACCAACCCGATGTCGCGCGGACGCATTGCCCGCTGGATGCTCGAGGAGATCGGCCAGCCCTACCGCACCGAATATCTCGACTTCGGCACGACGATGAAGGCGCACGAATACCTCTCAGTGAACCCTATGGGCAAGGTGCCTGCCATCAAGCACGGCGATACCATCGTCACCGAATGCGCTGCCATCTGCGCCTATTTGGCCGAAACCTTTCCTGAAGTCGGTCTTGCGCCGACAGCAGCCGAACGCGGCAATTACTTCCGCTGGATGTTCTTTGCTGCCGGCCCGATGGAGATGGCCGTGACCAACCGCGCGCTGGGCTTCGAAATCCCTCCCGAACGCCTGCGCATGGCGGGTTGCGGCAGTCTGGAACATGTCTTCGACACTCTGGAACAGGCGGTTAGCGCCTCACCCTTCATCGCTGGCGACCGTTTCACGGCCGCCGACGTCTATGTCGGTTCGCATGTCGGCTGGGGCCTCAATTTCGGCACTATCGAGAAGCGTCAGGCTTTCATTGATTATTGGGGCCGCATCAGCGACCGCGACGCCTACCGCCGCGGCAACGAATTGGACAATGCGGCGATGCCAAAGCAAGCGAATGCTTGAAAAGACAATGGACTAGAGCCAACTTCTCATTCAGCACATCATACGGTTATTGCAGCGGCATATGGATTTCCGTCAGCAACTCGGTCGGCGGCACATCGCGTGGATTGTTGAGATATTCTTCGAACATCACCGCATCGCGCAGTTGCCGGCCGGAGGCAGGAAGCCATTCGGCATAGAGCCACTGATAGGCCTTGTACATATCGGCATACGGCCCTTTGTGCCGTAACACAGCATACTCGCCACCGTCGATTGTCCGCCGTTCCAAGGGCGCCTCGGCGGCAATATCGTCGCCAGCATTGACGCAGGCATAGGAGCGCAATTTGTCGACCGCGATCAGGTCGGGATCATCCAGATAGACGCCGATCATCCGCATATCGGGCCTGGCAAGACCGCGAGCGAAGATGGTGCCGAACAGAATTTCGAAAGCCTGGCCGATCTGCATGTAGGAGCCGCGATGGGCGACACCGATAAGCGAAATCGGCGAGAGGATGCGAAGCGTAACGTCGAACATGACCGTGATCCTTCCTTGGGTACTGGGTTCGAAGATCGTGTGGCTTCCCTCATTCCGATATCGCGCCGGCGGGGTGCCGTAGACGGATTTGAAGATGCGGTTGAACGACTGGAGGTTGGGATAGCCCGACCGCTTTGCAATGTCGTTGACAGATAGACGGGTGTTGACGAGATCGCCGGCGGCACGGTGCAGCCGCAGCCGCTTGACGGTCGCCGCCGCCGTCTCGCCATAGATCGCCCGATAGATCCTGTGCCAATGATAGCTGGACACGCAGGCGATCTCGGCAAGCTTTTCCATATCGAGCTCGTCATCCAGATGCTCGTGGATATGGGCCGAAACCCGCCGCAGGCGGGTCTCGTAAAGCGCCCATGCCGTTCCGCCACTCATGTCAAACCCCTTGCAAATCGATCGGCCTCAAAAGACCATATCTCGATTTGACAAATCCTGCTGAGTTTGGCGGACAAAACAAAAGCGGCGGGGCCATCAGCTCCCGCCGCTTCTGATCAGTGTAATAAAAAACTCTTAGCCGGCGAGTGCGGCAGCAACTGCCTCAACCGCTTCATCAGCCTTGGCGCCATCCGGACCGCCGGCCTGGGCCATGTCGGGACGGCCGCCGCCGCCCTTGCCGCCGAGCGCGGCGGAGGCAATGCGGACGAGATCGACAGCGCTGAAGCGGCCGGTCAGGTCTTCCGTGACGGCAACGACGGCGCTGGCCTTGCCGTCTTCCGAAACGCCGATTAGCGCCACGACGCCGGAACCGAGACTGGTTTTGCCGTCATCGGCAAGACCCTTGAGATCCTTCGGGTCGACGCCGGAAATGGCCTTGCCGAGGAACTTGACGCCATTGACGTCACGGACCGCATCGGCGGAACCGCCTTGGCCGCCGCCCATGGCGAGCTTGCGCTTGGCGTCAGCCAGTTCGCGCTCCAGCTTGCGACGCTCATCCATCAGCGCCTCGACGCGCGACACGACATCGCCCGGCTGCACCTTCAGCGTCGAGGCCAGCGTCTTCACGCGCTCATCCTGCTCGGTCAGATAGTCGCGAGCGGATTCGCCGGTCACCGCTTCGATACGGCGGACACCGGCGCCGACGGCACTTTCGCCAAGGACACGGATAAGGCCGATCTGGCCGGTGGCGGAGACATGTGTGCCGCCGCACAGTTCGACGGAATAGGGCTTGTCAGCCTTGGCACCGCGCACACCCTGCCCCATGGACACGACGCGGACTTCGTCGCCATACTTCTCGCCGAACAGCGCCATGGCGCCCTCGGCAATGGCGTCATCGACGCTCATCAGGCGGGTCGTGACCGGCGAGTTCTGCAGCACGATTTCGTTAGCCATATCCTCGACCACCTTCAGCTCTTCAGCCGACATCGGCTTCGGATGCGAAACGTCGAAACGCAGACGCTCGGGCGCCACCAGCGAACCCTTCTGCGCCACATGGGTGCCAAGTACCTCGCGCAACGCCTCATGCAGCAGATGGGTCGCGGAGTGGTTGGCGCGCAGGCGCGACCGCCTGTTGTGATCGACCGTCAGCACGACGGCGTCGCCGATCTTGATCTTGCCTTCAGACACTTCCGAGCTATGAACGAAAAGGCCTTCGCCCTTCTTCTGCGTGTCGCTTACGGTGAGCTTGCCGTGGTCGCTAGAAACCACGCCGGTATCGCCCATCTGACCGCCGGATTCGCCGTAGAACGGCGTCTGGTTGACGATGATCTGCACCCTGTCGCCGGCAGATGCGCTGTCGACGGCAACACCGTCCTTGACGATTGCCTGGATAACGCCTTCAGCGGCCTCCGTGTCGTAGCCGAGGAATTCGGTGGCGCCGAACTTTTCCTTGAGCTCGAACCAGATGGTTTCGGTTGCCTTGTCGCCGGAGCCAGCCCAATGCGAGCGGGCTTCGGCCTTCTGCCGTTCCATCGCGTCGGTGAAGCTCGATATGTCGACGCCGATGCCGCGGGCGCGCAGCGCATCCTGCGTCAGGTCGAGCGGGAAGCCATAGGTGTCATAAAGCTTGAACGCGGTCTCGCCATCAAGGCTGTCGCCCTTGTGAAGCGTCGAGGTTGCATCGGCAAGCAGCGACAGACCACGCTCCAGCGTCTTGCGGAAACGGGTCTCTTCCAGCTTCAGCGTCTCGGAAATCAGCGCTTCGGCACGCACGAGCTCGGGATAGGCGCGGCCCATCTGCTGGACGAGCGTCGGCAACAGCTTCCAGACCAGCGGCTCCTTGGCGCCGAGCAACTGCGCATGGCGCATGGCGCGGCGCATGATGCGGCGAAGCACATAGCCGCGGCCTTCGTTCGACGGCAGCACGCCGTCGGCGATCAGGAAGGCGGAGGAGCGCAGGTGATCGGCGATGACGCGGTGGCTGGCGCGGCGTTCGCCCTCGGCCTTGACTCCGGTCGCCTCTTCCGAAGCCTCGATCAATGCGCGGAACAGGTCGATGTCGTAATTGTCATGCTTGCCCTGCAACACGGCAGCAACGCGTTCGAGACCCATGCCCGTGTCGATCGACGGACGCGGCAGGTCGACCCGCTGCTCCTTAGTGATCTGCTCGAACTGCATGAAGACGAGATTCCAGATCTCGATGAACCGGTCGCCATCCTCTTCCGGCGAGCCGGGAGGGCCGCCCCAGATATGGTCGCCGTGATCATAGAAGATTTCGGAACATGGGCCGCAAGGACCGGTATCGCCCATTGCCCAGAAATTGTCGCTGGTGGCGATGCGGATGATCTTGTCGTCCGAAAGACCGGCGATCTTCTTCCAGAGATCATAGGCGACATCGTCGGTATGATAGACCGTCACCAGCAGGCGCTTGGCGTCGAGGCCGAATTCCTTGGTGATCAGGTTCCAGGCAAGCTCGATGGCGCGCTCCTTGAAATAGTCGCCGAACGAGAAATTGCCGAGCATCTCAAAGAAGGTATGGTGACGGGCGGTATAGCCGACATTGTCGAGGTCATTATGCTTGCCGCCGGCGCGCACGCATTTCTGTGCCGTCGATGCAGTCTTGTAGGGGCGCTGCTCCAGGCCGGTGAAGACGTTCTTGAACTGCACCATGCCGGCATTGGTGAACATCAGCGTCGGATCGTTGCGTGGAACAAGCGGGCTCGACGGCACGATCTCGTGGCCGTTCTTCTTAAAATAGTCGAGAAAGGTCGACCGGATTTCGTTCACACCGCTCATATTGGGCCCTTCAGTCCTTGCCTCGAGCGAGATGTCCCATCTCGCTCATGTTCCTTCACCTAGCATGGTCTTGTCCAAAAACCGCTTCGCACTTTTGGGGATCACGCGTTGGCAATATTTAACAAATCCAGTGGCTTTTATCGTCCGCTCCCGGCCCTGTCCAGCCGCACAAGCAAAACCGGCCGTACATCCCTTGGACAATACGGCCGGTTTTGAATTTTAGTCTTGGTTAGTCCTGAGCTTGGTCGCGGAAATTACGCGTCCGCGGCGTCGCTGTCATCAGCGTCTGGTCCGCCATTCTGCAGGAAGCGATCGGCAATAAGACCTGCATTCTGGCGCAGCGACAGCTCGATCTCGCGAGCAAGATCCGGATTGTCGCGCAGGAAGAGCTTTGCGTTTTCGCGGCCCTGCCCCAGACGCTGGCTGTTATAGGAGAACCAGGCGCCGGACTTCTCGACGATGCCAGCCTTGACACCGAGGTCGATCAGCTCACCAGTCTTGGAAACGCCCTCGCCATACATGATGTCGAATTCCACCTGCTTGAAGGGCGGTGCCATCTTGTTCTTGACGACCTTGACGCGGGTCTGGTTGCCGACCACCTCTTCGCGCTCCTTGACGGAACCGATACGGCGAATATCGAGACGGACGGAGGCATAGAACTTCAGCGCATTGCCGCCGGTCGTCGTTTCCGGCGAGCCGAACATGACGCCGATCTTCATGCGGATCTGGTTGATGAAGATGACCATGCAGTTGGACTTCGAGATCGAAGCGGTAAGCTTGCGCAGCGCCTGGCTCATCAGGCGGGCCTGCATGCCCGGCAGGCTGTCGCCCATCTCGCCTTCGATTTCGGCACGCGGCGTCAGCGCGGCAACGGAGTCGACGACGAGAACGTCGATGGCGCCGGAACGCACCAGTGTATCGGTAATTTCAAGCGCCTGTTCGCCGGTGTCCGGCTGCGAAATCAGGAGGTTCTGCAGGTCGACGCCGAGCTTGCGGGCATAGACCGGATCGAGCGCGTGTTCGGCGTCGACGAAGGCGCAGATGCCGCCCTTTTTCTGGGATTCGGCGATGGTCTGCAGCGCCAGCGTCGTCTTGCCGGAGCTTTCCGGCCCGTAGATCTCGATGATGCGCCCCTTCGGCAAGCCGCCAATGCCGAGAGCGATATCGAGGCTCAGGGAGCCGGTGGAAACTGTTTCGATTTCGACCACGTTCTCGTTCGAGCCGAGCTTCATGATCGAGCCCTTGCCGAACGACCGCTCAATTTGAGAGAGTGCCGCTTCAAGTGCCTTGCTTTTATCCACCGATTTGTCCTCTACAAGCCGCAAAGAATTCTGAGACATCCGATCCACCTTTAGGTTATTGAAGCCGCTCAAGCAATGTCGCCGCTGATGAGAATTGTGTACTCTATTTGTTCTCATGTCGCAAGAGCACAACAAGCAATTGAAAGAAAAAGGTAAAATGAATTTCGTTCTACATTTGTTTTCTTCTTTCATAGCAAGCACTTACGTGTCCTTGCCGGGCATTTTGCGTGAGATATCAGCCGGCTCGATTCGCCTTTGGAAGCGCTGAGGAGATCGATATGGCGAAGAAGATTCTCGTTTTGGGTGGTGCCCATATCGACCGGCGCGGCCGCATCTTCGGCGAGACGGCGCCGGGGGCCAGCAACCCGGGCGCATGGTTCGAGGAACCGGGCGGTGGCGGCTTCAACGCGGCACGCAATCTGGCCCGTCTCGGCTTTGATGTGCGGCTGATCTCGCCGCGTGGCGGCGATGCGGCCGGCGAGATGGTGGCGGAAGCGGCGCTCAATGCCGGCGTCGACGACAAGCCCTTCGTTTTTCTCGATCGCAAGACGCCGAGCTATACGGCAATCCTCGAACGCGACGGCAATCTGGTGATCGCCCTCGCCGACATGGAGCTCTATAAGCTGTTCGTGCCGCGCCGGCTGACGATCCGCGCCATCCGCGATGCCTTCGAAGCCACTGACCTGATCCTTTGCGACGCCAATCTACCCGCCGAAACGCTGGCCGCCATCGCAATGCGCGCAGCCGATTGCGGCAAGCCATTGGCCGCGATCGCGATTTCGCCGGCCAAAGTGGTGCGCCTGAAGCCCTGCCTTGCCGGCATCGACCATCTTTTTCTGAACGAGGCCGAAGCTGCGGCGCTGACGGAGAGCCGTCCGGACGATCCGCGCCATTGGATCGCCGGATTGCGGGCACTCGGCCTCAGGGGTGGTGTCATTACACGTGGCAAACGCGAACTGATCGCTTTTTCCGGCGATGCCGCCGTCAGCCTGCAGCCGCCCGTTATCGATGAGGTTGCCGATGTCACCGGTGCCGGCGATTCGCTCGCCGCCGGTGTTCTGGCCGCCCTGCTTGCCGGTCACGATCTCGGCGAGGCGGTGCGCTATGGGGCAGCGGCCGCCGCGATCACCGTGCAATCACCATTCGCCACGGCGGAGGATCTTTCGCCCGACCTTCTGAAGGCAATACTGGCTCTTGTTCCCGAAGCCGCTATTTTGTCATGAAGCGCGCGATTTTCGCATTTCCCAACTCAGCCAATCGGACACAACCATGACCAAGCCCATTTCACCCCTGCTGCCGATCTCCTATTCGAAGGAGGTTGCTTCAGCAAAATTGCGCGGCGCTCCATTGGTGGCATTGGAATCGACCATCATCACCCATGGCATGCCCTATCCCGGCAATATCGAGATGGCGCGTAGCGTCGAGGCGATCATCCGGCAGGAAGGCGCCGTGCCGGCGACAATCGCCGTCATTCATGGCGTGCTGCATATCGGCCTGGAGCCTGAAGAGCTGGAGGCGCTCGCTCAGACAACTGGTGCGATGAAGGTTTCGCGCGCCGACCTCGCCTTCGCCATTGCAGAGCGCCGCACGGGCGCCACCACGGTTGCCGCGACGATGATCGCCGCAGCGCGGGCCGGCATCAAGGTTTTCGCGACCGGCGGCATTGGCGGCGTGCATCGCGGCGCCGAGGAAAGCTTCGATATCTCGGCCGACCTGGAAGAGCTCGCCCGCACTGACGTCATCGTGGTCTGCGCCGGCGCCAAGGCCATCCTGGATATTCCGAAAACGCTGGAAGTGCTGGAAACCCGCGGCGTGCCCGTCGTCACCTACGACAGCGCCGAATTCCCCGCCTTCTGGTCGCGTTCCTCCGGCCTGCCGAGCCCGCTGACCTTGAACAGCCCTGCCGCGATCGCCAACTTCCAGGTAACCCGTGAACAGCTTAGCATCAACGGTGGCATGCTGATCGCCAATCCAGTTCCGGAAGCCGATGAAATCCCGCGTGAGGAGATGGAAATCTACATCGAACGCGCCTTGGACAGCGCCGAGCGCGACGAAATCGCCGGCAAGGCGGTCACTCCCTATCTGCTCAGCACCATCTTCGACATCACCGACGGCCGCAGCCTGAAGACCAATATCGCGCTGGTCGAAAACAATGCGCGCCTTGCCGCGGAAATCGCCGTTGCTCTGGCGGAATGATCGGAAGCGAGTCGCGTCGATAACGGATGGCAACCCGCGCAGCCGCCTTAGGTCAATGTGAACAGACCTAACGCGGCGCGCAATTCCGCAAGGGTTGCCTCCGTCCGCTGCCTTGCCCTGAGCGTACCTTGCCGCAGGACTTCCAGGGCGTAACCGGGATCGGCGGCATAGTGGGCACGGCGCTCGCGGATCGGGGCCAGCAGAGCTTGCAGAATATCTTCAAGATGCTGTTTCACGACCATGTCGCCAAGACCGCCCCTTCGATAGCGCTCCTTTAGCTCTTCGACGAAAGTCCTATCCTCGGCAAAGGCATCGAGATAGGTGAAGACGACATTGCCCTCGATCTTTCCCGGATCGGCGGCGCGCAGATGAGCAGGATCGGTGTACATCCGGCGCACGGCTTGCCGAATATCGTCCGGCGATGCGGATAGCGGGATGGCATTGCCCTGCGACTTGCTCATTTTGGCTTTGCCATCGACGCCCGGCAGGCGTCCGATCATCGGGATCATTGCCTTGGCTTCCGCAAGAACCTCGCGGCCGGCCTGCCGGTTGAGACGACGCACGATTTCGTTGGTTTGCTCGATCAGCGGAGCCTGATCTTCACCCACCGGAACGATCGTCGCCTTGAACGCGGTGATGTCAGCCGCTTGAGCGACGGGATAGCAAAGAAAACCCGCTGGGACATCACGCTCAAAGCCGCGAAGCTGAATTTCCGTCTTGATGGTCGGGTTGCGCTCCAGCCGTCCGACGGTCACGAAGTTCATATAAAGCACCGTCAGTTCGGCCAGCGCCGGCAATGCGGATTGAAGGCAAATTGTCGTTTCGGCCGGATCGATCCCCACGGAAAGATAGTCGAAGACGACTTCCAGCACGTTCCGGCGAATCTTCTCCGGATCATGCGCGTTGTCGGTCAGCGCTTGCATATCCGCCAGAAGCAGGAATTGCCGATGCGTATGCTGGAGGGCCACGCGGTTCCTCAGAGAACCGACGTAGTGACCGAGATGGAGGGGACCTGTAGTCCGATCGCCTGTGAGAATGACCGGGCGATTATCGATAGGTGACATTTAGTTGCTCCGTTAAGGAGCCGCCGCGATCGGAAAGATGCCGGGAAATGACCATGCCTGCCGGATCACGGCGGCAAGGGTCGATTTCAAGAAATGACGACTGCCGCTCCTAGAAGGAGCGCCACCACATCCGCAGGCTGGCGTTAGCGAGGTCGGTCATATCGGTTTGATGCCACGGATCAGATTGGAATGGCAATGGTGAACGTTGGACTTGTGACGCCGGTATCGTCCAAAGCTTGCATATTTCTTTGGTTCGCAGAGCGATAAAGCGCATCAAAACAGCGCTTTACCCGGCCTCCCTCACTTAGCGATCCAGCGTTTCCCTGACCACGACGGCAAGCTGCTTCAGCGAGAAAGGCTTCGGCAGGAAGCCGAACTTGGCATCGGCCGGCAGGTTGCGGGCAAAGGCATCTTCGGCATAGCCGGATACGAAGATGAACTTCATATCGGGATATTTCTTGCGCAATTCACGCAGCAGCGACGGTCCGTCCATCTCCGGCATGACGACGTCGGAAACGACGACATCCACCTGTCCGTCGAGTTCATCCATGATATCGAGCGCTTCGACGCCGGATCCCGCCTCATAGACGGTATAGCCACGCGTCTCGAGCATGCGCTTGCCACCCCTGCGCACCGCCTCCTCGTCCTCGACAAGCAGAACGACGGCCGATTTGCCGGTGAGGTCCGCAGGCTCCTCCGGCGGCGGGACGACAGCGGCAACGCTCTGGTCCATCGCCGAGATATCCCGGCTTTCGGAGGCCTGGCCTTCGATAACAGTCGGAATTTCGACGATATGGCGCGGCAGGAAGATGCGGAAGGTCGTGCCCTTGCCGACTTCGGATTCCGGGTGGATGTAGCCGCCCGATTGCTTGATGATGCCGTAAACCATGGCAAGGCCAAGCCCGGTGCCCTTGCCCACTTCCTTTGTGGTGAAGAAGGGCTCGAAGATCTTGTCCATGATGTCGGGTGCGATCCCCGTACCCGTGTCGCTGACCTCGACCAGCACCATTTCCTCATGCGGCAGATAGGCATAGTTGAAGGCAGCCACGTCCGTTGCCGACAAATTGCGGGTGCGCAGCGTCAGCGTGCCGCCCTCGGGCATGGCATCGCGGGCGTTGACGCAGAGGTTGATCAGCACCTGCTCGAACTGCGACAGGTCGGTCTTCACCGGCCAGAGATCGCGGCCATAATCGACATCCAGTTTGACATGTGTGCCCGACAGCAGCCGGTCCACCAGCATGCGCAGGTCGCCGATCACATCCGTCAGATTGAGGATCGTCGGCCGCATCGTCTGCTTGCGCGAGAAGGCCAGCAACTGCCGCACCAGCACGGCGGCGCGGTTGGCGTTGCGCTTGATCTCCATCAGATCGGCGAAGCTCGCGTCGGATGGCCTTGCCTGCAGCAGCAGATGATCCGACGACAACAGGATCGCCGTCAGCACATTGTTGAAATCATGCGCAATGCCGCCGGCGAGCGTGCCGACTGCATTCAGCTTCTGCGTCTGCGCCATCTGCGTTTCCAGCGCCTTCTGCTCGGTCACTTCGACAGCGTAGACGATGGCCGCTTCTTCGGGCGCTTCGTCGGTCTGATCGATGACGGCATTGATATAGAAGCGGAAATGCCGTGTATCGTCCTTCGGATTGCGCGAATCGATCGGCGGGATATCGCCCTGCCGATCCTTGGCGGCGGCAAGTGCCTGTTCCAGCCGCGGCCGGTCAGCGTCAAAGACGATGCTCTCGAGGGCGGCGCCACGCTCGATATCGTCGCGCGAAACGAGATCGGAGAAGAGCTTCAGGAAGGGTGCGTTAGTGCGCAGAATGCGACCTGCACCGTCCACGGAGGCGATCGCCATCGGCGTGTTGTTGAAGAAGCGACTGAAGCGCATCGCCGCAACGGAGGCCGACTGATCGTTGTCGCCTCCATTCTGCCGTGTCAGCACGATGGTGCGGCTTTCGCCAGGCGCCCCGTCACGCATCGAAGTGACACTGTGGACGATCTGCACCGGCAGGCTTTGGCCGTTGGCGCGGCGCAGATCGAGATCGAGCGTCACCGTCTTTTTCAGGCCGGGTTCGGCCTGGACCGACTGGATCAGCGTCAGACCCTCGCCGGCCACGAGATCGCCGATAGTCATCGAGCCCGGCGTGAATTTGGTCAGATCGAAGCCCAGCCATTCAGCGAGCGTCGCGTTCAGATAGAAGATTTCGCCCTTGCGGCCGGCAGAAAAGAAGCCGGCCGGCGCATGATCAAGATAGTCGATGGCGTTCTGCAATTCCTTGAAGAAACGCTCCTGATCATCCCGCTCCGAAGTGATGTCGGTGATCTGCCAGATATGTAGCGCTTTGCCGCGCCCCTGCTCAGGCGGCAGCACACGCGCCTTTAGGCGATACCAATGCGCGCCGTTGCCATTGCTTTCCCCGGGGCCGAGCGGCTTCAAGAGCCGGAACTCCTCCGAACCCTCCTTGCCGTCGCGCAGCCCGTTGGCAAGGCGATAAAGCGCTTCATTGGATTCGCGATTGCGGGACAGCAGCGTTTCCAGCGATTGGACGTCGGTCGCCTTGGCCGCGCCCGTCAACCGGCCATAGGCGCCGTTGGCGTAGACGATGCGGCCCTTTTCATCCGTGATCAGCGTGCCGTCCGGATGGCTGTTCAGGAATGAGCGCGCCAGGCTGTCAGACTGCGTCTGCGGCATGACTTCCACGAAACCGATAATCGAGGAGACGAGAAAGAAGATGCCGACCATGGCGAGAATGCCGAGCCCGCCAAGCACGGTTTCATTGTCGAGCTGGTCCTTGAAAACGACAAAAGCAGCGGCGGCGGCCACCAGCACCAGGGCGAGCAGGATGATGCGCAGCACGGTGCCCGAACGAACCCCGCGATCCACCAGCGGCACGCTATACTCGTCGGACTGACGCTGCTTCGTCATAAACCCCTCGTCTCCGCCCTCTTCCCTCTCACGTCACGCACTTGACGGATCGCCGGATTCGGAACTTTCGAATCTTCTTTAGCAATTTGCCGCATCAGCAAAAAGCTTTGCGGGGCTAGAAAGGCCTGTATTCACAAGGAAGAGCGCTGGACAAAGAACGATCTATCTTGTTTCCGGAGCGGACCTGTCCATATGATCGCCTCATATCGAGACAAAGGTGCGGACGCGGGACCGGTCGTTTTAACGGCAAGGCTGCGGCATTGGGGAACAATTACGGAGTATCTCGAAATGTGGGACGAAATCGCCGGGGCCTATGGCAGTCGCTTCTTCCTTGCAGCCGGTGGGGTCGGCATTGCCCTCCTCCTCTTGATCTGCATCCTCTGGATCTTCCGCAGCCGAGCGCCCTCGCCCTTCGTGCGCGGCGGCAAGAACCGCCAGCCTCGCCTGCAGGTGCTTGACGCCGCCGCCGTCGACGCTCGCCGCCGGCTGGTGCTGGTACGGCGCGATGGCATAGAACATCTTATCATGATCGGCGGCCCGACCGATATCGTCATTGAGTCGGGGATTTCCGATGCCGCCAAAGCAGGCATGCCGGCACCGACCCCAGTCGGAACGCCGCTGGCCTACGAACGCCGGTTGGAACCGGCGCAGGAGGCCCCGCGCCTCGATCATTTGCCGGCGACCGCTTCCGAGCCACCCGTCCTCCAGAAAGCTGCGGTCGAAGCCCATATGCCGCCGGAACCCAGTGCTGCCGTTGAACCGGCTCATCTTCATGTCGCGCCGGCGGCCGAGCGCCCGCAACCCGCCTTGGCGCCACAACAGCGCACGCCCGAATCGGTGGCGATGCTGGGGGAAGCGGAAGTCGCCGATATTCTCGATGCCGCTCGTCGGCACGTATTACCGCAAGAGCCGGCGCGTGTCGCTGCCGCCCCACAGCCTGTCCACCAGCCCATGGCCGCCTCTCCGCAGCCGATCCGCCAGCCGATTGCGCCCGCAGTCGCTTCGGCGCCGCCCGTGGTGGCACCGCCGCCAGTGCGCGAGCCCGGCGCCGATTTCCAGCGCATATTGGAAGCGGAAATGTCAAACAATCTTACCGCGGAACGGATCATCCCGAATGTGCCGCAACGGCAGATTCAGCAGCCTGCGGCCTCCCCGGCGCAGCGCCGCGATCCGGAACTGCCGCCGATGACCGGGGCGGATACCGCGCTTCAGAAAGAGGTCGCCCGCATTTTCGGCGAAATGAGCGTCAACCGCGACAAATGAGGCGCGGCCAACCGCTCCTGCGAACATGAAAAAGGCACGACGGAAATCTCCGCCGTGCCTCAATTTTTCGCTCCAATCGGAGGGTCCGAGACCTATTCGTCGCGATAGACCTTCTCGCGGCGCTCGTGGCGTTCTTGCGCCTCGATCGACAGGGTCGCGATCGGACGGGCGTCCAGACGCTTGAGACCGATCGGCTCGCCGGTTTCCTCGCAGTAACCGTAGGTGCCATCTTCGATGCGCTGCAACGCGGCGTCGATTTTCGAGATAAGCTTGCGCTGACGGTCGCGGGCCCGAAGTTCGATGGCTCTGTCGGTTTCGGAAGAAGCCCGGTCAGCGAGATCGGGATGATTTGCGCTTTCTTCGGCCAGGTGGTCGAGGGTTTCGCGCGCTTCTCTTAGGATATCATTTTTCCAGGCGACTAACTTTGCGCGAAAGTAAGCCCGCTGGTTCCCATTCATGAACTCCTCGTCTTCCGAGGGCACATAATTGCTAAGATCGATCTTCTCACTCAACGCGATTCTCCTGAAGAACATCTCATATGGCGCGCTGTATATCCCAACCGGTAGTATCGATTCAAGCCAAATAGACGTGGTAAATGGATTTTTAAATTTGTCATAAAAGTTGGCTAAAGGTTTATTTTTCCATTATATATTCGCGATGACGCAAATGTGATAGAACCATAACCTTCGCGTGAATGACCGCCAACCCCTCCGTATTGCCGTTCGCCCCGCAGTTGACGGCATATAGGATCAGGCGGTACGTCAAAGGCAAATCGAGCACGGGAATTCCGCTATGACCCGCATCACGCCTCCGCCGTCCCGGATTTACCTGTTGCGTCATGCCAAGGCCCTGCGGCCAACTCCTGGTCAGAAGGATTTCGACCGCGCGCTTAGCAGTGATGGCTATGCCGCCGCTGAAATTGTCGCCAAAAAAGCCGTCGACAAAGGCTACAAGCCGGAACTCGTGATATCCTCGACAGCGTTGCGATGCCGCCAAACCGCCGACGCCATTCGCCACGCCATGAGCCCCTCTACCAAGTTCCGTTACGTCGACGCGCTGTATGACGCCACAACAGAGATCTATCTCGAAATCATCTCATCGCAGGTGACCGAGGACTCCGTCATGTTGGTCGGCCATAACCCGATCATTGAAAGTACGCTGCAAGCACTAATTGGCCATCACGCCTTGGTCTCCGCGATTCCCAAAGGCTTTCCGACCGCCGGACTCGCCGTTGTTGACTCGACGCCGTCGGGCTGGGTCCTCACGGATTTCTTCAAAAAATAGGTTCAGCAGAAAAATATCAGGCGAGCGACGATTTAGAGGGCGTGATCCGCAAAGCCCAATCATCTTTTCTGCTATCGCATTGCTTCCTATATTGACCGTGACGCTGTCACTCTGGGATTTCGCCTTGCCGCCGAGCCTGACCTCCTTCACAGACGACGCCCTGATCGCCTTCGATAATCTCGTCGACCGCACGACAGGCCTCGTCAATCCGACGATCCGGCTCGGAGTTACCGGCCTTTCCCGTTCCGGCAAGACCGTTTTCATTTCCTCCCTGGTGCACAATCTGCTGAACGGCGGTCGCCTGCCGCTGTTCGAGCCGGTGCAATCCGGCCGGGTCTCCGCCGCACGCCTCGAGCCGCAGCCGGACGATGCGGTCCCACGTTTCCAATATGAGGATCATATCCGCGCGCTGGTGAAGGAGCGTGTCTGGCCGGATTCGACGCGGGCCATCTCGGAACTGCGCATCACGCTGGACTATCAGAGCGCCAGCGGCTGGAACCGGCTGTTTTCGCCGGGGCGCCTTTCCATCGACATTGTCGATTATCCCGGCGAATGGCTGCTCGACCTGCCATTGCTCGGCAAGGACTTCCGCGCCTTCAGTGAGGAAACACTGATGCTGGCGAAAACCGGTATTCGCGCGGAGCTGTCGCGTGCATGGCTGGCGATAACGCAGGCAACCGATGCTTCCGCATCCGCGGACGAGACAATTGCGCGCGAACTCGCCGCCGCTTTCTCCAGCTATCTCAAAGCCTGCAAATCTGACGAACGTTCGCTGTCCACCTTGCCCCCCGGCCGTTTCCTGCTGCCCGGCGATCTCGACGGTTCACCGGCACTGACCTTCGCGCCGCTGGTGCCTCCGCCTGAAGGCAAAGCGCAGAAGAACTCGCTGTGGGCAATGATGGAGCGCCGCTATGAGGCCTATAAGTCCGTCGTCGTAAAACCCTTTTTCCGCGAGCATTTCGCCCGCCTCGACCGGCAGATCGTCCTCGTCGACGCATTGCAGGCCATCAATCGTGGCCCGGAAGCGGTTCAGGATCTGGAGCGCGCTCTGACGGATGTGCTTGCCTGCTTCCGTCCTGGCAGCAATTCCTTTTTCTCCTCGCTGCTCGGCCGCCGCATCGACCGCGTACTGGTCGCCGCAACCAAGGCCGATCATCTTCATCACGAAAGTCACGACCGGCTGGAGGCTCTGACCCGCCGCCTGGTGGAACGCGCCATCGAACGGATCGGCATGGCCGGCGCCGGCATCGAGGTCATGGCGATCGCCTCTGTTCGTGCCACGCGTGAGGCCACGGTAAAACGCGACGGTCATACGCTTCCCGTCATCGTCGGCACGCCGATGGATCGTGAGGCCATCGCCGGCGAGACATTCGACGGCAACCGCAAAACGGCTGTTTTCCCCGGCGACCTCCCGGAAAATCCGCGATGGCTGTTCGATGCGCTTGAACCAGGTGCCGCAAGCATCCATCTGCCCGAGGTCAGCGTCGTCCGCTTCCGTCCGCCGGAGCTGGACGAGACCGGCGCCGGCATTAAACTTTCCGTGCCGCATATCCGCCTCGACCGCGCCATGCAGTTCCTGTTCGGAGACCGCCTCGCATGACGAAGCCGACCGCAGACGATCCCAGAGGCAGTTCCCGCCGTCCCGCCGCCTTTTCGGTCGAGCCGGAAATGTCGAAAGGCGATGCGGCTGCAAAAGCGGCAGCAGAGGCGCCCCGCCGTAAGCCACAGAGTTTCGATACGGAAATCGTGCTGACGCCGGATGAGGAAGATCCATTCCTCAACCCTGCTCTCGCCGCTCCCGATACTGAAACCGCAGTGGCCGCGCCGCGCCGCAGAGGTTTCTCCTTCGGCAAAATCGCCGCCGGCGCCTTCGGCATTCTCGTGTCGCTCGCCTTCGGTCTGTGGACCGATCAGTTGATTCGCGATCTCTTCAGCCGCGCCGACTGGTTGGGCTATACCGCCCTTGCGGTGCTCGGCATCGGCATCCTCGCCGTCCTCGCCATCGTCATTCGCGAGACTGCGGGCGTGATGCGGCTTGCGGCCGTGCAGACGATCAAAGCCGAGGCCGAAGCCGCCAGTGTGGAAACACGTCCGGCACGCGCAAAAGCCCTGGTCCAAGGCCTCTGCTCGCTTCTGGAAGCCAATCCGGAAACGGCGAAGGGCCGCGCGACGTTGAAAGCGGCGGAAAACGATATCATCGACGCGCCGCATTTGATCGACCTCGCTGAACGGGAACTGCTGGGTCCACTCGATCGCCGAGCCCGGGCGCTGATTCTCGGCGCGTCCAAACGCGTTTCGGTTGTCACGGCCGTTAGCCCGCGTGCGCTGGTCGACATTCTCTACGTGCTCTACGAATCGGCCAGGCTGGTGCGCGCCATGGCAGAGCTCTATGGCGGCAGGCCCGGCACGCTCGGCATGATCAGGCTAATGCGCGACGTGCTCGCTCACCTCGCGGTTACCGGCTCCATTGCCGTCGGCGACAGCATCGTGCAGCAGTTGATCGGCCACGGTTTAGCCTCGAAACTCTCGGCCCGGCTGGGTGAAGGCGTTGTCAACGGCATGATGACGGCGCGCATCGGCATCGCTGCAATGGATCTCTGCCGGCCATTGTCGTTCAAAGCGCTGAAACGGCCGGGGATCGGCGATTTCGTCGGGGATCTGGCGCCAAACGTGACCGGCCGCTGAGTGCAGCAAACGCCTGTAAAGGCGGCTTTTACCTCCATAAGAAACCAAGCATTAACCATTCTAAGGCAAAAGTGGAAACCAGTTTCCGGTTCCTCTTCGTTAGGGAATGTCCATGTTTTCGCGCCAATTTCTTCTTGTTTGCGGCTTTGCCGCCGCAGCCCTCTCTGCAGGAGCTTGGGTGCATTCAGCCGATGCGGCATCCCGTGACAAGGCCTTCTTTCAGTCCGTCGCCGGCTCATGGCGAGGCCCGGGCGAGATCGTCGCCGGCAAGTACAAGGGCACGAAATTCACCTGCAACCTGACGGGCCAGGCGCTCAACGGCGGCACGGCCGGTGTTAAACTCGACGGAACTTGCCGCGTTGGCGTCTTCCAGCAGCCGATGACGGCGGAAATCACCCAGAACGGCGGCAGCTATACCGGGAAATTCCTGGACGGCGCGGCCGGCAAAGGACTGGACGTCACATCGGGCACCGTCAACGACGGCACCGTGGTCCTCGGCCTCAATCGTCAAAAGCTGAACGGCGCCATGATCGCCCGCGTCGCGGACAACAAGACGATGAACGTAACGATTTCCGTCAAGGTCAACGATCAGATGGTGCCCGTCATCGGTGTGACGCTGCAGCGGGCCGCTGATATCGATCAGATGGCTGTCGGGTCAATCCAGTAACGTTTATGCACTGACGGCAATGACGCCTCCGCCTGATGTGATCAGGCGGAGGCGTTTTTCGTTTCCGACCGAGACGCCTTCATCGAGCAGGGGACGGCAGCATTGGCGTTACGCCGGTTTCCACCAATCGCGGCTTTCGTCCGCCACTTCTATTCCCTGCACATCCGCTTCGCTCAACCAATCCGCCACCTTGCGACCACTCACCACGAGATCGGCCCCGAAATCCGCGAGCGGCATCAGCACGAAGCCGCGTTCCGTCATGCGCGGATGCGGGATCTCCAACAGCGGTTCGGCCCGTTCAAGATCGCCATAGGTTAGGATGTCGATATCGATCGTCCGCGGCCCCCAGCGTTCGATACGCACCCGCTTCATATCCCGCTCGATACCAAGGCAAACATCGAGCAGCGCCTCCGGCGACAGCGTCGTATCGACCGCTGCGCACGAATTGTAAAAGAAGGATTGGTCCGTCTTGCCCCAGGGCGGCGTGCGATAAAGGCGGGAAACCGCAGCGACGTGGCAGTCCGTGCGCACATCAAGCGCGCGCAAGGCAAGCGCCATGGCTTTGACGGGATTGTCGAGGTTGCCGCCGAGGCCGAGGGTGGCGCGCGTTTGTCCGGTCTCAGGCAAAATGCTCAACGCTCACCTGCACATAATCGAGAACGCCCGGAACCGGGGCATTGGGTTTGCGCACCGAGATCTTCGCCCGGCGCACGCTCGGAAAGCGCCGGCACAATTCCTTCGCGACATCGAGGGCCAGCGCCTCGATCAGATAGCGACGGCGCCCGGTGACGATCTCTTCGATAACGCTGAAGGCGATGCCGTAGTTGACGGTATCGTCGATCGAATCCTGCTCCAATGCACCGCCGGCTTCGACATCGAGCTCGGCATCCACGAAGAAACGCTGGCCGAGGAATTCTTCTTCGTCGTGCACGCCATGGCGGGCGAAGAAAGCGCAGTTCTGAAGGGTGATGGTGTAGATCATATCGCTCATGGCGTCCTGCCGCCTAGTTTCGCCCGTGTCCTGAGGATAGCATCGGCAACCGCCAGGGCATCCCTGTTGATTGCGACATTGTGTACCCGAAAAATTGCAGCACCCTGCAAACGCAATATAGCGCTGGTCGCCGCAGTTCCCACATCCCGATCCGGCGCATCCCGTCCGGTCACCGCACCGATGAATCGTTTGCGCGATGTGCCGGCCAGCAAAGGCAGTTCGAAGCGGAGCAGTGCCGTGAAGCGCGCCATCAGCTCCAGATTCTCCTCGACATCCTTGGCGAAACCGAAACCGGGGTCGAGGACGATATTCTGCCTGTTCACGCCGGCGGCTGCCGCGATATCGAGCGATCGGCTGAGAAACAGCACCTGATCGTCGATGACATCGGGAAGCTTTGCCCGTTCGCGGCCGGTATGCATAATGCAAAGCCCGGCGCCGGTCTTGGCTGCCAATGCCGCGATTTCAGGCTCGCGCTGCAGGCCGAAGACATCGTTGACGATATGCGCGCCGGCGCTGATCGCCAGTCTAGCGGTATCGGCACGATAGGTATCGATGGAGATCAGCGCATCCGTCTTGCCGCGCAACGCCTCGATGACGGGCAGAACACGACCTTGCTCCTCCGTGGCGCTGACTACCTCAACGTCTGGCTTGGTCGATTCCCCGCCGATATCGATGATCGCAGCGCCCTCCTCCACACAGGCAAGAGCATGTGCGACCGCGGTGTCGACGGCCTCGTAGTGTCCGCCGTCGGAAAAGGAATCCGGCGTCACGTTGACGACCGCCATGATGGCGCTCCGTTCGCCGACATCGAGGCTGCGCCCATGCGCGACATGCCAGCTATGGCTGCGAAGCTCTGTCACGATCCGTCCATCCCATTGAAAATGAAAAAACCTCGCGCCGGATATTGCGCTTGCAGTGGCTATGCCGCAAGCTCCGCCGAAGTTCAACCTGGTAGCAGCACGAATGCCGTTTGCACCCCGACAGATCCGGGTCTCGCTTATCCTGTTGCTTCTGTGCGGCATTTCCAGCGGCGCCGATGCGGAGGTGGTTGCTCACAAATCCGTCTCTTATTTCGATATCAAAGGAGACAGCGCCGATGCGCTCGATGCGGCATTGAATGCGCACGGACCGGTTACGATGGGTTCCAGCAGCCGCCATCCCGGGGCAACCAAGGTTCGCTTCGGCGGCAATGCGACATATGCGGAGCGGAACGGCCGCTGCTATATTTCCGACGTCAAGATCACGGTCGATACCGAAATCATTCTGCCGCGCTGGCGCGACCGTCGGCATGCGACCCGGCAGCTATCGATGATTTGGGATACGCTTTCGGCGGATATCCGCCGCCACGAGGATCGGCATGCGGAAATTGCGCGCGAACATGCGCGGCGGATGGAAAAGTCGATCCTTGCCCTGCCTTCGGCAAAGGACTGCGACACGCTTCAGGACCAGGCAAACGAAGTGACCACGCAGGAAACGCAGTTGCATGACGAGGATCAGGCCCGATTCGACAAAATCGAAGCGATCAATTTTCAGAGCCGCATCCAGAGGCTGATGACCTATCGCAGCCAGCAAACTGGTGAATGACAGGTCGCTAACAGATCTTTTTTCGCGAAATGGCGCTCTGATCACAACAATCTGTGTGAAAACTGTCACTATACCTGTGAATCATTCACAACTTCTCATTTTTGAACTTTACGAGAATCTGAAATAGGTTTTTCCTATTGCATATCGCGTCGATCCGCTCAGCCGGATTGTTATCGGAAGCCAGAGGGGTTTTCGCAAAGACCGATCAAAGTTTTTGCGTGACGGGTTCGTTCGTCCCGCCGCGCTGTCGAGTTCAGTGTTTAACGCGTGTGCCCAGTGTTCTCCTGGCGCGTCCTGAAGCCGCAGGTGTTTCCTCCCTTGCCTGTTGGTGATGCGCCCGCCTTGCCTCGCTCGCTGCGACAAGCTGAGCGGGGCTTCTTTTTTGTGGACGCGTCCCAAACGGCTCGCATTCCCGGGAGATGGACTTAGGCCTGGCGCTCCGGAACATGCACGACGAGGCCGTCAAGTGCCTTCGTCACCTTGATCTGACAGGACAGACGCGAAGTCGGACGGACATCGAAGGCGAAGTCCAGCATGTCTTCTTCCATTGCTTCCGGGCCGCCGACCTTTTCGGCCCAGTCCTCATCGACGTAGACATGACAGGTGGCGCAAGCGCAGGCGCCGCCGCATTCCGCCTCGATGCCCGGCACGGAATTGCGCACGGCATTTTCCATCACGGTGGAGCCCTCGTCGGCGTCGAGATCAAAACGGGTGCCGTCGAAAGCAACGATGGTCAGTTTGGTCATGTGAATGAATTCCGGTATTCGTGAGTGAAGGGAGGATCCGGAATTTTTCTTCCAACAATTCCCGGGGGCAGTCAACAATTGCGCCGCCGAAACGGCAGAAACCGTTTGGCAGCGCAAGGGCAAACATTAGGTGATTTCGGGCGGCGTCAGCTCAACGCGACAACTTCAAAATGAAATTCTCAGCCTCGATGACGCAGGCCGTGACCGCAGCCATGCGCGCGGCGTCACCGACATCGCTCTCAAGCGCATTGGCGGCGTCGGCCACCTTGAACGCGCCGACGGCACTTGCCGCACCCTTCAACCGATGCGATGCGGCGATCGCGCGCTTGCGGTCGCCGCAACCGATTTCCTGCAGACAGGAACGTGCCTGCCGGGCAAACATCTGAAGCACTTCCACTTCCAGAGCCTTGTCGCCCATCGTCTGCTTTGCCAGGTGAACCAGATCGATCGCCCGTTCCCGCGACGGCGCTGCGCCCCGCGAATTGTCCGGGGCTTCGAATGCGATATTCAATGCTGCCATATGCCAACTCTCCCGTCTTATATCTATAACTGTCTCTGGGATTTGCCGTATGGTTGCGGCCTGCCGATGGCGATCGAGTTAAATTTTGGGACAGTTGGACCTTAAATCTGCCGACATGGTTAACGCGCGTTAAACATGGCTAAATTATTAGGTTTTCAGGAATTTGCGCAGACGAAAAGTGTTAACAATGACTTAATGGGACAGTGTCCCAACCGTGGAATTAATTGTCACGCTTGGGGGAATGTGTCACTACGGTACTGGCAAATTGGGTTCATGGCGCATGCCTTTGCCCAAGGGGTGGATAGTGGTAATGTTTTAATATCATCCGTTTGAAAAAGCGGGTATCCACTATGAAATGTAATGGGAAATCCATCTCCGGTCTCAGCCGAAGGCGGGTAACCTAACGGGAGGCAGGTTCGTCTTTTCCGGACGTTGGCGGATTTCCGGAGAAGACACGGCAGGCCCGATCGAGTTGTAACGAGGCGTAACCGTATGGCGAACAAAAAGTACATCGAGTCGATCGAGGACAAGGCCTTTCAGGCTTTGGACGAAGCTTTGCAGATCGATTTCAGTGACGAGAACTTGGAGCCTCGCAGCGGTTCAACGCCTGACACCCCGGAGACAAGAGTGTCTGAGCCATCGAATCCGCCTGCAAGACAGACTCAGGATGATGCGGCACGCAAGGCAGCCGCTGCGCGGAGCGCCGCCGCAGCGGCTCGACCGACCGAAGTGCCGAAGAGCCCGATCTTTGCTCCGGCCAATGACGCCAATCGCGTCAGCCCGGCCAGCATCCTGAAATCCCTCGATGGCGGTTCTCAGAGCCGCGCCGTACGCAACGCGACCATCTTCTCGCTGTTCTGGATCGTCGGCGGCATCGGCCTCGCTTTCCTGCTTTACGGCCCGCAACTCTTGAATATCCGCACGGTCGCCGATCTCGCCGCCCTCCCCGGCGTCATCGCCTGCATCATCGGCATCATCGTTCCCGTCCTTCTGTTCTATGCTTTCGGCATAATGATTTCGCGCGCGCAGGATATGCGCAATGCAGCTCGTTCGATGGCGGAAGTGGCGCTGCGGCTCGCCGAGCCGGAAACCGTCGCTTCCGAGCGCATCATGACGGTCGGTCAGGCCGTGCGCCGCGAAGTCTCGGCCATGAACGAAGGCATCGAGCGGACGATTGCTCGCGCCACCGAACTCGAGACGCTCGTTCATACCGAGGTCAACGCGCTGGAGCGCAGCTACGCCGACAACGAACTGCGCGTGCGCGGCCTCGTGCATGAGCTCGGCTCCGAACGCGATGCCATCGTCAACCACGCCGAACGCATCCGCTCGTCGATCGTCGGCGTGCACGACCAGATCAAGGAAGATCTGTCGCTGGCGACCGAAGAAATTGCCGTGCGGCTGTCGACCTCGGGCGAAGCTTTCGCCTCCATGATCGATACGCGCGCTGCGACGCTGATGGAGAAAACGGATACCGCCGTAGAGGCGCTCGGCACCCTCCTCGCCGCCAAGACCGATAGCCTGCTGCAAAATCTCAATGCATCCGGCTTTGCGTTGAGCCAGGAATTCGACACGCGTCTTGAATCGCTATCGTCGACGCTGGCGGAACGCGGCAAGGAGCTGTTGGGGCAGTTCGAAACCCGCGCCTCCACGCTCGATGCCAACACCGAGAAGCTGAACACCGCGCTCAACGAACGCGCCCGTCAGTTGAACGAGACGCTGGTCGCCCGCACGCGTGAAATCAGCGAGAGCTTGACCGGTAGCGAACGCTCGATCACCGGCACGCTCGATGATGTGCTCTCCAAGCTCAACACCGCGCTCGATGAAAAGGGCGCGAGCTTCCGCCAGAGCCTGCAGTCCACCGCAGACGACACCATTATGGACATCGACCTGCGCTCCGGCTTCTTCGAGGAGCGTATGCAGTCGACCGTGGCGCAGATTTCGACCGCCTTTGACGAGCGCGTTTCGGAATTCACCTCCGCTTTCGACAAGCGCGCCGGCTCGCTGGACAGCAAGCTGTCGGAAAGCCTGACACGGATCAATGAAACGCTGAGCGGCGGCTCGGATGCCATCGACGGCATCCTGAATTCCAGCATTGAACGCCTCGGCTCTTCGCTGACCGACCAGTCCTTTGCCCTGGCGACGACGCTTGCCACCAGCCAGGAAGTGCTGGAAAGCGCGATCGGCTCCAAGGCCGGCGAGATCGCCTCCGCTCTCGAAGGGGCAACAAACGGGATCACCTCGGCCCTGACCTCGGGCACCAGCGAACTGAACTCCGCCCTCGCCTCGCATGCCGGCAGCTTCACGTCCGCGGTCCAGGGCGTGACGCGCGATGTCTCCGCCGCCCTGCAAAGTGGCACCGAGGAACTGACATCAGCTTTTGCCGGCCGCTCCGGCGAACTTACGGACACGCTTGCGGCACATTCTGGCGAATTCAGCAAGGCGCTGCAGACGGCGACCTCGGACATCTCCTCCGCCTTGAACAAGGGCACGAGCGAGCTGACCAATACCTTCCTTGGCCGCGCCAGCGAGATCAACAATACGCTGTCGGCCCGCACCGGCGAAATCACGCAGGCACTCGGCTCCGCTCACGAGCGCATCGACGCCGTCATGGCCGAACGCAGCAGCGCCCTGTTCGGCGCGCTCTCCGACAACCAATCGCGCTTCGAACAGACGCTGGCCGATCGCTCCGAGGGTATCATCAACGCCGTCACCGGCAGCCACGAGCATCTGACCGCGGCTCTCGACGAGCGCACCTCGATGCTGGCCATTTCGCTTGCCGAAAACCAGCTTCGCCTTGAAAACACGCTCGCCAGCCGCGCCGATACGATTGCCAGCACGGTTGCCGAAACCCACAGCAAGCTGGCCGACACTCTGGACGACAAGGTCATGGCGCTCGCCATCGCGCTGTCGGACGGACAGTCGCGCATCGAGGACACTTTGAGCGGCCGGGCCGAGAGTCTGACCAGCGCGCTGGCGGAGACCCACAACAAGCTCACCGACACGCTCGACGACAAGACGATGGCGCTGGCCATTGCTCTCTCCGACAGCCAAGCGCGCCTGGAAGACACATTGTCCGGTCGCGTCGAGGGCTTCACCGGTGCGATTGCCGATACGCACAACGCGCTGGCAACTACCCTGGACGACAAGACGAGAGCACTGGCCGCCGCACTCAGCAACAGCCAGTCCCGTATCGAAGAAACGCTTTCCGGTCGCGTCGAAGGCCTGACCAGCGCGATTGCCGATACCCATAGCAAACTTGCCGACACGCTCGACGACAAGACGATGGCACTTGCCGTTGCGCTCTCCGAGAGCCAGTCTCGCATAGAAGAGACACTCTCCGGTCGCGTCGAAGGTCTGACCAGCGCCATTGCTGATACCCATAGCAAACTCGCCGACACGCTCGACGACAAGACGATGGCACTTGCCGTTGCGCTCTCCGAGAGCCAGTCTCGCCTGGAGGATACCCTGTCTGGCCACGCCGAAGGCGTCGCCGATACGTTGGAGGGCAAGACCAAGGCTCTCACGGCAGCATTGACGAGCGGCCAGGCGCGCCTCGAGGAAACGCTTTCCAACCGCGCTGAAGCGATCGCCAACGCTTTCACGGGCAGCCACACCGCCCTTGCCGATACGCTGGACGAAAAGGCGATGGCCTTGGCCATTTCGCTGTCCGATACGCAATCGCGCCTCGAAGATTCGCTTTCCAACCGACTGGACGCGCTCTCCGAGACGGTCGCCGGCACGCACGACAAGATCGTCAACAGCCTCGACGACAAGACGCTGGCGCTTGCCATCGCCCTGTCGGACAATCAGGCTCGCATCGAGGAAACGCTGGCAAACAGCGCCGAGGCGATCGCCCACTCCGTTACCAGTGGCCATGCGGCGCTAACCGATGCGCTCGATGACAAGAGCATGGCATTCGCCATCACGCTCGCCGAAAATCAGAGCCGTTTCGAAAGTGCCCTGGAAGCACGCGCCGATGCTCTTCTCGACAGCGTATCCGGTGCGGAATCCCGCGTCGCCGGCGCGTTTGGCGACAAAGCCGATGCAATCCGTGCCGCCTATACCGAAAACCAGGATCGTCTCGATCGCTCGCTCAGCGCCCATACCGAAGCGCTCTCCGGCCTACTCGGCAGCAGCAGCAACCGCATCGAAAACGTCGTTGGCGGCTCGGCCGAGCGCATCGAAAATGCGCTCAACACCACCACGCGCCAGCTCGAAAATACGCTGGGTGTCGGCCTGTCGCAGATGGATGAAAACCTTGCCTCCGCCTATGAGCGGATGCGCAACACCTTGGAAGATCGCAGCAACGCCATCAGCCTGACGCTCCGCGATGCCCATGCCCAGCTCGACAACACGTTGACCGAACAGGCGACCGCGATCGGCACCTCGATCGCCACCAGCGCCAGCATGCTGGAAATGTCGCTCGAAGATCGCGAAGTTTCGCTGCGCCAGACCATCGACGCCAGCGCGCGAGCGCTCGAAGAGCGGCTGCATGGCGGCGCCGGCGATATTGCCGGTCGCATTCAGCAGGCAGCCGGCGATATCACGCGCTCGGCAGAGACCTTCTCGACCAACCTTAACCAGTCGATCGACGGCATGACCAGCCGCTTCGCCGAAACCGGTTCGCGGGTCGAAGCCAGCCTGTCCGCCCTCGAAAACCGCATTCATGATGGCGTCGGCGGCGTTGCCGCCCAGGTCGATGCCGCCGGCAACCGACTGTCCGACACGCTTTCGAGCGGTATCTCTCAGATCGACCGCAGCGGCGACGACGCTGCAGCCCGCATTGCAGCCGCGCTCGACAACCGTCTGGCAACCATGGCAGAGGCGATCGACAGCCGCACCGCCAATCTGAGCCAGGCGCTCGAAAGCGGCAGCGCCCACATCGAAGAGCGCCTGTCGACCATGGACCGCGCCCTGAATGTCGGTCTGGAAGCCGTCAACCGCACCATCGAAGGCAAGGCCACCAACCTCGCCACCACGCTGCGCACTGCAGTTGCCGACGCCGCTCAGGGCATGGACAGCGAGGCGACCCGCACGGCAGACCTGCTCGCCCGCACCGGCCAGCAATTCGCCGACGATCTCGGCAATCGCAGCGATGCCTTTACTCGCTCCATGAACGAGCGTTCCGAAGAGATCGTGACGCGCGTCTCGGAAACACATAACCGTCTGGCGAGCCAGGCGGCTGCAGTCGCTCAGACTTTCTCGGAGGCTGGCAACGCGATCGTCAACAAGGTCGCCGAGGCCGAGGGTCTCGTCGGCAATCAGGTCAACGCCATCTCGCAGGCCCTGTCCTCCGCAGAGCAGTCGCTGGAGGCCCGTGGTGCTGCCATCCGCAACACGCTCGCCGGCGGCAGCGAACAGATCGCCTCCACCATGGCGCAGGTCGAACGCACGCTCGACGAACGCAGCAATGCGATCCGCACCAGCCTGGAAGATCGCGCTCGCGAGATCAACGCGACGCTTGCCGATGTCGACAAGGCTCTTGAGGCCCGTGGCACCTCGATCCGCTCTTCGCTCGACGAGCGCACGCGTGAGCTGAACTCCATGCTTGCCGGTCGCTCTAGCGAGCTGTCGCGCCTGATCGAAGAGAAGGCCCGCCCGATCGTCGACCGCTACGCGGCCACCGGGCAGGAAGCGGCAGCGCTGATCTCGGCCGCAGCTCAGGAAAGCAGCGATCGCCTGCGTGCAGAAAACGCCGCTTTGATCAACGCGATCGCATCGCGTACCAACGATACGCTGGCGGCGATCTCGGCCCGCACCGAACACGCCGCCAATGCAGTCAGCGCGCTGGAGAACAATCTGCTTGCCAGCGTCAACGGCATCATCGAGCGATTGGCGGAAAACAATTCTGCGATCGCTGGTATGCTGAGCGGCGCCGCCGAGGAATTCGCCACCATCGACAACCGCCTCAACGCGACGTCAGCCCGGTTTGCCGACTCCGCATCGAAGGCAGGCGAGATGGTTTCCGCCTCGACGCGGCTTCTCGAAGGCAAGGTCGACAAGCTCTCGGATATTTCCGGCAAGACATTGTCGCAGGTCGGCGGCATCATCGGCCGCTTCGACGAACATTCCAAGGTCCTGTCCCAGGCCTCCCAGCTTCTGGGTGCCGCGCAATCGAACCTCGTCTCGACGCTGGAAGAGCGCGAAACGGCGCTGCAGAACCTATCCATCGGCCTGGTTCAGCGCTCGGAGGAAATCGAGAACACCATGCGCGCCCTCGGCAGCATGGTGGAAAGCGCCTTCGACCGCGCAGAACAGCGCTCCAACCAAGTCACCGGCAACCTGCGTCAGGGCGTTCAGTCCTCCTTCGCCGATATCGGCCGAGTGCTCTCCGATGCGGAATCCCGCGCCGAACAGGCGGCAGAAAGCATGCGCAGTGCGCTGCAGAAGGCAGGCGAAGAGGCCAACCAGACGATCGACGGTACCTTTGCCAATGCCGAGCGTCGCTCAGGCGAGCTGACGAACCGTCTGCGCGGCGGTCTCTCCGCTTCGATCGCCGACATCGAGAATATGCTGACGGAAGCCAGCAAGACGTCCGATGGCGCAGCCCAGCAATTGCGCGAGACGCTGCGCGTCGCCGTTGACGATGCCGTCGGCCGCTTCTCGGGCGCAACCGACGAGATCCGCCGCTCAGCAGGCGATATCCGCCGGGAACTCGACCTGACCCGCAGCGAACTGAAGCGCGGTGCCTTCGATCTGCCGGAAGAGGCCAAGGAAAGCGCGGCCGCCATGCGCCGCGCCGTCGCCGAGCAGATCAAGGCGCTGCAGGACATTTCGCAGATTGTCGGCCGCTCGACGCAGCAGTTGGAGATCTCCGAGCCTTCGGCCCGTGCGCTGGCCGATGCGCAGCCAGCTCCGCGTCCCCGTCCGGCGGCACCTGCCCCGGCAGCGCCGGCTCCGGTTGCGGCAGCTCCCCGGCCCCAACAGCCTGCCCCGCAGGCGCCCGTTCAGCCGGTAGCACAGCAACCGGCGCCGCAGCAGTCGATAGCGCAGCAGCCAGCGCCTCAGCCACAGCAGCCGCCGATCGAGGCTTTGGGCCTTCGCGGCACCATTGCGGAGCGTCCGGTTGCGCCGCAGCCGCGCCCGATCGAGACGCCGGCTCCGGCCCGCCAGGAAACGGCGGCAGGCGGCGGCTGGATCAGCGATCTTCTGCGCGGTGCATCGCGCGACGACCTTGCCGACCTGCCGCCGGCTCGCCAGTCTGCACCACGCCCGCAGACGGAAGCAGCGCCGGTTGCGCGTAATCCGCGGCATGTGGTCGAATCGCTGAACTCGCTTTCGGTCGATATCGCCCGGGCCATCGACCACGATGCTTCGGTTGATCTGTGGCGGCGTTATCAGCGCGGCGAGCGGGATGTCTTTACCCGCCGCCTCTACACGCTGAAGGGCCAGCAGACCTTTGACGAGATCAAGCGCAAATACGACCGCGAGCCGGAATTCCGCACCGCCGTCGATCGCTATATCGCCGATTTCGAAAAGCTGCTTGCGGACGTCGCCCGCACCGACCGCGACCGCAGCGTGACGCAATCCTACCTGACCTCGGACACCGGCAAGGTCTACACCATGCTGGCCCACGCGGCGGGACGCTTGAGCTGATAACTTAGATACTGCGCAAACAGAAATCCCCGGTCATCGTGCCGGGGATTTTTGATTCAAGCCGGAATACAGGAAGTTCGGTCACAAAGGGCGGCCCATCGGACCGCCTTTCTCATTGCCGATATAAGGCTGAACTCAGCGAACGACTTGCACTTTGGAGATCAAGCCGCTGGTGATACCGACGAGCAGGAAGCTGTTGTGGATGCGGACCCAATGATAGCCGCGCGGCGGAGCCGACAGGTGATGACGACGATAGTCGACGCGGGTAGCCCGGCTACGATCGGCGGTAGATAGCCGGCGGCCGGTAACCCAGCCGCCCTTGCGCACGACAATCTTCTTCTTCTCGACATTTTTCTCGACGACAGCCTGCTTGTTTGCCGGCGCAGCATTGGCTTCAGGCGTCATCGCTAGCGGAGTCGCCAAAACCGAAGCGGTGAGCAGGACCGAGAAGAGCTTTTTCATCGAAGTGTTTCCTCAATTTATATCTGCGGACAAATTACCCCAAAAGCAATGAAACGAAACTGAAGATAGTGTTACAATTTCGTAATAGAAATATATGTTTGCGAGCATTTGTTAATCGAGTGAGTGCTTAAAGTTGGCAACTCAAAAAATTCGCCCGCCTTGCAAAGCATGGCGGGCGAATGATCGATCAAAAGTCGAAACAATCAGAGCTCGTCGTAATTGAACCAGTCGAAATCGGCCGTCTTTGCCCGACCCGACGTATCGAAGGCGAACATGCCGGCAAAGGCGCCCGTGAAGGAGCCATGTTCCCCGCGACCGCCCTCGTCCGAAATGACGCCAGCGTCGAGAACCGGGCCGATAGCCAGCCATGCTCCCATGCCCTCGGCCTGCCAGAAGAACTGCAGGTTGTTGTCGCGAATCTCCATGGCGAGCTGGATGCGTCCATTCGGAACGGAGATACCACCTCCGATCGGGAAGCTTAGCCGGCCATTCGGATAATCGCCGGCGCAGGTCATGATGGTGACCGAGCGGCCGAGTTTCTCATGCAAAGTGACGGCAATCGCATGCAGTTTGAACCTGTTATAGTAATGAGTCAGGCCGGCGACCTGCTGGTAGGTGTCGGGCTGGAACTCGACGACCGTTTCGGCGCGAAAGCTGTGGTGCTCCTGCCGGCGGGCGACGAGCGCCTGTTCGAACCATGAGCCTATGCTTTCCCGAGCAAACAGACGCAGATGCCCAGGCCGTTCCGTCAGGCTGAAGATGCGTTCCGGCTGCGGCGTGCGCAACCACTGGAAATCCATCGGCAGCTTGTCGCCATCGAAATTGTAGCCGCTGCGGCGCGGCTTCTCGACCAGCAGGGCGTTGCGCAGACCCTGTACTTCGACATCGGGAACAACCGTGCCGTTTTCGAGATAGAGCCAGCCGTCCTCTCTCCAGACGCATTTCTGCAGGCTGGTCTCGCGGCCGAGCGTGCAGCGGCGATGCGGCGACAACGGCCGGCCGGAGAGATGCGTGTGGTAAAACTGTCCGTCCGGTGTCTCGACATATTGGCCATGCCCTGCCCGCTGTAACGCTGCTTCCGGATGATCCTTCGAGGTGATGAGATGCTTGTTCGGATGCAGCTCATAAGGTCCGTCGATGTTGCGCGAGCGCGCCATGGTGACGGCGTGGTCGTAGCCCGTTCCACCTTCGGCCGTCGTCAGATAGTACCAACCGTTTCGCTTGAAGAGATGCGGCCCCTCGACCAAGCCAAGCTCGGTGCCTGCAAAAATGTTTTTGATCGGCCCCTTCAACGATTTCGTAGCCGGATCCCACTCCTGCAGCAGGATACCATCGAAGGCGGGCGTCTTCGGCGAGCCGCCGTAGCTTTCGGTGCGATGGTTCCATTGCATGTTGACGAACCATTTGCGGCCGTCATCGTCATGGAAGAGTGAGGGATCGAAACCCGAGGAATTGACATAGGAGGGCTCGGACCATTCGCCTTCGATCGTCGACGACGTCACGATGTAGTTATGCGCATCCTTGAAATTGCCGTCGTAGCGTTTGACATCGGTATAGACCAGCCAGAACAGGCCATCGGCATAGGAGAGGCATGGCGCCCAGATGCCGCAGCTATCCGGCTCGCCGCGCATGTCGAGCTGCGAGGCCCGCTCCAGCGGTCGGCGCGCCAGCGTCCAATTCACCAGATCCCGCGAGTGGTGTATCTGCACACCCGGATACCATTCGAAGGTCGAAGTGGCGATGTAATAGTCCTCGCCGACGCGGCAGATGGATGGATCGGGGTTGAAGCCCGGCAAAATCGGGTTGCGGATCATGGGACCATCTCCTTCAGAGAACTCGTCAATATGCGCCGTTCGTACGGCAATGGAAACGATGCACCGGTCACGACGAGGACCAAGCAAAACGCCCGGAACCTGGTTCCGGGCGTCTTTGAATGTTTATTCGCGCTCGGCCGACTTGGCCCAGAGATTGATATCGGCCTCGCGGGCGTAGACATCGATCTCCTTCAGCTCCTCCGGGGTAAACTCGAGATTGTCGAGCGCCTTGACGCAATCGACGATCTGCGACGAGCGGCTGGCGCCGATCAGCGCGGAGGTGACCCTGCCGCCGCGCAACACCCATGCAATCGCCATTTGCGCCAGCGTCTGGCCGCGCTTCTCAGCGATCCCATTGAGCTTGCGAATATTATCGATGATCGACGGACGGATGAAGTCGCGTTTCAGGAAATGGTTCTGGGCGGCGCGGCTGTCCTCGGGAATGCCGCTCAGATATTTCGTCGTCAACATGCCCTGGGCGAGCGGCGAGAAGACGATCGAGCCGATGCCGAGCTCTTCCAATGTGTCAACGAGACCGTCATCCTCGACCCAGCGGTTCAGCATGGAATAGCTCGGCTGGTGGATCAGGCAAGGCGTGCCGAGATCCTTCAAGATAGCGGCTGCCTCGCGCGTACGCTGCGAACTGTAGGAGGAGATGCCGACATAAAGCGCCCTGCCCGAACGAACGATATGGTCGAGCGCAGCGCAGGTCTCTTCCAGCGGCGTATCCGGATCGAAACGGTGCGAATAGAAGATATCGACATAGTCGAGGCCCATGCGCTTCAGGCTCTGGTCGCAGGAGGCGATCAGGTATTTGCGGCTGCCCCATTCGCCATAGGGACCCGGCCACATGTCGTAGCCTGCCTTGGAGGAGATGATCAGCTCGTCGCGCAGACCGGCGAATTCGGTGCGCAGGATCTCGCCGAAAGCGGTCTCGGCGCTGCCGGGAGGCGGGCCGTAATTGTTGGCGAGGTCGAAATGGGTGATGCCGAGATCGAAGGCAGTGCGGCACATATCGACCTTGCGGTCGTGCGGGGTATCACCGCCGAAATTATGCCAAAGCCCCAGCGAAACCGCCGGCAGCTTCAGACCGGAGCGGCCGGTTCTGTTGTATTTCATGTTCGCATAGCGATCGGATGCCGGTTGCCAAGCCATGGTTCCAATTCCTCTGAGATGAAAAGCGCGCGGACTCCTCGCCCGCGCGCAAACTAGCTTTTCGCGCGCTTACTTCAAGAGCGCCTGCGCCTCTTCGATGCCGAGAGCAGCCGGCTGCGTGCAGGTCGTGGTCAGATCGACGAAGCGGTTCTCCGCACCCGATTTCAGGATCGAGGTCATGACATCGACGCCGTGCAGTGTACGGTCGAGCGAGCAGCGAGCATCGCGGCCATCGATCAGCGACGCCGCCAAGTCGGCGAGACCAGCCGTGCGATAGTTGGCACGCGCGCCGTTCGGGCTCTCCTGATTGACAATGCCGAAAGGATGGGCCCATTCGCCGAGCGGCTCGATGTCCTTGCTGCGACCGCTGGCCTCGACCGTGCCGCCAAAGAAGTTCGGATCGGGCACGTAGAGGGAACCTTCGGTGCCGTAGAGCTCCATGTTGGCATGGCGATGCGACCAGACATCCCAGCTTGCCGTTAATGTCACCGTTGCGCCGCTGACGAATTCCAAGAGCGCCTGGATCGTCGTCGGCGTCTTCACGGGGATGACCTCGCCACTGCGCGGCTCGCTCGTGATGGTACGGGTTTCCGACGCCATCGACGTCATGGCGCCGACGCGCTTGACCGGGCCGATCAGGTTGATGAGATTGGCGATGTAGTACGGTCCGAGATCGAGGATCGGGCCGCCACCCGGCAGGAAGAAGAAGTCCGGGTTCGGATGCCACATTTCCATGCCTGGGCTCATGACGTAGCACGCGCCTGAGGTGATACGTCCGATGCCACCGTCGTCTACGAACTTACGGGCGAGCTGATGGGCGCCGCCGAGGAAGGTGTCGGGAGCGCAGCCGACGGCAAGCCCCTTCTCCTTGGCGATGCGGCGCAATTCTTCGCCCTGCTCCAGCGTCAGCACCAGAGGCTTTTCGGAATAGACGTGCTTTCCGGCCTCCAGAATGCGCTTGGAAACCGCGAAGTGCGCGTCCGGGATCGTCAGATTGACGATGACGTCGAGCTCATCATTGGCGAGCAACTCGTCGATGGTCTGCGCTTTGACCTTGTATTCCTCGGCGCGCAAGCGTGCCGCGTCCATGTTGATATCAGCGCAGGCGAGCACTTTCAGGCCCTTGAAGAGCGGAGAAAGCTTGAAATAGGTGGTTGAAATATTGCCGCATCCGATGATGCCGACGCCAAGTTCCTTAGTCATGTGGGATGCCTCAGTAGGTCTTGAAGGATGCGATGGAACGGGTGATCAAGCGATCGATATCGCTCGGATTGTCGTGCTCGAGCACATAATGCTTTGCCTTGGTGCCAGCGAGCGCCTTGATCAGCTTCGGCCACGGAACCGTCCCATGACCGAGATCGGCCCAGCCGTCTTCATCCTTGTTTTCGCCGAGCGCAGCGATGTCCTTGACATGCACGGAGGAAATGCGCGAACCGAGCTTTTCGATCCAGGCAAAAGGATCGGCACCGCCACGGATCACCCAGGCGATGTCGGCTTCCCAGGATATCTCCGGAGCGCCCTCGAAGATCTGCTCGATCGGCAACGAACCGTCGGCCTGCTTGACGAATTCGAAGTCGTGATTGTGCCACCCGAACTCGAAGCCGGCATCCTTGTAGGGCTTGCTCATCTCATGCAGGCGTTTGCCGAAAGCCAGCCAGCCGGCGGCATCCTTCGGGCGCTGATCGGCGCCGATATGCGGCGCATAGATCGAATCCATACCGAGAATTTTGGCGATGGTCAGCGACTTCTGCACTTCGCCATCGAGGAAATCCGGGCTGAAATGGCCGCTCGTCATGCTAAGGCCATTTTGGTCGAGCTCAGCACGCAGGCTCTTCAAACCAGCTTCGTCCAGATCGGAATAGATGCCGCCAAAACCTTCGACTTCCGCATACCCGGCCTTGCCGAGCTTTACGAGGATATCCGAATAAGGCTGAAAATTGCGGGCGCTATAAAGCTGGAATCCAAGTTTCGTCATCGATATTTCCTCCAATGGCCTCGCGGCCTGTTGTTTTGGGCCTCAGGCCCGTAAATCGCCGCCGAAAGGCGGCCGGATATCTCAGTCTACCGATTGGCTGGCCAACGATTGACTGGAGTGCAAGTCGTAGAAGCGGAAATCGGGAACGCTGCCGGCAATCGGCTTTGTCGGCGTGAAGACGATGCGGCGGCTCTCGCCGGCGGCGAGATCGAACGCATTGTCGGAGTAGCGCCCTTCCGTCTCGCTTTCGATCATCACGAACAGGGCCAATCCCTTCGCCGTCACGGTGAGTTCCAACGTGCCGTTCTCCTCGATCTCCTCCCGCAGCACCGTCAAACCCGCAGGCCGTAGCTCCAGAGCCTTATAGGTGCCGTGAACATAGTGCCCCTCGCCGCCCATTCCGTTCGATGCGGTGAAATGCCACGCCAACAGGCAATCGGCCGGCACCTGGGACGCATCGATCGACAGCGCCGTGACGGCTGCATCCGGTGTGCAGACCGCATGCGCGGTCGTCAGCGGGACTCGCTCGCCATCGAGCTTGAGCAATGACACCGCGATGTCGGCGGTGACGTCCGCATTGGTGTCGTTGACGAGCGAGAAACGAATGGTCCTGTTGTCTTCGGACGGAATGGCGGCGACAGAAACCGGCTGGAAGAAACGACGCACCAGATAATGCATCACCTTCCAGCGCCCGCCGTAATCGAGGCTCGACCAGGAAGCCACCGGCCAGGTGTCGTTGAGCTGCCAGTAGATGGTGCCCATGCAATGCGGCTTGAGCGACCGCCAATATTCGACCGCGGTCTTGATGGCGAGGCCTTGCTGCACCTGGCTCAGATAGACGAAGTTGGGAAAATCCTTCGGAAAGCGGAAATAGCGGAACATCGTGCCGGCGATGCGCTCGTTGCCGCCGGCATTCTTCTGGTGCAGCTCCATGACCGGCGATGCGATATTCATATCCTTGGCGTCGGCATAGGTCTTGATGACAGGCAGCGAGGTATAAGACTGGAAGCCGAATTCCGAGCAGAAGCGCGGACGCACGGAACGGTAATTGTCGAAGGACTTGTTCTCGTGCCAGACCGACCAGTAGTGCATGTCGCCGGAGCCGTCGGCATGCCAGGCATCGCCGAAATTGAGATAGCCGGAGGCCGGGCTCGACGGCCACCAGATCGCATCCGGCGCGGCTTTCTTAGTGGCCTGTTCGATCGTCCGGTTGAGGCGGTCGTAGGAGACGAGATAGCGGTCGCGGTCTTTGCGGGATTCCTCGAACCAGGTAAGCGCCCCCACCAGCTCGTTGTCGCCGCACCAGAGCACGATCGACGGGTGCGTCGCCAGACGCTTGACCTGATAGCCGACCTCAGCCTCGACATTCCCGAGGAAATCGGCGGTCGAAGGATAGAGATTGCAGGCGAACATGAAGTCCTGCCAGATCATCAGCCCCAGGCGGTCGCAGATATCGTAGAACCAGTCATGCTCGTAAAAACCGCCGCCCCAGATGCGGATGATGTTCATGTTCGCTGCCGCGGCCGATTGCAGCAAGTCCTCGGTCAAGGCCGGGCTCGAACGTGAAAACAGCGCATCCGCCGGGATCCAGTTGGCGCCGCGGGCGAATATCCCGCGCCCGTTGACCTTGAGTGCGAAACGGCTGCCCGCCTCGTCCTTGTCGGTGATCAACTCGACGGTGCGCAGGCCGATTTGCCGCGTCACAGTCTCGGAATTGGTCTCGACAGAGAGAGTATAGAGGGTCTGTTCGCCGCTGCCGGCCGGCCACCAGAGCTTCGGCCTGTCGATATGGAAGACATGCGTCACCGAGGTCTCGCCCGCATTGACGCCGACATCAAGCCGCAGACGCTCGTCGTCGAGCGAGAAATAAAGCTGAGCAACGCCAATACCCTTCGCAAACAGCGCTACAGTGACGATGAGATCGACCGAGCCGTCGCCATTGTGCTCCTGCCGGGTGACCATATTCTCGATGCGGGCGATCTCGAGCTTCTTCAGCGCGATCGTGCCGTAGAGGCCGAGCGGTGCCACCGCGATGTTCCAGTCCCAGCCGAAATGGCATTGCGGCTTGCGCAGCATATTGCCATTGGGGATCGGCGAATTGGCGGTGCTGTAGGGAATGTAGAATGGTTGCCTTGCCTGCAGTTCGGCACCCGCCTTGATGCTGGAATGCAACACGATGCGGATGGTATTCTCGCCTGCCTTCAGGGCTTTCGAGACATCCGGCCGATAGCGCTGGAAGCAATTATTGCCTTCGAGAACGAGGGTGTCGTTGACATAAACGCTCGCCACCGTGTCGAGATAGTCGATGTCGAGATACCAGTCGCCGTCTGCGTCATCGAGCGTAAAGCGGCGCTCAATTTGCCAATCCTGCTTCGCGACCCACTGCACCACTTCTTCGTTTCGGCCGAAATAAGGATCCGGAATAACGTCTGCGGCATGAAGAGCGGTGTGGACATCGCCCGGCACAGGCATGGAAAGAGAATGATCGCTGTCCGGCGAGGTAAGCCGCCACTGACCAGCCAGATCGATAATAACAGTGCCATTGAATGAAGACGACATCGGACCTCCGGAACCCGCTGCAGATGGAGGCGACAGTGCCGCCTCCATTCATATGATCATATTCTGAGTTCTGTTTGTGCGTCAAAGAGCGAAGCGAGCGACATATCGAAGCCGAGCTTCACGGGCGTCGCCGGGCTGAAACGCCGCGCTCCGTTGATGCGCACCGACATGGTATGGCCGGCGTGCTTGAGCCAGAGCAGGTTGTCGGCGCCCATCGGCTCTTCGATATCGACCGTTGCGTTGTGCACCTCGGTGTCGGGACCCAGATCCTCATTCACCTTGATATGCTCGGGCCGGACACCAAGAATGACCTTGCGGCCCGGCTCCAACGCCTCGCCGGCATTATAGCCACCGAGCGAGAAAATCACATTGTTGGTGGCGAAAGCTATCCTGCCCTCCCGGCTCACCAGTTCGCCATGCAGGAAATTCATCGACGGCGATCCGATGAAGCCGGCAACGAAAAGATTGCGCGGCTTGTTGTAGATCGTCGTCGGATCATCGAGCTGCTGGATGATACCGCTCTTCATGATGGCGATGCGGTCGGCGAGCGTCAGCGCCTCGATCTGGTCGTGGGTGACATAGATCATCGTGTTCTTCAGCGACTGGTGCAGACGCTTGATTTCGACGCGCAACTCCGATCGCAGCTTAGCATCGAGGTTCGACAAAGGCTCATCGAACAGGAACACGTCGACATCGCGCACTAGGGCACGGCCGATCGCCACACGCTGGCGCTGGCCGCCGGAAAGCTCCGCCGGTTTGCGCTTGAGCAATGGCTGGATCTGCAAAATCTCGGCCGCCCGCGCAATGCGCTTGTCGATCTCTGCCTGCGGCACCTTGGCGACGTGCAGCCCGAAGGAAAGGTTCTTTTCGACCGTCATCTGCGGATAAAGCGCATAGGACTGAAACACCATGCCGATGCCGCGGTCCTTGGGCTCTTCCCAGGTGACGTTCTTGCCCTTGATGAAGATCTTTCCTTCTGTGATATCAAGCAGGCCGGCGATGCAGTTGAGCAATGTCGACTTGCCGCAGCCGGACGAGCCGAGCAGCACGAGGAACTCACCGTCGTTGATCTCAAGGTTGAGGTTCTTCAGAACGGTGACCGCGCCGAAATCGAGCGACAAGTCTTTGATGGAAACGCTGCTGTTCATGGATCACCCCTTCACTGCGCCGGCGGCGATGCCACGGACGAAAAGCCGCCCGGAGACGAAATAAACGACCAGCGGAACAAGACCCGTGAGGATTGTTGCCGCCATGTTGACGTTGTATTCCTTCACGCCTTGGACGGAATTGACGATATTGTTGAGCTGCACGGTCATCGGGTAATACTCCGGCCTGGTGAAGACGACACCGAACAGGAAGTCGTTCCAGATACCCGTAATCTGCAGGATCATGGCGACAACGAAGATCGGCAGCGACATGGGCAGCATGATGCGCAGGAAAATCTGCCAGAAACCCGCACCATCGATACGCGCAGCCTTGAAGAGCTCCACCGGCAGCGATGCGAAATAATTGCGGAACAACAAGGTCAGGATCGGCATGCCGAAGATGCAGTGCACCATGATAAGCCCGCTAAGCGTGCCGTAGATGCCGATTTCGCGCAGCACGATGACGATCGGATAGATCATCACCTGATAGGGGATGAACGCGCCGATGATGAGGATCGAGAAGAAGAAGTCCGCCCCCTTGAACCGCCAGTTGGCGAGCGCATAGCCGTTGACCGAAGCCACAGCGATCGAGAAGATCGTGGACGGCACGGTGATGCGGACGGAATTCCAGAACCCGCGGGAAAGACCGTCGCAATTGAGACCGGTGCAAGCCGTTGCCCAGGCTTTCACCCAGGGTTCGAATGTGATCTCCAGTGGCGGCGAGAAGATGTTGCCAAGCCGGATTTCCGGCATCCCCTTGAGTGAGGTGACGATCATCACATACAGCGGCAACAGATAGTAGGTGGCGGCAACGAAGAGCGTGCCGTAGAGCATGATGTTGCGGCCGGAAATCACGCGGCGCGGCTTGGCACCCTGCGGTTCCGAATATGTCTGGTCAGTCGAGGCGAGACCGCTGTTCGCATTCTTGAGAGTGATGGTATCAGACACGTTTGCGCCCTCCGCCGAATTCCAGATAGGCCCAGGGGATGATGACGATCGCGACAGTGACCAGCATCATGGTTGAAGCTGCAAATCCCTGACCGAGGTTCTGCGCCTGGAACATGTAGTCGTAGACGTATTTCGCCGGGACCTCCGAAGCGATGCCGGGCCCGCCGCTCGTTTGCGCGACGACGAGGTCATAGACCTTGACGATACCGCTGGCGATGATGACTAGCGTGGTGATGAAGACCGGGCGCATCATCGGAATGACAATGAACAGATAGGTCTTCCACATGGGGATCCCATCGACACGCGCTGCCTTCCAGATATCTTCATCGATGCCGCGCAGGCCGGCGAGCATCAAACACATTACAAGGCCCGTTCCTTGCCAGAGGGCGGCGATCAGCACGCCGTAGATTACAATGCTCGGCGTATAGAGCGGATCGAAAGTGAAGGTCGTCCAACCCAGCGAACGCACCACCGACTGGATGCCGAATTCGGGATTGAGCAGCCACTGCCAGACAAGGCCGGTGACGATGAAAGAGAGGGCGAAGGGATAAAGGAAGATCGTGCGGAAGGTGTTTTCGAACCGGATCTTCTGATCCATCAGCGCAGCCAGCACAAAGCCGATGACGAGGCTGAAGATCATGGAAAAAATGCCGTAAACGGCAAGGTTTTCAATGGATACGACCCATCGCGGCGCCGCCCACAAGCGGTAGTATTGGTCCAGTCCGACGAAGCTCAGACGTGGCAGCAGCTTCGAATTGGTGAAGGAATAAACGACCGTCCAGATCGTGCCACCCATAAAGATGACGACAGCCGTTAAGATCATCGGAATGGATGCAATCTTCGAATTCAGATTGCGCAGAAATTGATTTGGCCGGTCGGCTTTCGCATGACCCGTCATTGTACCTCCTTCTGAAGCGCGACTGCTTCGGTGATCGGGAACCGGGTCAGTGGCCGCGGCTCCTCTCACTCCCTCCTCGTCCACGGTCGAACATCACATCCGTGCAGGTTCGCCGCCCATAAGGATCGCTGCAGCTAGCCGGCTCACAACATGTGTCCAGCCGTGATACCGGACCCGCCATAATGGGGGCCGGTATCACTACAGCGAGACGATTGAGATCAATCAGCCGCAGCGATGATCTCGACGAAGCGCTTCTGAGCCGCTTCCGGCGTCATCGAAGGATTGGCGAAGAATTCGGAGAACAGGTCCTCCTTCTGCTTCTGGCTGTCGGCAGAAAGAAGCTGGTCCGTACCCTGGATCACGTTACCCTTCTTCAGGATCTCCAAGCCCTTCTTCATGCAGTCGTTGGCGGAGGCAAGGTCCACGTCGCCACGCACGGGCAGCGAGCCCTTCTTCAAATTGAAGGCAACCTGCGTCTTCGGATCGAGCAGCGTCTTTGCGAGCGCTTCCTGAGCCTTCGACTTGGCCTCGTCCTTCAGCAATGGGAAGTAGAACGCGTCACCGCCCGTCGAGATGACTTCGTTGACGCCGAGACCCGGGAGGCAGGTATAGTCCGTGCCGGCCTTCTGGCCCGCCAAGGCGAACTCGCCCTGTGCCCAGTCGCCCATGATCTGGCCGCCGGCCTTGGCGGTGATGACCATGTTCGTCGCCTGGTTCCAATCCTGAACGTTGGAGCCCTTGGACATTTTGCGGGCGTCGTCGGCAGCCTTGAAGACCTTGGCGATCTCCGGTCCGGCGGCCACTTTCGCATCCTTGTCGCTAAACACCTTCTGGAAGGTGTCCTTGCCGGCGATGGCGACCATCAAGACGTCGAAAGCGCCCGCAGCCTGCCACGGCTGGCCGCCGACGGCGAGCGGAACGATGCCTGCCTTCTCCAGCGCGGGAGCGGCGGCGACGAACTCATCCCAGTTCTTCGGGACCGGAACGCCGGCCTTCTTGAAGGCGGCATTCGAAAGCCAGAGCCACTGCCAGGAATGGATATTGACCGGCGCGCAATAGATCTTGCCGTCGATCGTGCAGGAGTCGAGCAGGCTGGATGGGCGAATGATGTCCTTCCAATGCTCCTGCGTAGCGACATCGGTCAGATCACGCATGAGGCCGGCCTGCACAAGCTCTTCGGCCTGGCGGCCATGGTTGAACTGGGTGGCGCCCATCGGATCACCTCCAGTAAGTCGGCTGATCATGATCGGACGCGCCGTGCTGCCGGAACCGGCAATCGCACCATCGACCCAGTGATTGCCGGTCGCGTCGAATGCCTTTGCCAATTCGGCCACGGCGGCGGCTTCACCGCCGGACGTCCACCAATGGGTCACTTCCAGGTCGGTCGCCTTGGCCGCACCAAATGGTAACACGACGGAAGCAGCCAATGCGACAGCCATCAAACGAATATTCATGAGTTCTCCTCCCTCACTGAAACGTTACCGGAAAAACGTAGTCCAATCATTTTAAACGCGCAACCGCTCGCCCGCAAAATTTTTTCGCAAATTCAAATATACGACTCCAGATTACATTTCTCATTTCGGAAGAAGCCAACATGTCCGGCAATTCAACCGGCTAAATCATCTGAATCCTAATCAACAAATCTTTGATTTAATTATCATATATCGAGAATTTTCCGCTAAGATTTCTTAAACTCCTTTCGCAATTGCAAAAATTTTTGGCAGAGCCTGTGGATTCAACTACTGGGTATTCCGGCCTCCCCGACGTCAGAAAAAGCGCTCGACTTTTCTACTGTATCGTTACAGATTTTCGAAACGGAGGAGGAGTGACCACATCGCGCATATGCTTGCGGCGCCGCTGCAGGCAATATAAGCGGATGGTCGCGGGAGGCGGCCGGGAGGCAGCATTGCACGACATGGACAGTAAGAAGATTTCCGGCAGCGGCACTACACAATCGACGCACGAACGACCGACGCTCAAAACGATCGCCTTCATGACCGGGCTCGGAATAACCACCGTGTCGCGTGCCCTAAAGGATGCCCCGGATATTGGCGCCGAAACCAAGGAGCGGGTGCGCATGGTCGCCCGTCAATTGGGTTATCAGCCCAATCGCGCCGGCGTGCGCCTGAGGACCGGCAAGACCAACGTTATCGCGCTGGTCCTTAGCATCGACGAGGAAATCATGGGTTTCACCAGCCAGATGGTCTTCGGCATCTCCGAGGTTCTGGCCGGCACGCAATATCACCTCGTCATTACGCCGCACTCGCACAGCAAGGATCCGTTGGTCCCCGTGCGCTACATTCTCGACACCGGCTCGGCCGATGGCGTTATCATATCGCGCACGGAGCCGGACGATCCGCGTGTGGAACTCATGCATGAGCGCGGGATGCCCTTCGCCACGCATGGACGGACGAATATGGGGATTTCCCATCCCTTTCACGACTTCGACAACGAAGCTTTCGCACGCGAAGCGGTGCGCGCGCTGGTCGGCAGGGGACGACGGCGCATCGCGCTTTTGCAGCCGCCGGCCAAGCTCACCTACTACCTGCACACCCAGATCGGCTTCCAAACGGGCCTGCGTGAATGCAACGCCCAGGAGGTTCCGCTGAGAGCCAGCACCGACACGGCGCTTGCGGACATCAAGGATACTGTCGAGGAATTGATGCGCTCCTCGCATGCGCCTGACGGCTTCGTCTGCTCCAGCAGCGCCGGCGCCATCGCCGTCAATGCCGGCCTCGAAGCGGCGGGTCTTCGCCTCGGCCACGATATCGATATGGTCGCCAAGCAATCGACTGATGTGCTGAGCTGGATACGCCCGGAAATCATCTCGATCCTCGAGGATTTTCGCCAGGCCGGTCGGGAATTGGGTAAGGCGGTCATAGCGCGCATAGACGGCGTCGAGCCCGAATTGCTGCAAAGCATCAGCCCACCCGTCTGGCCGAAGAGCTGACAGGAAAAAGGCCCACCGGGATGTCCGGCAGGCCCTTTTGTCTCGTCAATCCGAAAGTGTACGATTAGCCGTTCGCGCCGCTGCCCCAAGGGCCGTGATGGATGTCCTTGCCATCGACGCGATCGAAGCCGTGGGCGCCGAAGAAGTCGCGCTGCGCCTGGATGAGGTTTGCAGTGCCGCGGGCCTGGCGATAGGCATCGAAATAGGTCAGCGCCGAGGCCAGCGCCGGAACCGGCAGGCCGGATGCCGTGGCCGCCGAAACAATGCGGCGCAGCGACGGGATCGATTCCTTGACCATGCCGGCGAAGGCCGGCGTCACGATCAGATTGGCTGCATCCGGCGCCTTGGTGAAGGCGCTGGTGATCTCGTCAAGGAACTGCGAACGGATGATGCAGCCCGCGCGCCAGATCTTGGCGATGACCGGCATCGGCAGCGACCAATTGAACTCCTTCGAGGCCTCCGCCATCACGGCAAAGCCCTGTGCATAGGCACCGATCTTGGCGGCGAAGAGGGCCAGTTCCAGGTCTTTCAGCAAATCGGGACCAAAGCCGATGGGGAACTTATAGTCCGGTGTGCCGAAAATCTCCTGAGCGGCTTCGCGCTGACCCTTGATGGCCGATAGGCTGCGGGCTGCGACGGCAGCTTCGATGGCGGTCGCCGGGATGCCCATGTTCTGTGCCTCGATTGCCGACCACTTGCCGGTGCCCTTCTGGCCGGCCTTGTCGAGGATGACATCGGGCATGGCGCTGCCAGTCGCCGGGTCCTTGGCGGCCAGAACCTTCTCGGTGATCTCGATCAGGTAGGAGTTCAACCGGCCCTTGTTCCATTCGCCGAAGATGTCGCTGATTTCGGCCGCGCTCTTGCCGAGGCCGTCGCGCAGGATGCCATAGATTTCGGCGATCATCTGCATGTCGGCATATTCGATGCCGTTATGGATGGTCTTGACGAAATGACCGGCACCATCGTTGCCGAGCCAGGCGACGCACGGATCGTCCTTGTACTTGGCGGCGATCGACGTCAGCACTTTCTCGACGCGTTTGTAGGATTCTTCGGTGCCGCCGACCATGATCGACGGACCATGGCGCGCGCCTTCTTCACCACCCGAGACACCCATGCCGATGAAGGTCAGGCCGGTATCCTTCAGGCGATCGAAACGCGCAATCGTATCGCGGAAATTGGCATTGCCGGCGTCGATCATGATGTCGCCCTTGTCGAGATGCGGCTGCAACGCCGCCATCTGCTGGTCGACCGGCTCGCCGGCCTTGATCATGATGATGATCGGCCGCGGCGGACGGATCGCGTCGACGAACTCCTCGATCGTCTTGCAGGGAATGATCTTGTCTTTCAGCGCACCGGCGTTCGCATAGAACTCATCCGTCACTTGCGGCGTGCGGTTGAATACCGCGATTTTATTGCCCTTTTCGGCAATGTTGAGCGCCAGATTCGATCCCATGACAGCGAGACCGATCAGTCCGATTTCTGCCTTTTCCACGACAATCCTCCAATGGGCTGCTTACTGCGCTGCACGACCTTGAGACGCAGTAACACTTTGAAATGACACATAACCCGGAAATCGACTCCGATTTTCGGGTCAGGCGTTAGTCCGATGTTGTTGCACTCCGGGCGTGAAACGGCAAGCCTTTGCCAGCTTCGAATCGTCTCCATTGCAGGACCGTGCAAGAATGCCCCAGGATTCTTCAAAACTGCAGCCTTTCCATTGAGCCGCCTGCGACCCAATTCTGCAATTCATCAAACGCGAATATACAGGAGGAGGCATCCATGTCGACCATGACCGCAAGGATCGTTCATATCTCCATCGATCGCCATTGGAAGGAAGTCTATGGCTTTGCCGGCCGTCCAGAGAACATGCCGCTCTGGGCCTCCGGGCTCGCATCCGGATTGGAGCAGGATGGCGAGGACTGGGTTGCCAACGGCATTCTCGGCACTGTCCGCGTCAGTTTCACGCCTCGCAACGAATTCGGCGTCATCGATCATACCGTGACGATCGAATCCGGCCTGAAGGTCCATAACGCGCTTCGGGTCGCACCGAATGGCGATGGCTGCGAGGTCATGTTCTTGCTGCTGAAGCTGCCGGGGATGACTGATGAGCAATTCGCCGCAGACGCAGCGCATATACAGAAGGATCTGGGCACGTTGAAGTCCCTGATGGAACGATAGACAGCGGACGGTTCTACCTTTTACCGAACGGAGAACCGCACCGTCTTTTGTTCTCGGCAGGAAAACGGCTTTTGCCGTACCGGAGCTGCCCTAAATGGAGCGTAGCGTCCAATCGACGATCTCTGCCGTCACGCCCGCAAAGGCCGTGTCGAGCCCTCGAACGAAATCGGTATTGCTGCCGCCGCTGACGGGCACGACTTTGCGGAAGACACTCTGCGTCTTGACCGTGCCCGAGCGGTCATTGAGGATTTTGACCGAAATTTCGACACTTGCCGATTTCTGGCCCGGCGCCGTATCGATCTCGAAGGAGCGGATGTCCGTGACAATCTGATAATCGATCGCCAGCCCCTGCCCCGGCACGCCGACGCCGCCGAGCTTGCCGGTATTTTCGAAGGCTTCGACCAGCTTCGACTGCACTATCCGGGTCAGCTTGTCGCTCCACTGCGACTTGCTGAGATACTGGATTTCCGACGGCGAAACGCGGATGACGATCTGGTTGCTGTCAAGCGCCTGCAGCGCCGTCGGCTGCGGTATCAGAATTTGCCGGCTCTTGACCGAGGGGCCGCTCGCCTTGACCGAAGCGGAGAGATCATATGTGTCGTTGACTGCGGCAGAGCCGCAGCCGCTCAGCAAGGCTGCAAGCAATGGCAGAATAAAAGCCGCCCTCCGGTACACATGATGACGCTCACGCGAAACGCAACCGACCATATTCCGCCTGTCCCCTGCAGCCCAAAAATCGCTATTCATCAACGCCGCGCCCGGCCATCATATTGCTTGACGGTATCGCCGCCGAAAATCAGGCGCTGCGGATTGCGGTCAAAGTTAGTGATTGTGTTATTAAGATTGTCAACCGTGCCTCGCATATCATTGATGAGAGACTGCACGTCGCGCAGGCCGCCACTCGAAAATTTCTGCAGGTTATCGGCGATAGGCCCGATCCGGGCGTTGAGATTGTCCGCCATCGTCTTGAAGGACTGGAGCGTGTCCCTGGCTTCCGCAAACAGCGACTTCGTATCACCGGAGCCGAGCAGCGAATCGACCTTGGTAAGAATGCCGTCGACCTTGTTGGAGGCGGAATTCAGCTTGTTGGAAATATCCTTGGCATTGGCGATCGTCACGTCGATATCTTGCTGATGGGCCGCCACCGAATTGGCGACATCGCGAATGGATATGACGGCCTTCCGGGCGTCCTTGGTCACCTCTGCGATATCGTCCATCGACCCCTTCACCTTGTTCGGATCGATCTGCGCCACGATCGCGTCGACGCGGTCGAGGGTCTTTTGCGCGTTCTGACCGAAGGTGGTGTAGGTATCGGCCGTCTGCTTGAAGGAGGCGATCGTCGCCTTCAGATCGGTCGTCGCGTCAGCCACATTGGCGGTGATCTTGTCGGCATTGTTGACGACATCGTTGATCTTGTTGGCATCGACCGCGCGCACCAGCTTCTCGACCGCATCCAGCGTCGATTCGACGCGTGGCGACACGCTCTTGATGGTATCGGAGAGCTGTCCGACGCTGGCGAGGAATTTGTCGATATTGTCGGAATTGTCAGCCAGCGCCTTGGAGAACTTCTGGGCGTTGCGCACCGTATCGGTCAGCGGCCCGCGGGAATCAGTGATGAAACCCTGTATGTCGCCGATCGTGTCGTTGGCGCGGTTCAAGATCTTGTCGGCGGTGGTGAGAAGGTTTGTCACGCTCGACTGATCGGCGAGCAATACCGCCCGCTTACCGGTTTCGATCGAGCGCTTGAGGATGTTCTCGTCACCCTTGCGGCCGCCCGAAAGCTCGATATAGGCGGCACCCGTCAGGCCCTGGATTTCTAGAATGGCCTTGGTGGACGTATAAACCGGTGCGTCGGCGCGCACCTCGGTAAAGGCCAGCGAATAGTTCGGATCATCGGCATCGATCGAAAGCCCTTGTACCGAGCCGACCTGAATGCCGTTAAAGCGCACGGGCGAGCCGACGCTGAGGCCGTTTGCCGAACCGGGAATGCGAACGACCAGCTCGGCCATTGGACCGCCGCGGCCATATTCCGCCATCCAATAGACAAAGCCGAAGGCAGCCGCGATAACCAGCAGCGTAAAGAACCCGACGATCGTATAATTGGCTTTGGTTTCCATAGTCTCTAGTCACTTCCCGCGGCTGTGGGCGCCTGCGCCATTGTCGTCGTTGCGATGCCCGATGTCCTCCCGCGGCACGATTGATCGCGCACGTTTGCCTCGGAAATAGGACTGCACCCATGGGTCATCACAGGCCAGCATGTCCTCAACCGTACCCTCCACCAATACCCGTTTCTGTCCGAGAACGGCAATACGGTCGCAGACGGAAAAAAGGCTGTCGAGGTCGTGGGTCACCATATAGACGGTGAGGCCAAGCGTATCCCGCAGCTTGGCAATCAGCTCGTCGAACTCCGCCGCGCCGATCGGATCGAGGCCGGAGGTCGGCTCATCCAGGAAAACGAGGTCGGGATCGAGCGCCAAGGCCCTGGCGAGGGCGGCACGTTTGATCATGCCGCCGGAAAGCTCGGACGGGTATTTGTCGGCGGCATCGGCGGCGAGCCCTACCATCCGGATTTTCAGATGCGCCAGCTCGTCCATCAGCGCCTGCGGCAGATCGAGATATTCCCGCATCGGCACCTGAATGTTTTCCTTCACGGTCAGGGAAGAAAACAATGCCCCCTGCTGGAAAAGCACGCCCAGGCGCATATCGAGCCCGTTGCGTTCCGGCTCCGAGAGCTTGTCGTAATCTTCGCCGAGAATCTCGATGACGCCGGAACGGCGCGGCAGCAGTCGCAATACCGTGCGCAGCAGCACCGATTTGCCCGCACCGGAAGCGCCGACGAAGCCCAGAATTTCGCCGCGGTAAATATTCAGGTTCAATTTATCGAGCACCACTTTCGATCCGAAAGCGACGGTGACATCCCGTGCCGATAGCACGACGTCTCTGCCTTGCTCATCCTTATCCATCGGGATTTCCGAGTGAAGCGCGCTCATCCTTGGCAACCCTCAGAAATCGATCGCTGCATAGAACATGGCAAAAAGCCCGTCCATGAGGATCACCACGAAAATCGATTTCACAACGGACTGCGTCACATGCTGACCGAGAGACTCGGCGCTGCCACCCACCTTCAGCCCTTCGACCGCAGCAACGATGCCGATGACGAGCGCCATGAACGGCGCCTTGATCATGCCCGAGATGACGGTGGAGAGACTGATTGCTTCGTGCAGGCGCGAAACGAAAGTGGCGAAGGTGATACCGGAATAGGCCCAGGCAACCACCGCCGCACCGCCAAGCGAGGCGAAGTTTGCAATGATCGTCAGCAAGGGCAGCGCGACGGTCAACGCCACCAATCGCGGGAAGATCAGAACGCCGACCGGATTGAGACCCATGACCTTCAGCGCATCGACTTCTTCGCGCATCTTCATCGATCCGATTTCGGCAGTAATGGCGCTGCCCGAACGGCCGGCGATCATGATGGCGGTCAGAAGCACGCCGATTTCACGCAATTGCAGGATGCCGACGAGATCGACGACGAAGATTTCGGCGCCGAAATAGCGAAGCTGGAATGCGCCCTGCTGCGCGATGATGGCGCCGATCAGAAAAGACATCAGCAGGATGATCGGCACGGCGCGCACCGCCATGTGGTCGATCTGATTGACGATCGAAGCGGGCGACACACCGCTGCCGCGCCCAAACTTGAGCTGCGCGCCGCGCACCGCCGAACCGAGAATGTACATGGCCGCGATGAGGTTGCCCCAGATTTCGTAGACGCTTTCGCCGATCGGCGCAAAAAACCGTTCCGCCAAGGATTTCCTCGGCTTGGGCTCCGCGACCTCTTTGTCCGGTTCCTCGGTAAAGGCGGTCAACAGCTCATCGATATGGGGGTTTGAGCCCTCGATCCTGACGCTGGCGCCATGCCCTTCCTGGCTCTCCTTCAGGCGCCGGATCAGTAGCGCACCGGCGGTATCGACATCGGAGAGATCGGAAAGATCGATCACCACCTGATAGCCGCCGCGCTGTTTCGTAAGCTGATCGATCTGCCGCAGCACGCCATGCACATTGGCGCTGCGCCAATTGCCTTCCAGCCGATAGCGATGCCCGTTGCCATCGGGCTCGTCATCGATCCTTGGTGCATCGGGTTTCTGTTCGGCTGCTTTCAAACTCATGCGTCTTTCAGGTCTTGCGTCACAATCGCCGACTCAGGAATCCCAGCTCGACGCAAATGGTTAATATCCGAGTGCATACGCGATTTCCATGCCAAGCCGATGTCAAAATAGGCCATAGCATTTTGATATCCAAATGAATTCGTTTCGCACGGCCTCAGGAGGCCTCGCCCGCCCTTTCGCCAAACGCGGAACTGCGCGGTTGAAGATTGCGGGCAAGGATCACCATAGCGAGGCCGAAGGCGGCAACACCGGCCATGACATAGTAGCTGGAAGGACCGAGCCACGCGTAAAGATAGCCGGACGCCAGGGTCATCAGCCCGAGGAACATGCCGTTATAAAAGAAATAGGAGCCCTGGGCCGATGCTTCCTGAGTTTCCCGCACCGAAGCAACGATGCGGCGCTGTATGCCGGTGTGGACGCAGGCATAGGTGCAGGAGTGAAGACATTGCAGCACGAGATAGCCGGCGAAACCGAGATTGATCGGAAACAGTATCCAGCGCAGGACGCACACGCTCGAACCGAAGAAAATCAGCGTCCAGGCACTGAAGCGACGGCTCAGTGTTTTCGACAGGAAGAAAACCATGACCTCCGCCGTTACCCCTGCGCTCCAGAGGATGGCGATCTCCGTGCCTGAAAAACCGAGTTTGCGCCAATAGATCGATGCAAACGTGTACATCACGGCATGGCTCGACTGCTGTATCGACACACCGATCATGGTGATCAGCAATTGCGGCGAGCGCAGCCCACCGCCGGTCGGCGCCTGCAGGTTGATCGGCTGATTGCGCCGGCGTGTCGGCCCGATGCGCGGACAGAAGAAAGCCATCATGGTTGTCAGGAAGAAGCCCCCGACCATGGTGGGCAGAACCATGGTGGCACCCCATTTGCCGATCATCTGACCGCCGATAAGGGTCGAGAAGATGAAGGCGATCGATCCCCAGACGCGCATCGATCCATAATCGAACCCCCAGCGCCGCACGCCGGAAATGGCAATCGATTCTACGACAGGGACGTAAGGCGCGTATGTCGCCCCCTGAATGGCGTAGACCAGCAACACCGGCCAGAAATCATTCGTCCAATAAAGCGCGATCGCCGTCAGCAGTGACAATGCGCCCGACCAGAACAACACGTTCGCGCGTTCATCCACGCGATCGGCAAGTATTCCGACAATGGGCACGACGAGAACGCGCACCACCATCGGCACGGCGAGGATAAGACCGATCTCGCGGTCACCGAAATTCAGTCCCGTCAGCCAAACCGGGAAAAACGGCAGAGCAATGCCGTTGACGAGCAACGGAGCACAATAGGACAAGGCGGTGCGCAGACGAAAATGCGGAGGCGCGCCCTCGCCCGGGAGAGATTTTGTCGCGGGAATCATGACAGACCTGAAGGGAAACTGATTGTTCCCTATCACTCCATCGTGAATACGACTATGGCGAGAAATAGCCGAACCGAAACGTTTCGGATAAAATATGAGGCTGTCGTCAGATTGCAGCGATCAAGAATTGTGACGGGCCGTTATCGGACCCGTGAAGCGGCGCAAATTACGCCGCCTGTGCCCCGAGCGCTTCCGACACGTCCTCGACGGCGGCGCTGACCGGCTGTGCCTCGGTGATCGACTGCCAGGTGATCAGCTCGAACGTGCCGTCTTCATGCTCGGCGATCGCCGTGCAGCTTTCGACCCAGTCGCCTGTGTTGATGTAGCGGATGCCATCGAAGTCCTCGATGACGGCATGATGGATGTGGCCACAGATGACGCCGTCGGCATCGTTGCGCTTGGCCTCTTCGACCACGACACGCTGGAACTCGCCGATGAAATTGACCGCATGCTTGACCTGAAGCTTCGCCCAGGCCGAGAACGACCAATAGGGCATGTTCAGGCGGCGGCGAACGGCGGCAAGGCCGACATTGATCAGGATGGCCATATCGTAGGCCCAATCGCCGAGATAGGCGAGCAGGCGCGCGTTGCGAACGACGACGTCGAATTCGTCGCCATGCAGGACGAGATACTTCTTGCCGTCGGCGGTCTCGTGGATCGCCCGCTCGGCCACTTCGATGCCGCCGAAATGCATGCCGGGGAAATCACGCAGGAATTCGTCGTGATTGCCGGGGATATAGACGATGCGGGTGCCCTTGCGCGCCTTGCGCAGCAGTTTCTGCACCACGTCGTTGCAATCTTGCGGCCAGTACCAAGTGCGCTTCAGCCGCCAGCCGTCAACGATATCACCGACAAGGAAGATGGTGTCCGCTTCGTGATGACGCAGAAAATCGATCAGATAGTCCGCCTTGGCTGCTTTCGAGCCCAGGTGCACGTCAGAAATGAATAGCGTTCGAAACCGCCTGACATTCATGTTTTCATTCACGAACTCAATGTCCGTGCCCTATCCTACGTTGGCTATTCCAAAATCAGACTCGTGTTTCAGGATGATGACAAATCCTGTGCTAGAGGCCTGTTGCGGACGATCAGCCGCGCTTTGCAGCTATGGCGAGATCCGGCCGATCGGTTGTGAAACTTGCGACGCCGAGGCGAAACATCGCCCTTGCCGCTTCACTCGTATGCGCCGCCCAGCCATGCACCGTCACGCCGCTTTTCCGAAAAAGGTCCATCACTTCGGCATCGATGGTGTCGGCCCGCAAGGCAATCTCGTGGACGCCAAACCGGCCAAGCGCGGCAAGAATACCTCTCCAGCCGATTTGCGCGGCTGTCTGCGGCGAACAGAGAAAGATGAGGCCGAGAAGCTCGCCGACATTCAGGCCACGCTCCTCAAGCGCGGCACTGAAGGCTTCCAGGCGCGGGAGCGCGAAACTGGTCACCATTGTCCGCTTCAGCATGTCGGTCGCCAGCAACTCGTCCGCAATACGGCCTTCCATGCCGGCATAGGGTTTGCCGTCCAGCCTCGTCTTGATCTCCAGCCGAAGGTCGACCGCGGACGGCCCGAAGATGTCGATGGTTTCGGCAAGTGTCGGGATGGTCTCGCCGCCGCTGCCGATGACGATATGGCGCATCAGTTCGTCATAGCTTAAATCGGCGATCGCGCCCTTGCCGCCCGTCATGCGGTCGATCAGCGCGTCGTGATGGACGACGAGCTTGTCGTCACGCGTCTGATGCACGTCGAATTCGACGAGATCGACATCGAGTTTAGCGGTTTCGGAAAAGGCGAGCCGGGTGTTTTCGGGCCAAAGATGCGAACCGCCGCGGTGGGAAGCGATGAGGGTCATGAGGGCTCCTCTGTTTTTTGCCCTCATAGGCTCACGCCATGAACCCCTTATGACGCATTCACTTTTCGCTTACCATCGGGCTCGAATGTCACCGTTGCGGGACAAGAAAAACAATTGTGAAAACGGCGCTGCAAAAAACCTTTCCTCTGCGTCAATTGCATACTGTGCACCCTGAGTGATTGATGTATGCAGGGACTCAAAAAGCGCGAGTGCGCAAGCAGAAACGGAGAAGCGTGATGGATACGCACGACACATCGAAGGCAGCCAAGAACATGGCGAGCGGCAATCTCGACGAACAGGCTCTCTTCTTTCATCGCTATCCCCGCCCCGGCAAGCTGGAAATCCAGGCGACGAAGCCGCTCGGCAACCAGCGTGACCTGGCGCTTGCCTATTCTCCCGGCGTTGCCGCGCCCTGCCTTGCCATCCGCGACAATCCGGAAACGGCTTTCGACTACACCTCGCGCGGCAATCTCGTCGCGGTCATATCCAATGGTTCGGCCGTCCTCGGTCTCGGCAATATCGGTCCGCTTGCCTCCAAGCCGGTGATGGAAGGCAAGGCCGTACTCTTCAAGAAATTTGCCGGCATCGACGTCTTCGACGTCGAAATCGCCGCGCCTACCGTCGATGAGATGGTCAGCACGATTTCGGCGCTGGAGCCGACCTTCGGCGGCATCAATCTCGAGGACATCAAGGCGCCCGAGTGCTTCGACGTTGAACGTCGCCTGCGTGAGAAGATGGAAATCCCGGTCTTCCACGACGACCAGCACGGCACTGCCATCATCGTTGCCGCCGCTATTCTCAACGGGCTGGAATTGGCCGGGAAGAAGATCGAGGAGGTCAAGATCGTCGCCTCGGGCGCTGGCGCCGCCGCGCTCGCCTGCCTCAACCTGCTGGTCATCCTTGGCGCCAAGCGCGAAAACATCTGGGTCCACGATATCGAGGGCCTCGTCTATGAGGGCCGTACCGAGCTGATGGACGAATGGAAGTCCATCTACGCGCAGAAGAGCGACAAGCGCGTGCTTGCCGAGTCGATCCCCGGCGCCGACGTCTTTCTGGGCCTCTCCGCCGCCGGCGTGCTGAAGCCCGAGCTGCTGGAGCAGATGGCGGAAAAGCCGCTGATCATGGCGCTCGCCAATCCGACACCCGAAATCATGCCGGATCTCGCCCGTGCCGCCCGGCCGGACGCGATGATCTGCACCGGCCGCTCGGATTTTCCGAACCAGGTCAACAACGTCCTCTGTTTCCCCTACATCTTCCGGGGGGCGCTCGATTGCGGCGCCAAGACGATCAATGAGGAAATGAAGATGGCCGCAGTGCGCGCCATCGCCTCGCTTGCCCGCGAGGAGCCGTCCGATGTCGCCGCCCGCGCCTATAGCGGCGAAACGCCGGTCTTCGGGCCGAATTATCTGATCCCCTCGCCCTTCGATCCGCGTCTGATCCTGCGCATTGCGCCTGCCGTTGCGAGAGCTGCGGCCGAAAGCGGCGTGGCCCTGCGCCCCATCGCCGACTTCGACGCCTATATGGACGAACTCAACCGCTTCGTCTTCCGCTCGGGCTTCATCATGAAGCCGATCTTCGCCGCCGCGAAGATCGCAGAGCGCAAGCGCGTCGTCTTCTCCGAAGGCGAGGATGAGCGCGTACTGCGCGCTGCCCAGGTTCTTCTCGAAGAGGGCACCGCTGCTCCGATCCTCATTGGACGTCCCTCCGTTATCGAGACCCGTCTGAAGCGCTATGGCTTGAAGATCCGGCCGAACACCGATTTCGCCGTCATCAATCCGGAAGACGATCCGCGCTTCCGCGAATATGTCGACCTCTACTTCTCGCTTGTCGGCCGCAGCGGCGTCATTCCGGAAGCGGCGCGAACGATCGTACGCACCAACACCACGGTCATCGGCGCCCTGGCAGTAAAGCGCGGCGAAGCCGACGCGCTGATCTGCGGCCTCGAAGGCCGTTACGAGCGCCATCTGCGCATCGTCCGCCAGATCATCGGCAAACGCTCCGATGTTCGCGACTTCTCGGCGCTCAGCCTGCTGATCTCGCAGCGTGGCGCGACGTTCTACACCGACACCTATGTCAACTTTAATCCGAATGCGGAGGAGATCGCCGAGTCAACGGTGCTGGCGGCCGAAGAAATCAAACGTTTCGGCATCTCGCCCCGCGCCGCCCTCGTTTCGCATTCGAACTTCGGTTCGCGGGAGTCGGAAAGCGCAACCAAGATGCGCATGGCGCTGGCGCTTGTCCGCGAGATGGCACCGGAGCTGGAAGTCGACGGCGAAATGCACGGCGACAGCGCTATTTCCGAAAGCCTGCGCCGCCACGTCATGCCCGACAGCACGCTTTCCGGCGAAGCGAACCTGCTCGTCTTCCCAAATCTTGACGCGGCCAACATCACGCTTGGTGTGGTCAAGACCATGACCGATGGCCTGCATGTCGGCCCGATCCTGCTCGGCACGGCGCTTCCGGCGCACATCCTGTCGCCCTCCGTCACGTCGCGCGGCGTCGTCAACATGGCGGCCCTTGCTGTGGTCGAGGCTTCTCAGCCGAATTGAGCGAATAGCTCGTCGCGGCCGTCCTCTGAGGCGGCCCCGACGAGCTATTGGCGGCCGGATTCAACTACAGCCCGGCGATCTCACCAGGCGGTGACAAGTGGCGGCCTGAGCCGCATCCGCGATCATTTCGCAAGAATTTTCCCACCCGAACCGTATTTCTGATAGGTTTGTTGTTAAGCTCCACGCTGTATCGTTTTTCAAAGTCGAACCGCTTTCGAAGAGCAAAATCGTGAACCGCGGCAGAAATTACGTCTCTTGTCTTTTACTGTCCCTGCTGGCTGCATCGCCGGCTTTTGCACAGACGAATACCATCTGCGACGAACTGCATGGCCGGTATGCTAATATCACGGAAGTCGTCGGCGCCAGCACTGAGACACGGCAGCTTTCGCGCGCCATCGCCCAACAAAATACCATGATCCGCCGGCTCAAGAGCGATATGCGTATTCAGGGCTGCTCTTACGACAGCAGCATGGTGAATATCGGCGGCTCAGGCGATAGCGGCGACTGCGATGAAATGGAGAACTCGCTGGACCGCATGGAGCAGGACCTGGGTTCACTGATGGATGAACGTGAGCTGAGCTTGACCCGGATCGACGCTGAAAGGGCACAGCGTCGGCAATTGCTCATTGCCATGCAACGGCAGGGCTGCAACGCCCCGGCGTCGGCCCAGCCGGACACTGTTATCAATACCCGACTGAAGCCGGAACCCTATGCGCCACAAGAACAGTCGCTGGCGGAACCGGAAAGCTCGGTGACGACCATCGAGACGCAGAAGCCCCGGACAGACGCGACACTCCCACAACGGCAGATGCCGGCGACACCGGCACCGTCGATTACCCAAATTCAGCCCAGACAAATGCCAGCGGACCGGCCTTACGATCCCTCAGCAAACAAGGTGCGCCAGGTCGGGCCGCAATTCCTCGCGACCGACCAGGGCAGCCTCGATCTCAAACATCCAAAGGCGGCTGGTCCTCAACCGGCACAATAGGCGCTTTGAGCAGCGAGACGATCGCCTCATTGCCTGTCTCCCGCGCTAGATCCCTGTATGAGCGGCCGGATGCATCCCTCACCGAACGATCCGCGCCGCGCTCCAGCAGAAGGCGCATCGCATCGACTTGAGCATTGCGGATCGCAAAGCCGAGCGGCGTCAACCAGTCGCGCTCTGCGCTCGCCTGTCCGTGTGGACGGAAATCGCCGAAGCGGATGTTCATCCGGTCAGGATGCGTATTCAGATATGCGGCCAATCGCTCAACTTGGCCAAAGGCAGCCGCGGCAAAGATATCGAGTGGTTGTGTCTTCAAGAATTCAACCATCTCCTCCTTGCCGTTATACTCCGCCCAATCGATCGGCGGTGAATAGTAATAGGCATCGCGGATGGAGGTGTCGGCCCCATGCTCGATCAGCAGCTTCGCCATATCGATGTGGCCATGCAAGGCAGCCTCATGCAGCGGCGTGCGGCTGGTCATGGCGTTGACGTCGAGGCCGAGCGCCAGCATGCGGCGGACGGGCTCGAAGGCATTGTCCGCCGCAGCTTCGTGCAGCATTGCTGGGTGGGTTCGCCGCATCGCCGCGGGAATGTCGAGGTCCGGCACCATTCGTCTCATTTGGTCAATCGATATTTCGCCGGTCATTATTTGAAGGTAAAGCCAATCCTCCTGCTTCAAGCGAACGGCAACAGCGCCCTTCTGTACAAGGTATAGCGCAAGATCCTTGTCGTCACCGATCCGCGCCCATTCGAAGGGCGTTCGGCCATTGACCGGCTTGTTGACGTCAGCCCCATTCTCGACCAGCAGCCTGACGCGCGCGCCCATGCGCTTTTCACAGGCCCAAGCCAGTTGATAGTCGAACACCGTCTGCGAATTCGCCACCATCAGACCGTCTTCGCGCACCAGCCAATTGTTCTTGTCGGCGGCGGAAAGCCCGTATTCAAGCAGCAATTCCAGGCAGGAATTGTCGGGCTCGAACATCCGGTTATAGAGCGCCTGGCTGTCATTCACTTCCGCGCCGGCGTCGAGCAATAGGCGCGCGAAAGCCTCCCAATCAGGGTGTGGCGGCTGCCGGACCTTGCCGGCTTCGCCCTCTCCGAAGACGCCGGTCAACGCCGTGAAGCGATATTGGCCGCCGTCGAGGAAGAAGGCGTCGGGACCGGCCCCACGCTCGACAAGGACTCGCGCCGCCGACAAGCTGGACCGACCGGGCAAACGAGCATAGGCGGCATAGAGCAAGGGCGGCCAATCGTAAGGCCCGCCTTTCCGATCGAGAAGCTGTGGCTGGCGATCGAGCCAGCGCGCCACACCGGCGGCGTCGCCAAGCGCCGCGGCAATGTAGATGCTGTCCCCGGTAATTTCAGGATGAGCCTCCAGCAATTGCAGCGCCTCCTCGAAGCGTGCCGGATCTGCCGGAACATGGGAGAAATAGGAAACCGTCGCCAGCGACAGGAATTGATTGGCAAGCTGATCTAGGGGAGTTTGCTCGCGATTGGCGCCTTCCAGATGCGCCTTGAGTTTCGTCCAGCTTGAGAAGCCATATTCGCGGGCAAGAACAAGCTGGATGTCCTGAAGCCCGACTTCGAGCGCATCGGCGAAATACGGTGCGACGCGACTGCGTGCCGATGAATCACCGGAATGAACGGCTTTCAGAAAAGCCTTGGCCTGTTTTTTCAGGGAATCGACGGTGGCATTGCCCGCCAGAGAGCGCGTGGTCACGAAAGACCTCCTTTCATTCACGTCCGGTATCCGCGCCCACAGACTGAAAAGAGGTGTGGCAGTCTTACGTTCTATACATCAGGTGGGCCTTGCCCTTCCCGCGGATCGGATGCGCCCTGCGAACGATCCGGAACTTATCGCGAGCCGTCTGGCCTGTCCAGAGCGATCAGGCCGGCTCGTAGCGGACATAGGCGAACTCATCGCCATTGGGCGCCCAGTTCGGCACATTGATCGTCCCCTGCCCGCCGAAGAGCTCGAACAGCGTCGTCAGATTGCCGCCATCCATATCCATCAGCCGCAGCCGGACATGGAGATCGCGCGGATGGTCGAAGACATCTGGATCGTAGGAGATCAGCACGACCTTATCGTTCTTCGGCGACGGATGGGCGAACCAGTTACCGTAGTTGTCGTTGGTGATCTGTTGTAGCCCGGTCCCATCGGGATGGATGCGCCATATCTGCATCAGACCAGTGCGGCTGGAGTTGAAATAGATCCATTGCCCATCGGCGGAATAGTCAGGGCCGTCATTGCGTCCCTCGCCATGCGTCAGCCGTGTCTCTTCGCCGCCGTCGATCGAGATCGTATAGATATCGAAGATATCGTCACGAATGCCGCAATAGGAAAACCGCCGCCCATCGGGCGACCAGCCATGCCAATAGGAGGGCAAATTGCGCGTTACCTGTCGCGGCGTACCGCCTTCGGCCGGCAGCACATAGATGCAAGACTTGCCGTGTTCCGTCTTGTCGGAAATGACGATCAGCGAACCGTCGGGCGATATGCCGTGATCGTTGTTGCAGAGCGTCGCGAAACCGGTATCGACCTGAACGGCCTCGGCCTTGCCGTCTAGCGGAAGCCGATAAAGCAGGCCATCGCCGTTCAGCAGGAGGTGGCGCCCATCCGGCGAAAAGTTCGGCGCCTCGACCAGCCGCTCGGTCTGCCAGACGACGCGGTTTTCACCGGTGCGGATATTGTAGATCTCGACCGAGCTGCGCATTGCCTCTCCATTCGCCACGGGCGTTGCGATCAACGATCGCGGAACCGGTTGGTGATCGGATAGCGCCGATCGCGACCGAAATTCTTCTTGGTGATCTTCACGCCCGGTGCCGACTGGCGGCGCTTGTATTCGGCGAGATAAAGCAGATGCTCGACGCGGTGGACGGTTGCGACGTCATGCCCGCGCGCAACGATCTCCTCGACCGCCATTTCCTTTTCCACCAGGCACTCGAGGATGTCGTCGAGCACCGGATAGGGCGGCAGCGAATCCTGGTCCGTCTGGTTCGGCCGCAGCTCGGCAGACGGCGCCTTGTCGATGATGTTGAACGGGATCACCTCGCCCGATGGGCCAAGCGCTCCCGGCGGCACATGCAGATTGCGCCAGCGCGACAGCGCATAGACCTGCATCTTGTAGAGATCCTTGATCGGATTGAAGCCGCCGTTCATGTCGCCATAGAGCGTGGCATATCCAACAGACATTTCCGACTTGTTGCCCGTGGTCACCACCATCGAGCCGAATTTGTTGGAAATCGCCATGAGAATGGTGCCGCGGGCACGGCTCTGCAGATTTTCCTCGGTAATGCCGCTGTCGGTCCCTTCGAATAGATCGGAAAGCGCCGAGGTGAAGCCGGTCACCGGCTCCTCGATCGGCACGATGTCGTAGCGGCAGCCGAGTGCCTTGGCGCAATCGGCCGCATCCTTCAGGGAATCTTCCGATGTATAACGGTAGGGCAGCATGACGGTACGCACGCGCTCCTCGCCCAGCGCATCGACGGCAATCGCAGCGCAGATCGCCGAGTCGATGCCGCCGGAAAGACCAAGCACGACCGATTTGAAGCCGTTCTTGTTCACATAGTCGCGGAAACCCAGCAGGCAGGCGCGATAATCTGCCTCCTCGCCTTCCGGAATATGCGCCATCGGACCCTCGGCGCAATGCCAGCCATTGCCGTTCTTCTTCCAGCTCGTCACCGCCAACGCGGTTTCGAACTGGCTCATCTGGAAGGCCAGAGTTTTGTCGGCGTTGAAGCCGAAGCTTGCACCGTCGAAAACCAGTTCGTCCTGACCGCCAACCTGGGCCGCAAAGATGAGCGGCAAACCCGACTCGATCACTTGCCGTAACGCGACCTGGTGACGGACATCGACCTTGCCGCGATAGTAGGGCGAGCCGTTCGGAACCAGAAGAATTTCCGCCCCGCTTTCGGCTAGCGTTTCGCAGATGCCGAGATCGTTCCAGATTTCCTCGCAAATGGGGATACCGATGCGAACACCCCGAAAATTGACCGGCCCCGCAACGGTACCTTCATCGAAGACCCGCTTCTCGTCGAACTCGCCATAGTTCGGCAGATCGACCTTGTCTCTGATGAAGATGATCTTGCCGCCGTCGAGCACAGCGACCGAATTGTAGCGACCGGTGTCGTCCTGGCGGGGAAAGCCGATGACAACGCCCGGGCCGCCATCGACAGTATCCGCAGCAAGGCTCTCCACAGCTTTCCGGCAGGCGCGGATAAAGGCCGGTTTCAACACCAGATCCTCCGGCGGATAACCGGAGATGAACAGCTCCGTCAGCAACACGAGCTGCGCGCCCTCGCGCGCCGCCTCGGCCCGCGCTTCCCGCGCCTTGGCAAGGTTGCCGGAGACATCGCCGACTGTCGGGTTGAGTTGCGCGACAGCGATGCGGATGGTCTGGGTGATGGGGCTTTGTTCTGTCATGCCATATATTTAGCGAGCGCCACCCCGTTCCGCAACAGCCTTCGGCCCTCTTCAAGCGCCAAAGATGGCGCTGCTCTTAGAGGACATATTTCGCCACCAAAAAATACTAAGTAAGCCTTGCGGTTCAGCCGCCATTCATGACAGAGAGGCGACAATTATGTGACGGTTTTGTAACAATTGGAGAGGGCCGTTGGTCGCCTTGATCCCCAGTTCCGTGTTGGCTGGCAGATTTGCCATTCTGCAAAAGCTTGGTGCGACGAGCCGACGATCGACGGTTTTACGCCAGCTTCAGAGCCTTGCGCTGACCTTCCTGCTTGCGCTCTTCACCGTCATCGCCGTCGAGTGGATTGCGCGTGGTGAGCTGACGGATCTTCCCGGCTATTTCGATTCGCCTATTCATCCCGGCTTCACCACGATCGGCATCGTCATGCTCCTGATGCTGGCGCTTGACGCCGTGTTCGGCCGCGCGCATCCATCGATCTTGGTGGTTGTGCCTCTGGTGCTGGTTCCGGCCCTTATCTCCAACCAGAAACAGTATTATCTTTCCGATCCCCTCTATCCTTCGGATTTCCTTTTTGCGCACCAGATCCTGGAACTCATGCCGGTGATCGTGCGCGAGCGCCCGTGGACCGCGGTTGCGGTCGCTGTCGGCGTCATCGCCTCGATTGTCGCGCTCGCCTTCCTCTGGCGCTACGCCTGGCGACATGCGACAGCGCTTTCGCGCAATGAGAGGGTTGCGCGGCTCTCCGTCTGCCTGCCGCTCATGACCGTCTTCGTCTCGCAGATGGATCCGACGCAAAATTCGTTCATCCGCGAAAAACTGCGCATCATCCCCATCGTCTGGGATCAGAAGGAAAATTACGCTTACAACGGCTTCATCATCGCCTTCTCGCTCAATCTGCCGATGGCGGACGTCAAAGCGCCTGGCGGATATGGACAAAATGCGATCGACGCCATACCCGCCCGCAATTATGGCTATCTTTCCGGCCCACGCGAAAAGCCCGACATCATCATGCTGATGAGCGAGTCTTTTTGGGATCCGACAAGGCTTTCCAATCTGACCTTCACGCCCGATCCCATGCCGAACATCCGCGCGGCGCAGTCGGGCTATGTCTTCTCTCCCGAATTCGGCGGCATGACCGCCAATGTCGAGTTCGAGGCACTGACCGGCTTCTCCAACGCCTTCCTGCCCTATGGCAGCATTCCCTATCAGCAATATGTCCGCCGGCCGATGCCCTCACTTGCCACCTTCTTCCGCGGCGAAGGCTATGCAGCGCGTTCCATCCATCCGTTCAGCGGCTGGTTCTGGAACCGCAACGAAGTCTACAAGGCTTTTGGTTTCGAGGAGTTCCGCACCGAGGAGACCATGCCGCCTATGGAAAAACGCGGCCTTTTTGCCTCCGACGACTCGCTGATGAAGGAGATCATGCGCGAGGGCGACGCCATGGAGCGGCCGTTTTTCTTCTTCGCCGTCACCCTGCAGGGTCACGGTCCCTATGATGCGCATCGCTACGCCGAGAATACGGTCGATATCAAAGGCGATCTGAGCGACGCCGATCGCGACACGCTCGCGACCTATGCGCAAGGCGTTCGGGAAGCCGACCAGAGCTTGAAAACGCTGATGGATTGGGCTTCGAAGCGCGATCGCGAGACGATTATCGTCCTCTGGGGCGATCATCTGCCGCCGCTTGGCACGGTCTATCCGGATACGAATTACATGCCCGAACAGGTGGCGACCCGAAAAGCGTCGCTCGATGTGATGAAGCGGCAGCATGAAACACCGCTGGTCATCTGGTCGAGCAAAAAGGGCGTGCGCAGGGATGTTGGAACGATCAGCCCGTCGCAACTGCCCTATCATATCCTGAAGACCGCCGGCTACGAGCATCCTTTCTACACCGGCTTTCTCGGCCGCTTGCAGAAGAAATACACCATCATCGATCGCTATCAGCTCGCGACGCGCGACAATCAGGCGTTTCCGGATTGGGCTCGCAAAGAGCAAAACCTCGATCCGCTGATACGCGACTACCGCTCTCTACAGCATGACATGATGTTCGGACATGAATATGGGCTCGACCGCTTCTTCCCATCAAATGCCTGGCTGGTCAGCCAGGGCAGTTAGAGCAATTCCAGGAAAAGTGCGAAGTATCCGTCTTAGTCAAGCTTGTTGGTACGTCCAAAAGCGATCCTCTCGGATGAGAGCGATTCCGTGAAACGCTGAACCGCTCTACACTGCAACCCTTTTTGCATTGCAATTCCATCGGGCAGTCGAATACTTGCGGCCAAAGCGACCAAGTCTTCGGAGCGTTCCCATGTATAATCTACCCAATTTCGTTCATCAGCATTTCGACAAAACGGCCGAGGAACTCGGCGAGATCGAAAAGCGTGTATTGAAAAAGGCGCATGAGCGGAAAATCGTTTCCACCGACATCAACGCCGCCTTTTCTGCCGAGGCATCCACGGGCGCACGCCTCGCCGACAGCATTGCCCGCGTCGGCGGCTCCTGGTCTTTCATACTCGCCTTCCTGGCGTTCCTCGTCGTCTGGTGCGTCGTCAACACCATCGTGCTGATGACCCGCGCCTTCGACCCCTATCCCTTCATTTTCCTCAACCTCGTCCTCTCCATGCTCGCCGCGATCCAGGCCCCGATCATCATGATGTCCCAGAACCGCCAGGCCGAACGCGACCGCTTCGAGGCCGCAAAGGACTACGAAGTCAATCTCAAGGCGGAACTGGAAGTTCTCTCCCTGCATCAGAAGATCGACCTGCACGTTCTGACGGAACTATCCGCCTTGCGCGAGGAATTCGCACGGCTGAGCAGTAGGATCGAAGACAAGAGTAGCGGCGGGTCGATCGTCTAAGCTGGCTGACCTCGGGCAGCAGATAGTCGGATCGCCCGTCGAGGCGGTAGTTGCGAGGCTTTGGAAGTGTCGCGCCAGCCGACAAGAACCTAATCCGAAGGCCCCGCCGTCAGCAATCCCGGCCGGCCCTGTCTGTATTGCGGCAATCCATCGTCGATCTCGTAAAAATCGCCCTTGTCGGCGCAGTAGATATGATAGGCCAGTTTCAGATCGCTAGGGCTGTCGAAGAGGCCGGCCATGATCGAGATTTCCTTGGCCTCGTCAGCTACCCAGAAAAGCGCCGAACCGCAGGTTCGGCAGAAACCGCGACGGGCAAAGGAGCTGGCGCGGTACCATGTGATCGCGTCTTCGCCTTCGATCGTGATGTTGTCGAGGGGGACATTAGTCGCCGCGTAATAGAGCCCCGTCTGCTTGCGGCATTGCGAGCAGTGGCAGCCGACCACCTCCCGCAATGGGCCATGTGTCTTGAAACGTACGCTGCCGCAAAGGCAGGCACCGGTGTGATCGTCGTTCATGCTGATCCTTCTCTTTTTCAGCAAGTTTGACGATGATGACGTTCTCGTCAAATGCAAAGAAATGAAGCAGGATTCAGCGAGATTGATTGCAAGAGCACAAAAGAAAAGGGCCGGCGTAACCGACCCTTTTCGCAGATGATGATTTTACAGCTTCGATCAGCCGTGCGCGCGCAGACGCTTTTCGTCGCGGCCGCCCTTCATGCGTTCGGCGAGCAGGAACGCCAGCTCGAGCGCCTGGTCGGCATTGAGACGCGGGTCGCAATGGGTGTGGTAACGATCCTGAAGATCCTCGGCGCCGACGGCGCGGGCGCCGCCCGTGCATTCGGTCACATCCTTGCCGGTCATCTCGATGTGGATGCCGCCCGGATGCGTGCCTTCGGCGCGATGGATTTGGAAGAAGCTTTCCACTTCCGACAGGATGCGTTCGAACGGACGCGTCTTGTAGTTGTTGAGCGTGATCGTATTGCCGTGCATCGGATCGCAGGACCATACGACTTTGCGGCCCTCGCGCTCGACGGCACGGATGAGGCGCGGCAGGTTGTCGGCAACCTTGTCGTGGCCGAAGCGGCAGATCAGCGTCAGGCGGCCGGCTTCGTTCTGCGGGTTCAGAACATCGATCAGGTTGATGAGATCGTCCGCCTGCAGCGAAGGACCGCACTTCAGACCGATCGGGTTCTTGATGCCACGGAAATACTCGACATGGGCATGATCGGCCTGGCGCGTGCGGTCGCCAATCCAGAGCATATGGCCCGAGGTCGCATACCAGTCGCCAGTCGTGGAATCGACGCGGGTGAAGGCTTCTTCATAGCCCAGAAGCAGCGCCTCATGGCTGGTGAAGAAATCGGTCTCGCGCAGGCTCGCATTGCTCTCGGCCGTGATGCCGATCGCTCTCATGAAATCCATGGTCTCGCCGATACGATCGGCAAGCTTGCGATAGCGCTCGCCCTGCGGGCTGTCCTTGACGAAGCCGAGCATCCACTTCTGCACGTTTTCCAGGTTGGCGTAGCCGCCCATGGCAAAAGCACGCAGCAGATTCAGCGTCGCGGCAGACTGGCGGTAGGCCATCATCTGACGATCCGGATTGGGGATACGCGCTTCTTCGGTGAACTCGATGCCGTTGATGATGTCGCCGCGATAGCTCGGCAGCGAAACACCATTCTGCGTTTCGATGTTCGAAGACCGCGGCTTGGCAAACTGACCGGCAATGCGGCCGACCTTCACGACAGGCAGTTGCGCACCAAACGTGAGGACGACGGCCATCTGCAGGAAGGCACGGAAGAAGTCGCGGATCGTGTCGGCGCCATGCTCAGCGAAGCTTTCGGCGCAGTCACCACCCTGCAGCAGAAAACCATTGCCTTCGGCGACGTTGGCAAGATGCGCCTTCAGACGACGAGCTTCACCGGCAAAAACGAGCGGCGGATAGCTTGCAAGCTGCGCTTCGGTAGCCTCCAGCGCTGCCTGATCCGGATATTCCGGCACCTGCTGGATCGGTTTTTGCCGCCAACTGCTCGGTGTCCAATTGTCTGCCATCTCACTCACCTGTTTCCGCACCCGGTCTTCGCCAAGTGTCCCGTCGCCATAAATAACGCGCGCTTATAAACCTTTGCCCGCCGCTTGCAAAGGCGAACCATCTCTTCGAGAGGTCTTTTATGCACCGTGGAATTACTAGCCTATTCCTTATACGCGCTCGCCGTTGCGGATGCGATAGCTTGGCGTGTACATCGTCACCAGCTCTTCGGAGGCCGTCGGGTGAACGGCCATGGTGCGGTCGAAATCTTCCTTGGTGCAGCCGGCTTTCACGGGAATGCCAAGCAACTGCGCCATCTCGCCGGCGTCATGGCCGAGAATATGCGCTCCGATCACCTTGCGGTCGGCGGCATTGACGATCAGCTTCATGATCATCTTCTCACTACGACCCGACAAGGTCGCCTTCATCGGCCGGAACTGGGCGCGATAGACTTCGAGTTCCGGATAACGCTTGGCGGCTTCCTCTTCAGTCAGGCCCACCGTGCCGATCTCCGGCTGCGAGAAAACGGCAGTCGGGATCAGTTCATGATCCGGACGGGTCGGATTGTTCTTGTAGACGGTTTCGATGAAGCACATTGCCTCGTGGATCGCCACCGGCGTCAATTGTACCCGATCGGTGACATCGCCAAGCGCATAGATGTTCGGCACCGATGTCCGCGAATATTCGTCGACGATGATGGCGCCGAGTTCGTTGATCGCTACGCCGGCAGCTTCGAGCCCGATATTCTTCGTGTTCGGCGTGCGGCCGAGCGCCAGCATCACCGTGTCCACCGTCAGCCGCTTGTCGTTCTTCGTCAGAACGCTCAGGCCATCGTCCGTCTTCGTCACGCTCTCGATGATGTCATGGCAGAGGATGCGAATGCCCTTGGCCTCCATTGCCTCATGCAGGCCCTTGCGCAGGTCCTGGTCGAAGCGCGAAAGGATCTCGGCGCCGCGATAGATCAACGTCGTCTCGACACCGAGCCCGTGGAAGATGTTGGCGAATTCCACGGCGATATAGCCGCCGCCGGCGATCAGGATGGACTTCGGCAGCTCCTCCAGGTGGAAAGCCTCGTTGGAAGAGATGCAGAGTTCGTGGCCGGGCAGCGCCGCATGGAGGTTCGGCGTACCGCCGGTGGCGACAACGATCGTTTCGGCGGTGACGGTTCTGCCTGTTTTCAGCAGACGGATCGTATGGGCATCCACCAGCTCGGCGCGAGTATCGAAGATCTCGGCCTTGGCATTGTCGAGCCCCTTGCGATAGAGCCCTTCCAGGCGGGCGATTTCTTTATCCTTCGCTTCGATCAGCTTCTTCCAGTCGAAGGTGCTTTCGCCTACCGTCCAGCCGAATCCCGCCGCATCCTCAAAATGCTCGCTGTACTGCGAAGCATAGACGAAGAGCTTCTTCGGAACGCAGCCGCGGATAACGCAGGTGCCGCCATAACGATATTCCTCCGCGATGCCGACCTTCTTCCCGAGGGACGCGGCGACGCGCGCGCCGCGTACGCCACCGGAACCACCGCCAATGACGAAAAGATCGAAATCGAAGGAAGACATCGAATACTCCTGCAGAAATGGAAGGGCGCGCGACGCGCCGAAAAGGGGTCGGCACTGATATAGGATTTCGAAGGGCAAAAAGAAAAGCCCGGAACGATATCCGGGCTTTGAAATTCGAGGGCCTGGAAAGGATCAGGCTTACTTCTGCTTCTGCGTCGGTGCAGGCTGAGCGTTGTTGGTGGCATCCGTCGGCGGGGAAACGATCGGAGCCTTCACCACCTTCTGCAGAGCATCGCTGCTCTGGTTGGCGAGATCGCGCGAAATGCCCTGACCCCAGATATCGGCGGCCTTGTAGAGCGCGCGCGTTGCGATCGGGCCGTCCTTGAGAAGCTTCTTGCCAGCCGGGGAGTTGTAGAAATCGGCGATCGCCTTCAGCTCGTCGGTGCTGAAAGCCTTTGCGTAGGTCACAGCGGCTTCCCGCTCGAGGTCGGCGCGGCGCGGCGCCAGAGCCAGTGCGGTTGCGTCGACGGACGAATTGATGGCGTCACCGAAGTTCGGGTTCGCCTGGATCATCGTGCTCTTCAACTGCTCGGCGAGATTCGGCAGGATGTTGTCGAACTGGTTCGTGATGCCAAGCGCGTTGATCGCCGCCCGTGCGGCCTTGATCTGCTCTTCCGTGACTTCCTGAGCGCTTGCGGAACCGAGCGCGATGCCTGAAAGAACGATGGTCGCAGCGGCAAAACGGCCAAGACCCGCTATTTTGATCATGAGTTCAGTGCTCCTATGTATTGTTCGCCTGCAACGTGCGCGCGCCGGCGGGACCGGCAATGATCGCAAGTGTCGCCATGTTGATGAAGAGCCCGTGTTCGACAACACCGGGAATCGAATTCAGCTCAATCGACAGCGCCTCTGCATCAGGAATGCGGCCAAAAGATGCGTCGATAATGAAATGCCCGCCGTCGGTAACGAAGTTGCCGCCACCCGACTGGCGCAGGCTGAGCGCGCCGGAAAGGCCGAGGCGGGACGCCACCTTCTCGATCTGGATACGGGTGGAAACGAGGCCGAAGGGATTGACCTCGATCGGCAGCGGAAACGCGCCGAGCGTCTCGACGACCTTGCTCTCGTCGGCAATGACGATCATCCGTGCCGACGAGCCCGCGACGATTTTTTCGCGCAGCAACGCACCGCCGCCGCCTTTGATCAGCCGCAGGGCGCCATCCACCTCGTCTGCACCGTCGATGGTGAGGTCGAGCTCTGGAAGTTCATCGAGCGACTTCAGCGGCACGCCGAGTTCGACACAGAGCCGCGCGGTACGCTCGGAGGTCGGAACGCCTTCAATCACAAGGCCTGCCACAACCTTTTCGGCGAGCAGCCGGACGAACTCTTCCGCCGTGCTGCCCGTGCCGATCCCGAGCCGCATGCCGCTCTCGACATGGGCCAGAGCCGCTCTTGCAGCTTCGATCTTCAATTGGCGGGCGTCCATGCGCCACATGCTCCCGTTTATTACGTTGGAGTGCTGTTTACACGGCTCTCCCTGCAAACGAAAGCCAAAATAACGGCGCTTCATAGAAATCCGCGGCCATATTCGGCGGGGCTTAAAGAGGCTTTGGTTGCAATTGCCAGCCCGATCTTTTAACTCCAAAAGACCCGCTTCTTCTTACCCAAAGGCCAATTCCTCGTGAAATCTCCCCTTGTCGTATTCGATCTCGACGGCACGCTGCTCGATACCCATGCGGATCTCGTCGAAAGCCTCAACCACACGATTGCCGCATTGGAATTGGCGCCGGTCAGCTATGGCGACCTGACCTATCTCGTCGGCAACGGCGCTCAGGTCATGATCGAACGCGCCTGCAAGCTGCGTGGCTATATATTGAAGCCGGAGGAACTGCCGGCGCTATTGCAGCGATTCATCGCCCACTACACCGAAACGATGCCCGGCCTGACGCAACCCTATCCGGGTCTGCTTGCCGCGTTAGAGGTATTGAAAACGCAAGGCTACAAGTTCGCCGTCTGCACAAACAAGATGGAGGCGCTCGCACGCACCCTTTTGGACCGGCTTGGGCTTACCCACTATTTCGAGGCCATCACCGGGGGCGATACCTTCACCGTTCGCAAACCGAATGCGGAGCACCTGATCGGCACCGTCGAGCGCGCCGGCGGCGACCTTCGCCGGACGGTGATGATCGGCGACAGCATCAACGACATTCTGGTTGCCCGCAATGCCGGCGTCCCCTCCATCGCCGTCCCCTTCGGCTACTCCGACGTCAGCGTCGACACGCTCGGTCCGAGCCGAGTCATCGCGCATTATGACGAACTGACTCCGGCGCTCGTACGCGATCTGTTAGCGGCATAGAGCCGGATATCGGCAGCAATCCGTTGGTAAAGTTGTAGCGGCCCTTGCGCGATTCACGCTGCTACGCCACAACTTATCGACGCTTCAATACAAACGTGATGTCGGCCGGAAATTGCGACGCAAATCAGCCAGCAGTCTGCACCAAGGAGGAAGCGCAGAGGGCAATTTGATGGCGGAGCGCGCGCTTGCTGGTAGCAGATCCTGAAGACCGCAATGGCGGTAGATTGCCCTCTCGCAGAGGATGGCTCGCGCCAATCATTCGCACACTTACAATCTTTGCCGCCCTATGCGCGGCACTGGCATTCTATATCTATGGCGACCGCGTCGTCGGCTATCTCGAAGAAGCAACCGCCGCGAAGCCCGACCCAGCACTGCTCGCCGTCTATGAAAAATACGAAATTGAGCCGCTGCCGAACGTCGTTGCCGGCCGCAAATCAATGGCCAACTACCTCGACATGCTGCGCCGGGAGCCCTGCGACTGGAATGCGCTCTATAATTTTTCCGCTGAATTGCAGACGCAAGGGTATCGCCGCGAAGCCGCGAAAGCGCTGGTCGCGTTTTCCCGCAAATGTACGCCTTCCAATATCGCGCTCCAAAATGCGGCAAGCATTCTTCTCGGCCTCAGCGACTTTGGCGAAGCGATGAAGGTCTCGGACGAGTTGGTTGCGATGACGCCGGGCATACCGGACTTCTATTTTCTGCGCGGACAGATCCGGCAAGGCGCAAAGAAATACAGCGATGCCATCGACGACTATTATTCCGTTATCGGCCTTACCGATAACGTCGCCACCTTGAACAGTCTCGTGTTCCAGGGCATTTCCGACAGCTACCGCGCTCTCGGCGACTACTGCGCGGCGATCACGCCACTTCAGACCTGGGTATCGATCAATCCCGATCATAACGACACTGCGGTGGTGCGCGGAATCATCAAGAATTATACCGCGCAAGGAAAATGCGCGACGACCTATGCGACGGGCAGCGACCGCTTTCCAACCCAGGGCAAGAACGTGATCGTCACCAAGGTCAACATCAATGGCATGGACGGCAAATTCATCGTCGATACCGGCGCGAGCTTCATTGCCGTCACCAAGGCATTCGCGGCGCGAGCCAAGCTGCCCCTTGACGAAGCCGGCGACATTTCGCTGCAGACCGCCAATGGCGTCTCACAGGGTACGCGCACGACATCCACAACGGTCAAGGTCGGACACGTGGAGGCCAACGACGTCACCACCATCGTTCTCGGCGACGAGGCGGCCTTGGGAGACGACATAGATGGCTTGCTGGGTCGGTCGTTCCTGTCACGTTTCGATGTAACATTCGGAAGCCGCGAATGGCGGATCGAGACGAAAAACTGATCCGCTATCGGCCAAGAACAGCACCCATCGCCTGCGGCCGCGATTTTCCTTGAGGCAATTCCAGGCGCTTCTCAGACCTTATTTAGCGCCGGAAATGAGCAACATACCGACGACGACGAAAGTCAGCACATGAAAAAGGCGGCCCGAATGGACCGCCTTTTCTTTTTCAAACACGAGCCTGCAATCAGATCTGTGCGGTGCGCGCCTTCGTGGTCGCGTCGAGCGCCTTCTGTGTTGCCGCATCGCGATCGTAGACATCGTTGAAATACTGCACGACGCCGTCCTTGTTCGGCCAGGCGGTGAAATAGGCGATGTAGATCGGGAACTTCTGCGGCACGGGTACCGCCTTGTTCTGGCCGGTGGCGATCTGCTTTGCGATGTCGTCCACCGTCGTGTTCAGCACGGCAGCGGCCATGGCGCGCGGATCGGCGAGGCGGACGCAGCCGTGGCTGAGCGCACGCATATCCTTCTTGAAGAAGCTTTTTTGCGGCGTGTCATGCATGTAGATCGCATGCGAATTCGGGAAGAGGATCTTTAACTCGCCCAGCGCATTGTCGCTGCTCGGCGGCTGGCGCACGGAGACATTCTGTGTCGAACCGTACCAATCGACGCTGGATGACGCGACGGCATGGCCACCGACTTCGACCTGGTAGCCCATACGGTCGAGATAGTTCGGATCGGCGCGCAGCTTCGGCAGCATTTCGTTGATGATAATCGACTGCGGAACGCCCCAGAACGGGTTGAACTCGACCGTCTGGACCTGATCCTCAAAGAAGAAGGTCTGATGTTCCTTGCCGCCGACGACGACGCGCATCGACAGTTGTTCATGGTTGTTGTTGTGGTAGTAGACCATGAAGGCCGGCTGGTTGATGAAGACGTAGCGCGGGCCAAGTTCACTCGGCAGCCAGCGCAACTGCTCCATGGCGATGACCAGCTTCTGGACCTTCGTATCGTTGTTTTCACCGACCATGGCGCGAACGGAAGACTGGCCGATGACGCCGTCTGCCGTCAGGCCTTTTTCCTTCTGGAAGTCTTCGACCAACGAGACGAGCTCGGGCGTATAGTCCGGCGTGCCTTTGTAGGCAGCAAGCGTCACGGCGTTCTTGACCTTCAGCGCATCCGAGCCGCGATGCTGGATAGCCTTGACGATGTTTGCCATCTCCGGCGAGCTGCCGCCCGGCTTCAGGGTGCCGTTCAGCGAGATGGAGATGTGCGTGCTGTCGTTGCCGCTTTCTGCGTGAAGCTTGGCAAGCTCAGCCTTCAGCTCCGTGAACTCCTGGTTCGAAGGGCTGCGGCTGTTGAGATAGGCGGCAACATCCGGGCTTGCACGCAGCAGGCCGAGAACCGGCGTCAGGTTGACGTCCTTGCGCTTGAAATCGTGATAACCGGAGATCTTGTTCGGGTCGAGACGGCCACGGATCGTATCCTGAACGAACATCAGCACCTTGCCGGAAAGTGCAAGCTCGAATTGCATCAACGCGCGGTCCCGCATTGTCGGGTCGACGCTTGCCGGATCGAAGCTCGGCGCCTGCACGGCATAATCGGCCGGGTCGAGGCCAACGGAACCCGCGTCGGCCAGAACCGCCATGGCAGCCTTGGCCTTGTCGTTGATGACATTGTCGGCAACCCAAAGGAGCGGCTTGCTCTGATCGGCGTAGTAGGCCTCGAGCGCCTTGGCGACATCATTCGTCGCCATCACGCGAGCTTCGGTCAGATAGCGACGCTGCGAAGCGCTGGTGTCGACAGCGACCGGCGTCGAAGACGCATCAGCGACCGCCCCCGTCACCACCGGATCGGCAAAACGGTTGGATGCCACGAGGCGCATAGCCTCGGGCTTGTAGGTATAATATTTAGGCGCACTGACGCTGGGCAGCGGCTCTTTTGCCTGTGTTGGCGCGGTGGCGCCAATACCAGTCTGTGCCGGATTGGCAGTGACCGGGGCGGAAACTTGAGTGCTCTGCTGACGCCCCTGCCCGCCGCGAATGAAATCCATGAGGGTCATCGCGTTCGCGGATGTCGCGCCGGCGGCGGAGAGGCAGCAGGAAAGAGCCAGAACGGATGCTGCGGCTTTCATGACAAGTTTCATTCTCTAATCAGTCCCCGTATCAAGCGGTATCTTCGAGACAGACGGTGCTGTTTTCCAATCAACTCGGCCGCGATGTTCCAAACACCGTTTAACCATTAGAATGAAAACGGCCAGACCCCGTCTTTCGTTCAATGCCTCAACTTTGTGTGAAAAAGCGAAAGCAGGCTTCGCGATTTAGTTCACACAAAATTATGAAATTATTAGTTAATTTTTTATTGAATTTTCGCGTGGTTTTTGAGTGGCAATAAGGACGCCACGAAGAATATCTATCGAGCGTGTTAAAAAGAACACGGCTTTCCTTATCGCGTCGAAAACATGACGAAGACTATCATGAAATCCCCCTTCTCTGTTTTCTTGGGCACCATTCGGACCTATATGACAACTATCCTTTTCAACGGAAAAGCAGGACCAGGGATAATGACCTCCACCCGCACTGAAACCGATACTTTTGGCCCGATCGAAGTGGCTAGCGACCGCTATTGGGGCGCGCAGGCGCAGCGCTCGCTCGGCAACTTCAAGATCGGTTGGGAGAAGCAGCCGCTGTCGATCGTACGTGCCCTCGGCATCGTCAAGCAGGCCGCTGCACGGGCCAACATGGAGCTTGGCCAGTTGGATCCCGCTCTCGGCAAAGCGATCGTCGAGGCCGCCCAGGAAGTGATCGACGGCAAGCTCAACGAGCATTTCCCGCTGGTGGTCTGGCAAACCGGCTCCGGCACGCAGTCGAATATGAATGCCAATGAGGTGATCTCGAACCGCGCGATCGAAATGCTGGGCGGCGTCATGGGCTCCAAGAAGCCGGTGCATCCGAACGATCACGTCAATATGAGCCAGTCGTCGAACGACACCTATCCGACCGCGATGCATATCGCCTGCGCCGAGCAGATCGTTCATCATCTGCTGCCAAGCCTCAAACATCTGCATGCGGCATTGGAAAAGAAAGTCGCCGACTTCGCCCACATCATCAAGATCGGCCGCACCCACACGCAGGATGCCACGCCGCTGACGCTTGGCCAGGAGTTTTCCGGCTACGCCGCACAGGTCGCGTCCTCGATCAAGCGGATCGAGCTGACCTTGCCCGGCCTTTGCGAACTCGCCCAAGGCGGCACCGCGGTTGGCACCGGCCTGAATGCGCCGATCGGTTTTGCCGAAAAGGTCGCCGACGAGATCGCCAAAATCACCGCCCTGCCCTTCGTTACCGCTCCAAACAAGTTCGAAGCGCTGGCGGCCCATGATTCGATGGTCTTCAGCCATGGTGCCATCAATGCCGCCGCTGCCGCTCTCTTCAAGATCGCCAACGATATCCGCCTGCTCGGCTCCGGCCCCCGCTCCGGCCTCGGCGAATTGGCGCTGCCGGAAAACGAGCCGGGCTCGTCGATCATGCCGGGCAAAGTCAATCCAACGCAATGCGAAGCCCTGACGCAGGTCTGCGCCCACATTTTCGGCAACAATGCCGCGCTGACCTTTGCCGACAGCCAGGGTCATTTCGAGCTCAACGTCTACAATCCGATGATGGCCTACAATTTCCTGCAGTCGGTGCAGTTGCTCGGCGATGCCGCCGTCTCCTTCACCGACAATTGCGTCGTCGGCATCGAGGCGCGCGAGGAGAATATCAGGGCTGGCCTCGAACGTTCGCTCATGCTGGTGACCGCACTTGCCCCGAAGATCGGCTACGACAATGCCGCCAAGATCGCCAAGACGGCGCATAAGAACGGCACGACGTTGAAGGAAGAGGCTTTGGCGAGCGGGCTGGTTTCGGCGGAAGATTACGATGCGATCGTCCGGCCGGAGACGATGATTGGGCCGAAGTAGACTCTGCGAAGTGGGGAGGCGCTTCCGGCATCTGCCGAAAGCGCGCCCTGTTACGGTGATTACAATCAGGCAGCGACCTTCGTCTCGCCTTTGGCGATAGCCCTTCGAAAGCCGTCGCGCTGCGTAATCCTACCCAGATATTCCAAGAATGCGTCACGCTTCGGGAGGGTTTCGAGCCCAAGGCCCCAGCCGATATGCGATCCGACGTAGACGTCGGCCGCGGTGAAACGATTTCCTGCGATGTAGGGATTCGCGCTCACCGCGCGTTCCAATTGGTCCACGGTGCGCTCGTAGCTGCCGTGCCCGAAAAAGAACTCCTGCTCCGGCGCGGGAACGAAGCCGGCCCGATGATTGGTCACAGCTTGTTCAAGCGGTCCGGCCGCGAAGAACATCCACCGGTAATAATCCGCCCGCTCGTCCGCGGTTGGCGCCAATCCGGCGCTGGCGAAGACCTCGGCGAGGTACACGCAGATAGCGGCGCTCTCCGTTATCACCCGGCCGTCATGAACGATCGCCGGCACCTTGCCCATCGGGTTCACCTCCGTGAAGAAGCGGCCGCGCTGGCTGGAAGCGTCGCCAGGGCGCGCAAGCGCTGCGCCACCCCATCGGTCGGCGGCACTGGAGCGTTCGTAATCGAGCAGAACGGTGTCGTACTCGCACCCCACCTCTTCGAGCATCCATTGAACGATGCGGCCGCGGGAATTGGGGTTGGTGTAGAATGTAAGTGACATGGTCGATCTCCTGAGAAACGGATCCGCATGTTTGCCGCTGCCGGTCACTCGGCCAGTTAGCAAGGTGCGTAGAGTGGAGATAAAGGCCGGGCCGCTTGGCCGCATCAGCACAGAGTGCCAATTTACTTGCGAAATACGCCAAAGTGCTCGAGTGTCCGATTTCGGAGGGATCTGCCCCTAAACCAAACAGAAGGTATGCCCGTCCAGGCGGCGACAGTGACCAAGTCCCATGGATGATTGGGCTCAGGACACTACCAGCCAAAGGCTGCCCTTGTTGAATAGGAAAACGATGAAGGTTGTTCGCGCGGATCGTTGCAGGCTACCCCAAGCATTCTGGCGTGCCGTCGAGCTTCTAGGCTTGCAGCCGACAACTGTACTGAGACAAGCGCGCCTTCCCGCCACGCTTCACCACGATCCCACGGCGATTATCAGCACAGCACAACTTTTCAGGATTTGGCGTGCAATCGAAGCGCTGTCCGGCGACGCGGGGTTCGGCATCAAGATGGTCCGCGAAACCAGCACCGCAACCCACAAACTGGCATTCCTCGCCGCTTCCTACGCAGAGAGCTATCGCGACGGTATTGCGCGGCTTGTACGGTTCAAGCTGCTTTGCAGTCCCGATGAGCTTCTCTGCGACGAAAAGAATGGCCGGGCTGTTCTCACTATAGAGTGGCCGCCGGACACGGAGCCGGAACCGGCTCTCGCCGTCGACGCCAGCTTTGCGATGCTGATCGAACTCGGACGGCGGGGCACAGGGCAGGCTCTTAGCCCGGTCGGGATCGAATTCGAGCGGGCTGGCCCATCCACCGATTTACACGATGCCTTCTTCGGCTGTCCGATCCGTTTCGAGGCGTCCAAAAATCGACTTATCCTTGCGTCAGCCGACCTCGACCGCCGGTTCATCGACCACAATCCTGAGCTATTGCATATGCTGACGCCAGCGCTTTCGGAGGCAATGCGTGATTTGGAGTCGGGAAGCAGCTTCGTCGATCAGGTCAAGTCGGTGCTGAAGCGCGCTATGGCGAGCGGCCGCCCCGAAGTGGACGATGTCGCGCGCGATATGGGCATGAGCAAGCGGACGCTACAGCGCCGAATTACAGCGGAGGGCATGACGTTTCGATCTCTCCTCGACGAAGCACGCCACGAACTTGGCATTCAACTGCTGGCCGACCCCACGATCAGGGTCGAGGAGGTAGCTTGGTTTCTAGGATATCGAGATACGAATTCCTTTTATCGGGCGTTCAAAGCATGGACCGGTATGACGCCGATGCGATGGCGGCAGACCAACGAGCTTGCGGCCTGGCCAGCCTCATTGGGCACCTCGCCCGGCCTCTTGCGGTAAAATGCGCTCCCTGCTGACCGTTATCTCAAGAGCTCGGTTTGGGCGCCAATTGTCTATGGGGATATTGAGTTGCCGTATCCAACCAATTGCATTTGGACCTTGCCGGATTTAGACCGTTCGCAACGTCTCTTCCGCCACATCAAGGCATTGAAAGGTCCACGCATGGCTGACGATCTCTTTCCCCTCGGCGACGACGCCACTCCCTATCGCAAGATTTCCGGAGACTATGTTTCCGTCGACACGTTCAAGGGCCAGGACATCCTGACCGTCGATCCCGAGGGTATCCGGCTGCTCGCCGAAACCGCCTTTGCCGATATCAACCACCTGCTGCGTCCCGGCCACCTGCAGCAGCTCGCCTCCATCCTCGAAGATCCGGAAGCGACCGACAACGACCGTTTCGTTGCCTATGACCTGCTGAAGAACGCCAATATCGCCGCCGGCGGCGTGCTGCCCATGTGCCAGGACACCGGCACGGCGATCATCATGGGCAAGAAAGGCCGCCGCGTCTGGACCGAAGGCGGCGACAGCGCGGCTCTGGCAAAAGGCGTGCTCGACGCCTACGAGAAGAAGAATCTGCGCTATTCGCAGCTCGCGCCCATCAAGATGTTCGAGGAAAAGAACACCAAGAACAATCTGCCGGCGCAGATCGACATCTATGAGGAAGGCACCGACGCCTACGAATTCCTCTTCGTCGCCAAGGGCGGCGGCTCGGCCAACAAGACCTTCCTCTATCAGGGCACGCCGTCGCTGCTCACCCATGACCGCATGCTGGATTTCCTCAAGGAGAAGATCCTGACGCTCGGCACGGCCGCCTGCCCTCCCTACCATCTGGCGATCGTCATCGGCGGCACTTCGGCCGAGATGAACCTGAAGACGGTCAAGCTGGCCTCGACGCGCTATCTCGACTGTCTTCCCACGGAGGGCTCCGAAAGCGGACATGCCTTCCGGGATATCGAAATGGAAAAGGAAATTCACAAGCTGACGCAGAGCCTCGGCGTCGGCGCGCAGTTCGGCGGCAAATATTTCTGCCACGACGTCCGCGTCATCCGCCTGCCCCGCCACGGCGCTTCGTTGCCGATCGGCCTCGGCGTCTCCTGTTCCGCCGATCGTCAGGCCAAGGGCAAGATCACCCGCGACGGCATCTTCATCGAGCAGCTCGAAACTGATCCGTCGAAATACATGCCTGAAATCGACGAGGCCAAGCTTTCCGAATCGATGGTCCGCATCGATCTCAACCGGCCGATGCCCGAGATCCTGGCGGAATTGTCGCGGCATCCCGTCAAGACCCGGCTGTCGCTGACCGGCACTATCATCGTCGCCCGCGACCTGGCGCACGCAAAAATCCGCGAGCGCCTGGAAAAAGGCCTGGGCATGCCGGATTACCTCAAGAATCATCCGGTTTATTATGCCGGCCCGGCCAAGACGCCTGCCGGCTACGCCTCCGGTTCCTTCGGCCCGACGACGGCCGGACGTATGGACAGCTATGTCGACCAGTTCCAGTCCTTCGGCGGCTCCATGGTGATGCTCGCCAAGGGGAACCGCTCGCGCGCCGTGCGAGAGGCCTGCAAGTCGCATGGTGGTTTCTATCTCGGCTCGATCGGCGGTCCGGCCGCCCGCCTCGCTCAGGACTGCATCAAGAAAGTCGATGTGCTGGAATATCCCGAACTTGGCATGGAAGCAGTCTGGAAGATCGAAGTCGAAGATTTCCCGGCTTTCATCGTCATCGACAACAAGGGGAACGATTTCTTCCAGGAACTCAACCTCGGCTGAACTTTGTCAATAGTCAGACAAAAAGGAAGGCACCGTCTCGGTGCCTTCCTGGTAAGTATTTCCACTTTATAATAAAACTAAACCCAAGTCCGAACTTATAAGATTTTACATTCATTGCCTTAATCTTTTTCAAAGATTCTTAGGCTAACTAAAAATAGTGCTTTCATGAAATCAATTAATGGAGTTCGCCGATGAGTACGGTGGTTGCGCCCAAGGCGCAAGTTCCCGACGTGGCAGGACAGATTACCTATGCCATGCGATCCATGGGGGTCGCGCCGATCCCGCGCAACTACGAACTTTTCTACGAAGCCTATATTGGTTCCAATCCTGCCTTGACCCGCGAGCTTGCCGCACTCGGCAGCAACGCCACGCAAGAAGAACTGGATGCACTCGGCGCCCAGCATTTCTCCCACCATGCCGGCCGCGTTTTCGATGACGCCCACGCCCGCCTGATCTCGGAACTCGATGCCGTGTTGCGCACGCTGCGACAGGAACAGACGTCGCTTGAAAGCTACAATCGATTGCTCGGCGAGACCTGCCAACGCATCACGTCCAAGAACAACAATAGCGTCGATCTGCTGCGCAGCGCCATCGACATCCTGGCGGAAGCGACCGGCGACACGATGGCGCACGGCGAAAAGACCGTCGAGAATGTTGCGCAGCGCAGCCAGGAAATGGACCAGGTGCGCAAGGAACTGGACGAATACAAGCGCATTGCCAATACCGACTCTCTGACGCGCCTCTCCAATCGCCGCGCCTTCGATGATCGCCTGGCCACCATCTTTGACAATCAGATGGCCCGGCCCGTAACGGCGCTGGTGCTGGCCGATATCGATTACTTCAAGAAGGTCAACGACACATACGGCCATCCGGTCGGCGACAAGATCCTCGCAACCGTCGCCTCCCTCATCCGCGCCAATGTCCGTCGCGACGCCTTCGTCGCCCGCACCGGCGGCGAGGAATTCGCGCTGATCCTGGAAGGCAATACGTCGGAAGAGGTTATGGCGGTCTGCGAGCGTATCCGCCGTGCACTGGAGACGACGCCGTTCAAGAACTCCCGCACAGGAGTGAATTACGGGCCGATCACCCTCTCGCTCGGCATCTGCATGGCCTCGGAAGCCGGAGATCCCGGCGAACTCTATAGCAAAGCCGATATTGCGCTCTATTGCGCCAAGAATGGCGGCCGCAACTCCAGCTATATTTATCAGGAAGGCATGCAGAAAGACTTCTCGAAGAGCTGGCTCATCTACAAAAGTTAGAATCGGACCAGAGTTAAAGTCTTATCCGCCGGTGCTGCTTCCCCAAGCGCGCCGGCGGATTTTTTGTTACCACATGCTCTTGGCGGCTCGCGCCGGCCATTCGCGGTCATAGGTCTCCTGATCGAAATCGCCCTTCGCCGCCTTCAGCAGCATGCCGGGCGTCGGCAGGCTTGCCGGATCGACGAATGTCTCCGTCTTCCAGAGTTCGGCACGCATCACGGCCCGCGCGCATTGAAAATAGACCTCGTCGATGGTGATCACCACGACACTGCGCGGATGCTTGCCCTCCATCTCGAAACTCGCAAGCAAACTTTCCTCGATGGAGACCACCGCGCGACCGTTAAGGCGCATCGTGGTGTTTGAACCGGGAATTAGAAACATCAGTGCAATGCGGGGATCCCTGACGATATTGGCCAGCGAGTCGACGCGATTGTTGCCGCGCCAGTCGGGAAGCAGCAGCGTCTTGTCGTCCTGCACGCGCACGACGCCGCCCAAGTCACCGCGCGGTGAGCAATCCAGCCCCTCCGGGCCGACCGTCGCCAGCGCCATGAAGGGCGATACCTCGATCATCCTGCGATAGAGCGGCGTCAGCGCAGTCGTCACCTTGGCGATCGATGCCTCGCTCGTGCCGCCATAAAGCTCATTCAGTTCTTCAACGGAAGTGATGATCCGCATGTTGCCTCACGTCTTTTTGATCCAGATACTAGCGGGTTAGACGCAAGGCGTGACGTTGCTATGACACACGCCGCACCGACGTCCGAAGAAAGGATATAACCGTTTCGCCGTCGCTTTCGAATGCATTTTCTTCAGCAGATGCCGGCGCTTCCGCCAGGAATTCGCCGATCGCCTCCAGCACGGGAGCGGCGCTGACGATACGGCGATGGCCGAAGCCGTTGGCCCAGAGGAGGCGAACATGATCGCCGGCGCGGGCGTAGGCGCGGGCATGATCGGCGCTGACTTCCTTGTCGTCCTCGGCGTGGATGACCAATACCGGCCTGCCGAGGTCGCGAACGCTGTGTTCGGCAACATACTCATCGAGCGCCCTGCCAGTGACATGACCGACCTCCGCTTCAAGTGCTGCCTGCACTTTAGGATCGAGCCGCATCATCCTGCCGAAATCCGTGAACAGCCAGCCCATTGCGCTCGGTGCGCCGATCAGCACCAGGCGATCCGTCAGAGTCGGCTCTGTGCCCGGCAGAAAGCCGGCCGCGGCCATTGCAATGGAAGCACCGCCGAACGAATGGCCGATGGTCGCGTCGAAAGCGCCGAAGCGCTCCGCCGCAGCCACGATGGCCGAAACCGCAAGGCGCACATTGAGGAAGCGCCCCGGCGAGCGGCCATGGCCCGGCAGGTCGAGCGAGATCACTTCGGCACCCGCATTTGCGAGGAAGACGGCGAGCTCCGACATGTATTCGCTACTCGAGCCCCAGCCATGGACGACAAGAAAGCGTTTCCGCTGGCCCTTGGCCCCGCCGTTCAAGCGATAGGCCATCGCCCGTCCGCCGCGAAAAGACAGCATGATCTGCTCGGCAGAATTCAGACGCGCCCTGCCCTGTGAATGCGCAGCCTCCGCCTTGGCGCCCTGCGGCCGGCGCGACGGTGTCAGACAGAAAAGCTTGAAGGCGGCTTTGCCGGCAAGCTGCGGCGAAATCCTGCCAAGGCTGGACAATCCTAGCCGGGTGACCTTAAGCGCAAAGGATGGCATAGTGGGAATCCAATAATGTTCAATCATGAACAATAAAGTACAACGATGAACAAAAATCAATCCCTACCTTGGGACCATCCGCGTTTTCGTAGCTGGATTGCCGTCGCCCGCGCCTGCCAGCTCATGCAGCAATCGCTCGGCCGGGCACTTGCGCATCTCGACATCAAGCCGCCGCATCTAGACATTCTCGTCAATCTCTTCCGCTTCGAAGGCATCTCGCAGCAGGAATTGGCCCACAAGCTGCTAGTCGGTCGCTCCAACATGAGCATGCTCCTGCCGCAGATGGAAAAACGCGGCCTGATCGAGCGTCGCGGCGATAAACACGACAAGCGCGTGTGGCGGCTTTATCTGACCACGGAAGGCCGACGCTTGACGGAAGAAGCCATGGCCATCCAGACCGACCTCATCGACCGCATGCTCTCGGACGCACCACTCGACGAATGCGAAATCATGACGGCCCACATGGAACGCATTGTCAGCCTGTTGCTGCAGGAAGAACGCGAGCCTCTGGAAACAATAGGCGATTAGTGATTGCCCGGCGGGCGCGCCAAGGGCACCGCGCGGTTCAGCGAAGCGAACTCCCATATCGCCACGACGATAAGGACCGCCGTGGCAAGGATGCCGAGCTGGTAGACATCGACCTGGGAAACCGCGAGAACCAGTAGCGCCAGCCCGGCGAGGCCGACGAAATGCGATAGCGGCGGCCGCCCGGTCGTCGCCCCCTTGAACCAGAGATTGCCGACAAGGAACACGGCCGGGCCACCAAGGATCGCCGCCGCCATATGTATGTCGGCCGGGTCATGGGGATGGGAGAACAAGAATTCGTCGCCGACGACGCTCAGAATGATGCCCGCCAGGATCGGGATATGCGCATAGGTGAAAGCCTGTCGCGCTAGGCTGCCGGGCGTCTCGTCCTGCTCGATGCGATGGGCGGCACGTTCATGGCCGAACTGGAAATAGATCCACCACATGGCGACGGTGCCGACGAAGACCGTGACGAATACCGCAACGATCAGCGGCGAAAGCGGCTGTTCTGCAAATGTCTTGCCCGCCTGCAGGATTGCCTCGCCGAGGCAGATGATGATGAAGAGCGCGCAGCGCTCGGCAAGATGCGCACCGGAAACATCCCAATCCGCCGCGGTCGACTTGCCAAGGCCGGGCACGGCGAAACCGAAGGCGGGTGCTGCATATTCGATCGCCAGCGCAGCGAGCCACAGCGACACCCGCGTCTCGCCCTCCATCAGGGCGCCGGCAATCCAGAAGATCCCCGACACGATCAGCCAGCAGGTGATGCGGACGAAATTGCGATGATTGGCCGGGCTGACGTCTTTTAGGGTATAGACGGTAAATAGCGAACGGCCCACTTGCATGAACACATAGGCGCCGGCGAAGAAAATGGCTTTCCCGGCAAAGGCATCCGGAATGGACGCTGAGAGAACCAGCCCGGCAAACATCAGCACGAAGAGCATGATGCGCACCGGCATGCGATCGGGATCGAGCCAGTTCGTCACCCAGGCGGTGAATATCCATACCCACCAGACGGCAAAAATCAGCATGCCGGCTTCGAGAGCGCCGAGGGGAGTGAAATGGCTGGCCAGCGCATGCGAAAGCTGCGAGATCGAGAAGACGAAGACGAGATCGAAAAACAGCTCGACGAAAGAGACCTTGCTTTCGTTCTTGCTACCTTTGGCGCGCAGCCAGCTTCCCGTATCCCCACCTGCCATGCCTGTCCCCTTGCTGCTGACAGTGCTAGTGCGGCTTGCCCGCCACGTCGCGGCTCAAGCCCTTTTCCTTCAGTTCGGCCTCATAGGCGGCGAAAAGCTCGGAACCTTTCTCGCCGAGCTCGCGAAGATAGGCCCACGTAAAAATGCCGGTATCATGCATGTCGTCAAAACCGATGCGGACGGCATAGTTGCCGGTCGGCGTCATCGACATGATCCCGACATTGCGTTTGCCCGGCACGGTGATCTTCTGCCCTGGCCCATGTCCCTGCACTTCGGCCGATGGCGACAGCACGCGCAACATTTCCGCCGACAGATCGAAGCTTGCGCCGTCATTGAAGCTCACCACCAGATGATGGCGGTCCTTCGACACTCTCAGTTCGGTTGGCCAGACGTCGCTCATCGATTTTCCCATGCGTTTCAATGCGTACCCGGAGAAGTAGGCCGCCAGTCGTTAACGCGCAAGTGCATTTGAAAATGCATTTCCCTTGACGCAACAATCGCCTATGCACACATTAACATGACAACGGAGGTTTTCGTGAACAGCATTGTCGGTACGATAGGCAACGGATCGCCGCTGGTGGCGGATGCGTCACCGATGATCGACCCTTTCGGGCGGGCGGTCACCTATCTGCGCGTCTCCGTGACCGACCGCTGCGATTTCCGCTGCACCTATTGCATGGCGGAAAACATGACCTTCCTGCCGAAAAAAGATCTGCTGACGCTGGAAGAGCTGAACCGGCTCTGTTCCGCCTTCATTGCTAAAGGCGTCCGTAAGATTCGCCTGACCGGCGGCGAGCCGCTGGTGCGCAAGAACATCATGTTTCTGGTGCGCGAGCTCGGCAAACGCGTTCAAGACGGTGGCCTGGAGGAGCTCACGCTGACGACAAACGGGTCGCAGCTCTCGCGCTATGCAGAGGAGCTCTATGATTGCGGCGTGCGCCGCATCAACGTTTCGCTCGACACGCTCGATCCCAATAAATTCCACGCCATCACCCGCTGGGGCGATTTCGCGAAGGTGATGGAGGGTATCGACGCCGCGCAGAAGGCGGGCCTGAAGATCAAGCTCAATGCCGTGGCGCTCAAGGATTTCAACGAGGCGGAGATACCCGAGCTGCTGCGCTTCGCCCATGGCCGCGGCATGGACCTGACCGTCATCGAGACGATGCCGATGGGTGAGGTCGAGGAAGATCGCACTGACCGGTACCTGCCGCTCTCCAAATTGCGCGCCGATCTCGAACAACAATTCACGCTGACCGACATTCCATATAAGACCGGCGGTCCGGCCCGTTATGTCGAAGTCGCCGAAACCGATGGCCGCCTCGGCTTCATCACGCCGCTGACCCATAATTTCTGCGAGAGCTGCAACCGCGTGCGCCTCACCTGCACCGGCACGCTTTATATGTGCCTCGGCCAGAACGATGCCGCCGACCTGCGCACGGCGCTGCGCGCCACCGAAGATGACGCGCTCGTCTACGCCGCCATCGACGAAGCGATCACCCGTAAGCCGAAGGGTCACGATTTTATCATCGACCGCACGCACAACAGACCGGCTGTCGCCCGCCATATGAGCGTCACCGGCGGCTGATCTTCCCATACCAAGACAAGAAAACGCCGGGCGATAAGTCCGGCGTTTCTATTGGTTGCTGTTGTTTTCTGAAGTAACGCCTCAGGCGGCGCGATACCCATAGCCTTCATGTGCCCCGTCGCCATCGCCCGTGCGGAAGCGGTCGATCTTGTCGGAGAGCATATCGACGCGTTGGCGCAGGCCATGAATCTCGGCGTTGTTTTCTTCCACCATCGCCGCATTTCTTTGGGTGATCAGCTCGACTTCGCCGACCGCTCGCGTCACTTCTTCGATCCCGGTCGACTGCTCGGCCGTTGCCGCGGAAATGTCGGCGACGAGCTTCTGCACGCCGGTCACATGGCCGATGATTTCGGCGAGCGCAGCACCGGTCTGCTCGACCAGATGGACGCCATTTTGCACCTGCGAGGAGCTTGCCGAAATCAGGCCCTTGATCTCCTTTGCCGCGTTGGCGCAGCGCTGCGCCAGTTCGCGCACTTCCTGCGCGACGACAGCAAAACCTCGACCGGCCTCGCCGGCGCGGGCGGCTTCGACGCCGGCATTCAGCGCCAGCAGGTTGGTTTGGAAGGCGATTTCGTCGATGACGCCGATGATCGTGACGATCTTTTCCGACGAGCGGTTGATCTCACTCATGGCGCCGACGGCCTTGGCGACGACTTCGCCGGATTGCGTTGCGTAAGCCTGGGTCTCGTTGACCGAGACCGCCGTCTGCTTAGCGCGGTCGGCGGTGGAACGCACGACGTCGCTCAGACGGTGGAGTGCCCGCGAACTTTCCTCGAGGGCAGCCGCCTGCTGCTCGGTGCGGCGTGCGAGATCGTCGGCGGATGCGGCGAGATTGCCGGTACCGCCCTTGATCTCCTCGGCCGTGTAGCGGACATCCGTCAACGTCTCGCGCAGGGCTTCGACAGCGTGATTGTAGGTGAATGCCATTTCGACGAAATCGGCGGAGAGGTCTTCGCGCATGCTCTCTTCCAGATTGCCATCCGCAAGCTTGGAGAGAACGTCTGCCAGCGCATTCAGCGCCTGCTTCTGCTCGGCTTCGATGCGGGCGCGGTCGGCGGCGCGGCGTGCGGCATCCTCCGCCGACAAAGCGCGTGCGCTCTCGGCCTCCCGCTCCAGGCGGACATTTTCCACGGCAGCGTCGCGGAAGACGGTGACGGAACGCACCATATCGCCGATCTCGTCGCCGCGATTGCGGCCGTCGATCGCCACTTCCAGATCGCCGCTGGCAAGCCGCGTCATGATTTCGGTAACCCGCTTCAGAGGTCCACGCAGCGTTTCGACCAGCATTAGACCGCCGACGATGGCAAGCAACGTACCGAGGATCATGGCAATGACGGAGACATTGGCGGAGCGCTCGCTGTCTTCCTTGCCGATCTCCTGCGCTTGCGCAACGAAGCTGCGCAGCGACGTCATCGCATCCGCCAGCAAGCTGTTGGAATCGACGCGCGTCTTTTTCCAGTCGGACGCAGTCTGCAACAGATCGGCCGAACCCTTGGTCACGCTGTCGATCAAAGGCTGAGTACGAGCAGAAAAATCGCGCATCGTAGAATTGGTCTGGCCTAACGCAGAGATCTTTACGCCGGCGTCTTGCAGATCCTTCAGATCGGCAACGACGGCGTCCCGCGAGGCAGCGTCGCGCACATTCTCCATCCGTGCGGTATGCAGCGTCAGGCGATCGATGATGCCCAGCGCCTGGTCGACGTGATCCAACAATTCTTTCTGGCCGTCGATGATCTTGTCGAGGCTGACGAAGCGATCGGCGGCAGTATCGCTGTTCTTGGCCGATTGCAGGGTCATATCCCCTTCGATCTTCACGAAGCTCTGCAGAATCGGTCCCATGGCCTGGACCTTCAGATCGGCGGTGTCGCCGCCCTTCAGGACTGCGTCAAGCTTATTGGCAGCATCGGCCGCGCCGTTGACCAGCGCGACGCCACGCTTGGAAACAAGAGCTTTCGACGTGGCGACCTGCTTGAGGATCGCATCCGTATAGGTACGCGCATCGGAGATTTCCTCATTGGAATCCGCGGCCATCTGCACCTGGATGCGCAGGTTGCTCATCTTGTCCGACAGGCCCTTGAAGGCAGCGGCATCGTAAAGCAGTTCCTTGGCGAAGGTTTCCTTGTCGCCGAACTCCTTGCGGATGATGTCGATCTGCTTTCCAGCCGCCTTGCCGCTGGCTTCGAGCCCCGACACTGCCTTCTGGATCGCGTCGACATCGCTGTCCTGCTTTTGCTTGATGTTCCAAAGGGCGGCCGTCTGCGTGCGCATCTTGTCGGCCAGATCGCTGACGGCGGAGATCTTGGCGCGTTGATCATTGCTGAGCAGGCCGCTCAGACGCTGGACGCCGGCCGCCTGCGCATCGATCTTGTCCGCAAGCGTCTTGCGCGTTTCATCGGATGGCGACGTGGTGAACTCCTGCAAAGCAGCCTGCAAGTTCTCGAAGTCGCTGATATTTTCGATCGTCGCCCGCGTCACGGTCATATGGCCGTTGAGAATATTGGCCGTGTGATAGCCAACCAGGCCGATGCCGGCGATGAGCACCACCAGCGGTACGACGAAGATAAGAACCTTGGTCACGATCCGGCGGCTTTGCAGAAGACGATCAATGAAGAACATGCCACGCCCCAATGAAATTCGTTGGTATCCGGCGAAGGCGGGACCGTCATTCCCTGCTGCGCTGCGGTAGAGCTTCTGCCTCATGCAAAACTGAGCCGAGCGTCCGGAAATTAGATTGAATAAGGATTAATCACGAACGTAAAAGATCGCACATCTCCCAAAAATCGACAGTGCTGTCCCGATTTTGCGATTTCGGCGTGATTGCACTCGCCATCAGCTCACGTTTTCATTGCGACGCACAATCGAATTTGATCACGACTACACCGGCAATGATTCCAATTTGCGGAAAACCGCAGTAGAGCGAGCTGATATATCCAGGGAATCGCTTTATGCCGCGGACGAAGAATACGCAGGGCGCGCTCTACATGGCCGCAGCTATGGCCGGCTTTTCCTGCAGCGACGCACTTTCCAAATCAGTCATCGCGGTCATGAACGCAGGAGAGATCATGTTTCTCCGCGGGCTTTTTACCAGCATCTTCGTCTTTCTGCTCGCCTGGAATATGGGAGCCCTGCGCTCATGGAAAGTCATTCTGCAGCCGATGATCGCGCTGCGCGTCGTCTGCGAAGGAATTGCGGCAGCAACCTATATCACCGCGCTCGGCATGATGCCGATTGCCAATGCCTCCGCCATCCTGCAGGCATTGCCGCTCGCCGTTACCCTCGGCGCAGCCCTGTTCCTGAAGGAACCGGTCGGCTGGCGGCGTTGGACGGCGATCGTCGTCGGCTTTGTCGGCGTGCTCATCATCATCCGCCCCGGCCCCGATGGCTTCACGACGGCTGCCCTGCTCGTGGTCGCCAGTATGTTCGCCACAGCCGCCCGCGATCTGGCGACGCGTTGTGTCAGCAAGGATGTGCCGTCGCTGATGGTGACGGTCTGTACCGCTGTCTCGATTTCCATCTTCGGCGCCCTGTCGATCGCTCCGCTCGGCGGCTGGCAGCCGATCACTTTCACCCCGTTCTCGCACATCCTGCTCGCATCGATCCTGGTGCTCGTTGGCTATCAATCGGTGATCCAGGCGATGCGCACGGGCGAGATCTCCTTCGTCGCACCGTTCCGCTATCTAAGCCTCATCTGGTCGGCATTGCTTGGCTTGCTGTTCTTCAGTGAGATGCCGGATGCCTGGACCATGATCGGCTCCGCCATTGTCATCGCCTCCGGTCTCTATACATTCTACCGGGAGAGCAAACGGCAAGCGGTCGAGCGCGTCGCCCAGGAATCCGAGCCGCGTGTGCCCGCCTGAGGTCGCCCAACATGCCCGGCTTCATCCCCGATCCCGCCGATATCCCGCCCTATCTGCTCGCCGGCGGTCGCTCCAGCCGCATGGGTGCGAACAAGGCGCTTGCACTTCTCGGTGGCGAAACTCTTCTGACGCGTATAGCCGCTCGCATCGGACAGCAGCAGCGAAAGCCGGTTGCGTTGAATGCCGATGCCGATTGGTCGGATACGGAAGGGCTGCCGTTGGTTCCCGACACCATCCCCGGCAAGCTCGGCCCGCTGGCGGGCGTGCACACCGCCATGCGCCATGCGGTGATGAGGCACCCGGACGCGTCGCATATCGCTACGGCGCCGATCGACAGCCCGTTTTTTCCAATCGATCTGGTCGCCCGGCTGGCCGAAACGATCGAAGACCGAGACGAAATCGCGATAGCCACATCATTGGGTCGCGATCATCCGGTGTTCGGCGTGTGGCCCGTCTCGATTGCCAACGATCTCGCGACCTGGCTTGTCAAGGATGACAAGCGACGCGTCAGGGACTATCTCGCGCGTCATAGTGTCCGAACGGTCGAATTTGCCATGATCCAAACGCCGATCGGTTCCCTCGATCCCTTCTTCAACGTCAACACACCAGAAGACCTGATCGCCGCAGAAACATGGCTCGCGGCATTGGAGCAGACATCATGACAACCAAGCGACCCAAAATCTTCGGCATCGCCGGCTGGAAGAACTCCGGCAAGACCGGCCTTGCGGTGCGGCTTGTCACCGAATTCACCCGCCGCGGCTACAAGATTTCGACCATCAAACATGCCCACCATGACTTCGACATCGACAAGGTGGGCGCCGACAGCTTTCGCCATCGCGAAGCTGGAGCGCATGAAGTCACCATCGTTTCCGGCACGCGCTATGCCATCATGCACGAACTACGCGGCGAGCCGGAGCCGAGCTTCGAGGAAATCCTGGCGCGGCTTGCCCCTTGCGACCTCGTCTTGATCGAAGGCTACAAGCGCGAGCCGATCCCCAAGATCGAAGCTCGTCGCCTCGAGGCGGCCAACCGCGTGCCCTTGGCGCCGCAAGACCCGCATATCGTCGCCATAGCCACCGACCATCCGGTGGAGGATGCCGGCGCACTGACCGTCTTCGATCTCGACGATACCCTGGCGATCGCCGATTTCATCGCTGCGACGGTTGGCCTCGGCGAACTGGCAAAAGAATAAGGCCGCCGGTTTCCCGACGGCCTTACGCGTTTGAGACAGGAAAAGCTTACTGGGTTGAAGCGACCGGACGCACCAGCGCCGTGACACGGCGGATGGTAACGCGACGGTTTTCCTGCTCGGGCCCCTGCGTATTCACCTTGAGATATTGCTCGCCGTAACCCTGGGTCACCAGGTTTTCCGGCGGAATGCCATAGACGTCGCTAAGGACCTTGGCGACGGATTCGGCACGCTGATCGGAAAGGACCAGATTGCTTTCCGGAGTGCCGACGGCATCCGTATGGCCTTCGATCATGAAGGTCTCGGTCGGGTCCTTCTTGACGATCTTGCCCATGGCGTCGGCAACGCCGCGCAGCGTACTCGCCTGCGACATCGGGATTTCCGCACTGCCGGTCGCGAAGGTGATCGTATCGAGGTCGATACGGCGCACCTTGTCGCGGATGCGGGCGGAATAACGCACTTCGTTCAGCGAATAGACCCGCTCGACTGGCTCGACCGGCGGTTCGCGCAGGAAGTCGTAATAATCCGCCTCGCGGTCCGTGCCCGTGTCGATGATGTACTGGTTCAGCGGAATGCGCAGGCGCATCGGCGGCAACTCGTCGCCCGGATCGCGGAAGTAGTCGTCGCGGTCCGGCTGATCCTCCAGTTCCGGGGAGTAGAACAGCACGTATTCACGGCCGCGAGCGTCGATGCGCGAGCGCTGAATGACGTCGCCATAGCGATTGCGCACGGTAATAATGCGATCGCCATCCGGCTGATCGATCGTTTCGCGGTAACGGTCGCGCGGAAGCTGCTCATAGATCGGACGTTCACCCTCACGGATGAAGCGCGCGCTATCATCGTGACGAACGACGTAGGTATTGTCGATATTCAGGATGACGCGGCCGCCCTGATTGCCGTTCGGCTGGAGTGCAACGCCTTCCGGCGACGCGAAATCCGGCCTGCGGTCGAGGCGACGCCCCTGCTCGCTGGTTATGGCTTCGATCCTCACAGGCTGTTGCTGCTGCTGGCCAGCGAGCGCGCGTTGAGCTTCGGCATCGGATGTCGGCGCCTTAGCATAGGCCTGCGGCTGTTGCACCGGGGCGTTCTGCGCTTGCCCAGTCTGAGCCTGACCGGCACCAGTCTGAGCCTGCCCGCCGGCAGCTTGGCCACCCTGACGGAAGCCGCGCCGCGCCGCATCCTTGTCGCTATCCAGCACGGCAGCGCCATTCTGCACCGGCAGAATAACCGTCTCGTTGCTGGCTGCAGGATTTGCAGCGATCTTCTTGCGACGCTCCAGTTCCTGCGGCGAAACCTGCTCACCTCCAGCGGCGGGGGCCGCTGTCTGGGCGCCCTGCTGCGCGGCACCATTGGCAGGCGCCTGCACGGCGTTACCCTGAGCGGGAGCACCGGTTTCGACATTCGGCTGCTGCTGTTTGCCGACCTGCGGAGCTACCTCGTTCTGCGGCTGAGCCTGCTGTCCCAGGTTCTTCTGAACTGGCTTTTGTTCGGGAGTGGCTGCAGGCTGTTGCGCGCCCTGCTCAGTCTGCGGCAGTTTGCCGGTCGCCGGCTTCTGGCCCTGCTGCGTGCCGGGCTCGACCTGATTTCCAGGCTGAACCTGGGTCTTCGGTTGGGCCTGCTCTGTGGCGGGAGCCTGTTGCAGGGCCGGTGCTACCTTCTGTTCTGCTGGTTGCTGAGCTGGGGCTACCTTCTGTTCCGCCGGTTGCTGCGCCGGTTCAGCCGATTGGCCCTGCAGCTTCTGATGCTTCTTCTTCTCAGGCTGGGCGGGGGTTTCCGGCTGGGCCTGTCCGCTCTGAGTCGGCTGTGCAGCCGGCGCCTGTTGCTGCGCGGGCGCGGCCTTCTGTTCGGCTGGCTGCTGTGCCGGTTCAGCCGATTGATCTTGCTTCTTCTGACGTTTCTTGAGTTCGGGCTGGCCTTGCGGTTGCGTTTCAGGGGCAGCCTGTTGCTGGGCCGCTTTCGGCTGCGGCGCTACTTCCGGCTGCGCCGCTGGCTGTTGCTCCGCATTCTGCTTGTGCTTCTTTTGCTCCGGCTGAGCCTGCTGGGTTTCCGGTACCGCCTGCGGCTGCAGCGCCTTGGGCTGCTGTGTTTCCTGCTGCTGCTTGGCGGGCTTTTGCTGTTCAGGCTGCCCTTCGGGCTGGGCTTCCTTCATCTTGCGCTGTGGCTCGGCTCCGCCCTGCTGTGCTGGTGCGGCCTGATGCTTCTGGCCCTGCGGCTCGCCCTGTTCCGCACCGCCTGGCTTCTTGCGCTTTTTCAGCTCCTCTTCGGACTGCCCGTCCGGAGCCGGCTGCTCCTGGGCAACCTCGAAACTTGCATTGCCGTTGACGGCGACCGATCCGGCGGCAGCATTGCTCAACGGTGCGATGGCTTGGTCGCGCAGCGCTGTGGCGGCAGCCGGCTCAAATGCCAGTGATAGAGACAGCAGTGGAAATGCTGCACTGGCAAATAGTCTGGATCGCTTTCCCATAGTTGGGATCTCCTTTTCTTATCATTATCCGCCAAGGTGCGGATCTCAGCCCGCGGAACAGATGCCCCATGATCCCGGCCGATTTTCGGTGTCCATAGGGCTGAATCGCGGCAAACGGTGATATGTTCCAAAGAATTAGATACGGAAAATTAACCCCGCCTGAACGCGCCGGAAGGCTTCCGTTCAGCTTTGCGGGATCGCGCAAGCGCTTTGGAGATAGTGTGTGCGATGCAAACCGGCTTCGTAATTCCAGTTGCAATTTGCGAAAAAAAAGTACGATTATCGAAGGCAGGCGGGCCACGCACCCGCTCCATTCTGGCCGGCCGCCAATGAAGAAAAATAGCCGCCGGTCGCCAACAGAGAGGATCAAAATGCGCATCTCCACTCGTCTTTTCGCCGCTGCATCGCTTGCCGCGATGTCGCTTTTCGCCGGGGCAGCGCTTGCTGACGGCGATTCGATCGTCATCGGCACCGACGCAACCTATCCGCCGTTCGAATCGCTCGACGCCGCCGGCAAATTCGTCGGCTTCGACATCGATATAGCCAATGCGCTTTGCGATCAGATGAAGGTCAAGTGCACCTTCGTGAACCAGGATTTCGACGGCATCATTCCGGCTCTGCAGGCCAAGAAGTTCGACGCCATCGTATCGTCCATGTCGATCACGCCGGAGCGTCAAAAGACCATCGACTTCACCAAAAAATACTACAATACGCCGCCGGCCATCGCCGTGCCGAAGGATTCGACCATAACCGAAGCAACCGATGCGGCCCTGAAGGGCAAGACCATCGGCGCGCAGTCCTCGACCACGCACGCAAACTACGCCACCGCGCATCTGAAGGATGCCGAGCTGAAGCTCTATCCGTCGCCGGATGAATATAAGCTCGACCTCGCTAACGGCCGTATCGACGCTGTCATCGACGACGTCGTGGTTCTCTCCGAATGGGTCAAGTCCGATGCCGGCAATTGCTGCAAGATGCTCGGCACGCTGAAGGTCGATCCGGAAATCAACGGCGTCGGCGCCGGCATTGGCCTCCGCAAGGGTGACACCGCCCTTAAGGACAAGTTAAACGCCGCGATTGCCGCGATCCGTGCCGACGGCACCTACAAGAAGATCCAGGACAAGTATTTCGACTTCGACGTCTACGGCGAGTGATCGCCGTCGATTCCTTGGGAAAAGACGACGGCGGAAGCTTGCTCTTCCGCCGTTTTTGTTTGACATATAATATAAGAATAAGAGAAACGCGGCAAAAGCTGCGAGGGGAAATACGGTATGGGCGGATTGTTTTCCGCGTTTGGTTCCTTGTGGGCCTGGATAGATAACGCTTTCGATCCGCTGTGCGGCCCCGTCGGGCTCTTCACCGTGTTCTTCCAGAACACCTCTATTGCCTGTGGAGACACCGGCTGGGGCGACGAGATTGCCGGCGGCCTCAAAGTCACGATAACAGTAGCCGTCCTGACATTGCCGCTCGGCTTGGTCGTCGGCTTTCTGGTGGCGCTGGCACAGCAATCCGAAGAAAAGTCGCTGCGGCTGGCAGCCGGCGTGTTCACCACCATCTTTCGCGGCCTGCCGGAGCTCCTGACGCTGTTCATCATCTATTACGGCATACAGATTCTGCTGCAAACGGCCCTCGCTTACGTGGGCTACACCGGACAGGTCGAGATCAACGCCTTCGTCGCCGGCATGGTCGCCCTGTCGATCGTTTTTTCCGCCTATTGCTCGGAAGTTTTGCTGTCGGCCTTCAGGGCGATTCCCAAGGGCCAGTATGAAGCGGGCGACGCTCTTGGCTTTCACCGGGCCCGCACCATGCGTCTGATCATCCTGCCGCAATTGATCCGCATCTCGCTTCCCAATCTTGGGAACCTCTGGATGAACTTGCTGAAGGATACATCCTACGTTTCCGTCATCGGACTCGCTGACATCATCCGCCAAACGGGCCTTGCCGTGCGCGCGACCAAGGAACCATTCTTCTTCTATTTGGTTGCCTGCGGACTCTATTTGACGCTCGCCGTCATCTCCTCGGCCGGGTTGTCTTACCTCGACCGTTGGGCCAAACGCGCGGAGTTTCGCCGATGAGCTATGCAGAAGTCTTGATCCCCGCGCAGCCGGCACCACCGGAGACGATGAAGCGCCTCTCCAAGGCCCGCATTGCCGGTTATTTCTTCCTGGCCCTCTGGGCGCTGCTAGGCATCGCGCTGATCACGATGATGATCACCAATTGGGACAACGCAAAATTCTTCAAGTTCGGTCCACGCTTTCTGCACGGCCTCTGGATCACGGTGAAGCTGGTCGGGCTTTCCTTCATCCTTGGCGGGATACTCTCCGTTCCGCTCGCCTTTGCGAGAATGTCGAAGAACCGGATTTTGAAGAGCCTGACCTATGGCTATGTCTATCTCTTCCGCGGCACGCCGCTGCTGGCGCAGATCTTCATGGTCTACTACGGCTTTCCGCAGGCGCGCGGCTTCATTGACAGCATCGGTCTCTGGTGGTTCTTCCGCGATCCCTTCAATTGCGGTCTGTTTGCCATGACGCTAAACACGGCGGCCTATCAGACCGAGATTGTCCGCGGCGCCATCCAGAGCGTCCATCACGGCCAAAGCGAGGCTGCGGCCTCGCTCGGCCTTCATAAGCTCGTCACCTTCTACAAGATCATCTTGCCGCAAGCGTTGATCGTGGCGCTGCGGCCTTACGGCAACGAGATCATTCTCCTGATCAAGAGCTCGGCGACCGTATCGATCATCACCGTCTACGATCTGATGGGTGAGACGCGCTATGCCTTCTCGCAGACCTACGACTACCAGACCTATCTCTGGGCAGCGATCTTCTATCTTTCCATCGTCGAGCTGATGCGTAACCGCTGGGCTTGGATCGAGGGCTACCTGACGCGCCATCTGAAGCGTTGACCCTTGCCATGGCAGGCGTCTCCTTGCGCCTGCCGCCTGCACCTTGGCAGCACTCACCTATAGAGGCTGCTATCATATTGATTTTCGAAAAGAAATTTCTTTTTTGCAACACTTTTGTAAAGCTTGGGTTTACCATGAGGTGTTTCCATTTTCCTGTGACATCCGCGTCACGAAGAACAATGGGAACAGAAAGAGAGACCTCATGCACAATGACATGCAAAAGCAGTTGCAAGGCTATGGGCTCACTACGGCGCAGATCCTCTATCGCCTGCCCGATCATCCGCAATTTCTGCAGACCTACATCTGGCAGGACTATGATCTCGCCCCGAATTTCCCGGAGATGCGCGGCTTCCTGAAATTCTGGCAGGAGAAGCTCGACGGGCCGTTACATTCGGTGCGCTATGTTCACCGTCGGCTGATCTCGGCGACCGAGTGGCGGGCAGTGAAGGGAGAGTTCATCCTGCACTAAAACGCATCGCGATCTCTGGGATTCGCTCCTTGCGTTTTAGGCCCTTGATTTTGCGCGTGTCGTTATCGCAAAACCGCTGCGCACTTTTGCGCGACATGCTTTAGTCTGGCTTTGCCAAACGATCAGACATGCGCTTCGCCATGGGTGAAATCGCCGTCATCCGGCCCGCGACGTAATGCGCTATAGAGAATGACGGCATAGAACACGGCCACGATTGCGATCACCGGCCAACCGGGGATCGGTCCGAGCGTTGCATTGTCGGCAATATAGCTCCACGAATGCGCCAGTTCTTGCGGCGCACCATTCGCTTGCAGTTTCGGCGTCGAGATCTTCAAAACCCAGGCCAGCAGCAGGATCACATACATCCAGCAATAATTCCGCCGCAGGCGTCGCTGCATCGCTTCGGAATAATTGAGCAGAAAACGCGGTGCGCGCAGGCTTTTGGCAATCGACACCGCCCAATCGGGATTGAGATTGGCTTCGGGCGCCAAGATCTGCGCAAAATAGCTGCGTTCCAATTGCCGCACCCGCGCCCGATAGACGTCGAAGAAGCGATAGCGCCGCGCCTCGATCATCAGCAGCAAGGTGATCAGCATCATACCAAACAGCAACACGCCATGATGCGACGTCGGCGTCGACAGCGATACGGAAAGCAACGCCGCAACGACGGTGATCGCCCAGTTTGACGTCCGGTCGATGCGATCGCGCCAACTGGTCATCCGCGCGAGCTCGCCGCGGTAGTAATGGGTCAACGTGTTGGTGATCTCCCCCGTCGTCGAAGGCATAGGCGGCGGCTTCCGATCCGTAGCGCTGTTGATGAGATGCGACGTGGTGAGCTCGGTGGCCATGGTTTTTTCCTCCATTTCTCTTTTTTTGCGCAACGGCCTTATGGCCCGCCGCTGCCGCAGACGAATATTTTGCTCCTTCAACGCAGCCATTGCAAAAGCCATTCAAGCGCCTTAATGCCTCCTTGACGAATGAAGGACTGATCGCTCATGGCAAAGAAAAAGATAGACGAAGACGCGCTGGCGGACGCCTACAACCGCGCCCTTGCGCTCGAAAAAGCCGGCGATATCGACGCCGCGGTCAAGGCCTATGAGGATGTGCTGGCGATCGATCCCGAGGATCATGGCGGCGCAGCCGTGCGCATCGCCTCGATGGGCCGCGGCGAAACGCCGGTTAAGGCGCCGGACGCCTATGTCGAAACCCTGTTCGATCAGCATGCTGAAGTTTTCGAAGACGTGCTTGTCGAGCAGCTCGGCTATCATGTTCCGGTTCTCGTGCGTCAGCGGCTGCAGGCACTTGGTCTCGGCCCCTTCAAGCGCATGCTTGATCTCGGCTGCGGCACGGGCCTGACCGGCGGTACGCTGCGAGACATCGCCGAGGACATTACGGGTATCGATATTTCCGAAAACATGGTCGAAGTCGCCCATGAGAAGGATCTGTATGAAACGCTGTTCGTCGCCGAGGTTGAGGATTTCCTCGACGATAATGACGAAGAGCCGTTCGACCTGATCACCGCCACCGATGTGCTGCCCTATCTCGGCGCGCTGGAGCCGTTGTTCTTCGGCGCCGCTGAAAACATGACGCCGGGCGGCCTCTTCATCTTCTCCTCGGAAACCCTGCCCGACAGCGCTATGGCAGGCCGCGCCTACATGGTCGGTCCGCACCAGCGTTTCGCCCATTCGGAAAGCTACGTGCGCGAACGCCTGACCGCGACCGGCTTCGAGCTGATCGAAATCACCGACATCAATGTCCGCATGGAAGAGGGTCATCCGACCCCGGGCCATCTGGTTATCGCGCGCCTTGCGTCGTGATCTGATTTCTCCTGCAGCCAATCCGAATAGTTACCCAATTGGGTAACTATTCATTGCATTCGCTGGCACGATCTGTTACTTAGCCATTTAGGTAAGTTTTGGCATCGCCTCGATGTAGGAAAGGTCGCTGTATGTCTCTCATCCTTTATCAGCATCCCCTCGCCTCCTTCTGCCATAAGGTCCTGATGGCGCTTTATGAGAACGGTACGCCCTTCGAAAGCCGGGTCATCGATCTCGGCAATGAAGAGTCCCGCGCATCGCTGCTGCGCCTCTGGCCGATCGGCAAATTCCCTGTCCTGCGCGACGAGGCGCTCGATAGCACCGTTCCCGAAACCAGCATCATCATCGAATATCTCGACCGGCATTATCCCGGCGCGACGCCGCTGTTGCCGCTCGATCCGACGGATGCGCTCTGCGTCCGCCTCTGGGATCGCTTCTTCGATCTCTACGTTCAGGAACCGATGCAGGCGATCGTTGCTGACATTCGCCGTCCGGAAGATGAGCGCAACCCCAAAGCCGTCGCGCAGGCGCAGGCATTGTTGCGCACCGCCTACGGCATGATCGAGCAGCAACTGGGCGAAAAGCTCTGGATCGCCGGTGACGCCCTGACGATGGCGGATTGCGCCGCCGCCCCGGCATTGTTCTACGCCGAAACGCTCGTGCCCTTTGGAGAACAGCAAGTCCGGCTGCAGCAATATTATCAACGCCTGCTCGATCGTCCGTCCTTTGCACGCGTGCTCGAAGAGGCGATGCCCTACTTCCATTTCTATCCCTATAGCCAGAAGCTGCCCGCCCGTTTCCGCCCGGAACGATCGGATGGTTGAGGATTCCATAGCGCTCGACCGAATGTTCCAGGCCCTGTCGGACCAAAGCCGCCGCGGCATGATCGACCGCCTCGGCCGCGGTCCCGCCTCGGTGATGGAACTGGCCCAGCCGTTCGCCATGGCACTGCCGACCGTGATGAAACATCTGCATGTTTTGGAAACCAGCGGTCTGGTGCGCTCGGAAAAGATCGGCCGGGTGCGGACTTACCAGCTACGGAAAGAAGCGCTGGAGCAGGTCGAACGCTGGATCGCCGAGCGTAGGGCGGGGTGGAACAGGACCTTCGACCGGCTCGATCAGTTTCTGGCCGACAATTCCGAGGAGACGGCGGTGAAATGACCGAGAGAACGACGGAACATACGACGCTGACCATAGAGCGTCATTTCAAGGCGCCGCTGCAGCGCGTCTTCGGCGCCTGGGCGGTGGCCGAAAACAAGCGCCAATGGTTCGCCTGCCACGGGGATTGGACGCCGCTGGAATTTCAGCTCGACTTTCGTCCTGGCGGCAGCGAGAGCAACCGCGTCGCCTCGACGGATGGCGTGGTACACGCCTATCAGGCTCGCTACATCGATATCGTGCCGAACGAACGCATCATCTATGCCTTCGACATGATGCTCGCTGACAAGCGCATCTCGGTATCGCTGGCAACCGTCACCTTCGCGCCGGAGCCTAGCGGCACCACGATGCTCTTTACCGAGCAAATGGTTTTTCTCGACGGCTATGGCGACAATGGTTCCCGGTTGATGGGCACCGAAATCGGCTTCGACAACCTTCGGCTCTATGTCGAAGGCGACGAAAGCAGGCCGAACTAGCCCGCGCGAGCCAGCCAGGATCGTCGCCAACAACTGGCTTTCGAGCTCGGCCGCTACCACTCGCCGACAAATCGGTCTTTCGTCCCCCTCGCCTTTCCGCTAAGCCTTCAGGCAAATTCTTGGAAGGAGTCTCGCGAATGGCAAAGGTCGCTTTCATCGGCATGGGCGTCATGGGCTATCCCATGGCAGGGCATTTGAAGGTCAAGGGCGGTCATGACGTCACCGTCTATAACCGCACCGTCGCCAAGGCCGAAGCCTGGGCCAAACAATTCGACGGCAAGTTCGCCCCAACCCCCGCCGCTGCGGCCGAAGGCGCCGATTTCGTCTTCACCTGCGTCGGCAATGACGACGACCTGCGCGCGGTGACGATCGGCCATGACGGCGTGCTCGCCGGCACGAAGGCGGGCGCAGTCCTGATCGACAACACGACGGCAAGCGCCGAAGTCGCCCGAGAACTTTATGCCGCAGCCAAGGAAAAAGGCGTGGACTTTATCGACGCTCCCGTCTCCGGTGGCCAGGCGGGCGCGGAAAACGGTGTGCTGACCGTCATGTGCGGCGGTGACGAGGCAGTGTTCGAAAAAGCAAAGCCCGTGATCGATGCCTATGCCCGCATGGTCGGCCTGATGGGTGCCGTCGGCGCAGGCCAGCTCACCAAGATGATCAACCAGATCTGCATCGCCGGTGTGGTCCAGGGCTTGGCCGAAGGCATCCATTTCGGCAACCAGGCCGGCCTTGACATCGAAAAGGTGGTGGAAGTCATCTCCAAGGGTGCGGCCGGTTCCTGGCAGATGGAAAACCGCCACAAGACCATGAATGTCGGAAAATACGACTTCGGCTTTGCCGTCGACTGGATGCGCAAGGATCTGGACATCGTATTGTCGGAAGCCCGCCGCAACAAGGCAAAGCTGCCGCTGACCGCCTTGGTCGATCAGTTCTACGGCGACGTCCAGGCCATGGGCGGCAACCGCTGGGACACGTCGTCGCTGTTGGCGCGACTGGAGCGGAAATAATCCGTCCTAGTCCAGCTCGATGAGGGACGCCGCCGGCTCGCCAAACGAGGCGGCGCCTGCTTCCTGCAAACGATGATCGAAGGCAGTTTCACAAACCGGCAACCTTCGCTACGTTTAGCGGCATTTTGCTGCCGGCTGACAAGAACAAGCCGGTGAAAAGAGTTGCGGAGGCCTGGTGTTTCAAATTTCGGATAATTATTCCGCCTTTCCCCAACGCGATATCGTCCGACGCGACGGAGCCGGAATGACGGCATGTATCATCCAAAGCACGCGCCTGCTCTGCAAGCGCCTTGCGTCGCCTGCTCCGGGCGTGGTGCTCGTTCAAAAAGGTCAGAAGATCATTCTCGATCGGGTCGCCGACATGAAGGCTTGCGCCGGCGATCTCGTACTGATCCCCGAAGGCGCCACCTCCGATATCATCAACGAGCCCGATGGCTCTGGCGGCTATCAGGCGCTCGCCCTGCAGTTCGCGCCAAATTTGATCGCTGATTTCGCAGTCGGCGATGCCAGGCCGGTGCAGGAGATCCAGGTTCTCACCGGCATGCAGCCGGCTTTCGAAGAAGCTTATGGCAAGGCAATCGAGGCGATCCGAAGCGGCCCTCTCCTGCCGGACAGCATCGCAGCATCTCGTGTCAACGAAATCCTGTTGTGGCTCGGCGCGCTCGGCCACCGGTTTGCGCCGATCACGAACCCTGGCCCGATCGAACGCCTGCGCCGGATCATCAATTCCGATCCGGCCTACCCCTGGCGCGCTCCGGAGCTGGCGAAAACTATCGGCATGAGCGAGGCCAGTTTGCGGCGCAAGTTGGCAGCGGCGGAAACGAGCTTTTCTGAGCTTTTGGCTGATATCCGGATGACGACTGCACTCACCCTTTTGCAAACGACCGAGAAGTCCGTGACGCAAATCGCTCTGGATGTCGGCTACGACTCGGCCTCCCGCTTCACCGCACGCTTTCGGACGCGGTTCGATTTCGCGCCAAGCGAAATTCGCGGCCATCAGCGTGAAGTTGATCGAAACGGCGCAAAGACTGATCGAAACAGCGCAGCGCTCATCGCCGCAGAATGACAATCTCCCGCCGTCGACGCTGCGGACAGCGTCGCTCTAACGGAGATTGTCATGAAATATTCTATCGCCGCGGCCCTGGCTGCCACGTTGCTGGCATCGGGCCAAGCCTCAGCCTTTGAACTCGCCAGCCCCGACATGAAGGACAGCGGCACGCTCAAGATCGAACAGGTGGCCAACGTATTCGGCTGCAAGGGCGGAAACGTATCTCCCGCGCTAAGCTGGAAAGATGCACCGGAGGGAACCAAGAGCTTCGTGGTAACGCTCTATGATCCGGATGCGCCCACAGGCTCCGGCTGGTGGCATTGGACCGTATTTGATATCCCCGCATCCGCCAAGTCGCTGCCATCGGGTGCGGGATCGACTGGGGGAACCGGTCTGCCTTCCGGAGCCATCCAGGGAAGAACCGACTTCGGCACCTCTGGTTTCGGCGGCGCCTGCCCGCCTCCAGGCCCGGCGCATCGTTACAAGCTGACCGTAACCGCGTTGAAAGTCGATAAGCTCGGCCTCGACAGCAATGCCAGCGGGGCGCTCGTCGGCTATATGACGCAGGCAAACGCCCTCGCCTCCGCTTCCATCACCGCCACTTACGGCCAATGATGGCGCGCTGACAAAGACGCAACGCCCTTACTGCGAAGTTCACGCAGCGGGCGTTGCCCAAACATATCGCTTGTCGATTAATCGTCGCTCGATTTCGCGTTTTCCAGGATCATGTAATCCAGCGGTAGCTCCGTCGAATACTTGATCTGCTCCATTGCAAAGGCCGAGGAGACGTCGCGGATTTCGATCTTGGCGATCATGCGCTTGTAGAAGGCGTCATAAGCGGCGATATCCGGCACGACGACGCGCAGCAGATAATCGACATCGCCGCTCATGCGATAGAATTCAACCACTTCCGGGAAATCGGCGATCACTTCGGAGAAGCGCTTCAGCCATTCGATCGAGTGACTATTGGTGCGGATCGAGACGAAAACGGTGACCTTGGTGTTGACCTTTTCGGGGTCGAGCAGGGCGACACGACGGCGAATGACGCCATCCTCTTCCATCTTCTGGATGCGGCGCCAGCATGGTGTCGTCGACAGTCCGACCTTTTTGGCGAGATCGGCCACGGCCAGAGTGGAATCCTCCTGCAGCAGGCGCAGGATTTTGCGGTCAAGACGGTCCATTTCGAGTGCCCTTTCGAATTATATTCTCTCTATAGCGCATTTTTGCCGGAGGAAAAGAAACTTGTTTCACGAAACAAGGATTTTCACACGTTCTCGCAACACGGGCAGCAGCTCCATCTCGAACCAGGGATTGCGCTTCAGCCAGCCGCTGTTGCGCCAGCTCGGATGCGGTAACGGCAAGACGGCGGGCGACTGATTGGTAAGGAGATAACGCCGCCATTGCGAAACGGTTTCCGTCATCGATGCCATACGCGCCGGCCCGAGATGCCACGCCTGAGCATATTGCCCGACGGTAAGGACCAGCTCGATTTGCGGCATCGCGTCGATGGTCTTTTGCCGCCAGAGCGGCGCGCATTCCCGGCGCGGCGGCAAATCGCTGCCGGCGGCATCGTAGCCGGGAAAGCAGAACCCCATCGGCACGATGGCGAAATGATCTGGATTGTAGAAACTATCGCGGTCGACACCCAACCATTGCCGCAGGCGGTCGCCGGAGGCATCGTTGAACGGCAAGCCGCTCTCATGCACACGCAGCCCCGGCGCCTGCCCGGCAATCAGGATACGCGCCGTCGCCGATAACACGGCAACCGGCCGCGGCTCATGCGGCAATCGGTCCCCCTCGCCCCGCAGCGGTGTGTCCCGGCAGATACGGCAGGCGGCAATGGCCTTGCCCAGCGCCTGCAACTCTTCCTCCCACGCCATCAGCGATCCCATCCGACAAACTGTCGCAAATAATCGCCGAGCCCGGCCAACGGATCACCATTGCGAGCCATACGCTCGTCGCGCCGATAGTCGCGCGGCCGCTCGAACTCGCCCGCCCAAAGCCCTGCCTTCGCCTGACGCGCGGCCGCCTCTTCGCTCGCATAGCCACCATAAGAGACCGCCATGCCGCTGCGCACCATCGCGCCATTAATGTCAACGCCGTCGGCTTTGCAGGTCACCAGCAGCCGACCGTAACGGTCATGTTCACTTCCCCGACATTCCGCCCGACCCGTCTTCATAAATTTATCAAGGGCCTTGCGCGCCTCTTCGCCGCAGGCCCAATCCACGTGAGCGCGCTGACATTGCTGCCGATACTCCGGCGCATCGATGCCAAGCAGGCGCAAACGATCACCGTTTCGGGCGAGCGTATCGCCGTCAACGACATAAAAGTTTCCAGTTTGAATGAGTTCCGGGCGATTGTTCATCTTTAAAGCCAGCAAACCGAGCAGTGCCAGCAACGCGAATGTGGTCACGCCGTCACGAAAAAGGCGGCGGGGCCGCGTCACGCTTTTGCCTCCTTAAAGAACAAACCCTTGGCAAAGATGGCAACAAATCATTTCTGAGCAGCATCTTCTTAAGGTTTGGCCGCTAGTCTGTAGCCCTCGGCAGGCCAAATTTCAACGTATCTATGAGCACCGGCGTCAGCACATCGACAGATAAGATCATCGTCGACCGTTCGCGCAGTCACCGTAACCGGGCTGTGTCGAAGACGGTGCGGCAGACGCGCGAGCGCCTGCAATCCGGCCACAGCCGCAGCTTCGACCGCGAAGCCATGATGATGCATGTCGACAGCCTTTTGCAGGGCGCCTCAGTCATGCCGATCTTCGTCATCATCGTCGCAGCGCTCGGCGTCTATCTCGCCGGCGACGCGCAAATCTTCATCTGGGCGATCCCCACCCTGTCGGCACATGCCCTCAACATGCTGCTCGGCCGCCGCGCAAAAAAACGCGAAATGACCGCCGAAAGCGCCAGAAAATGGCGCCAAATGCTGTTGCTCGGTCAACTCCTCATCGGCTTTTGCTGGGCATACTTCGCCATGCAGAACTGTGCCACCTGCGGCGGCGATGGCTTCGCGCTCTATAAGGGCGCGACGCTGCTGGTGGGGATCTGCGTCACGGCGATGGCGAATTTCATGCTGCCGCGCGCCGTACCCTTCTCCTTCGCGCCGGCAATCGTTGCACTTGCCGTCAAAGCGGCGCTGACGCGCAATCCGGTCGATATTGCCTTAACCGCAACCGTTGCCGTGGCGGTCGTCTTCTTCACCTTCATTACCAACCGCATGTTTCAATCGAATCTGAAGATCCTTTCGTTCCAGTCGGAAAAGGACGATCTGATCGCCGAGCTGGAAGTCGCAAAATCCATGTCGGATGAAGCGCGACGGCGTGCCGAAGAGGCGAACCTCGCCAAGTCGCGCTTCCTGGCCTCGATGTCGCATGAGCTCAGAACGCCGCTCAACGCCATCCTCGGCTTCTCCGAGGTCATGTCGGCGGAGGTCATGGGGCCGCTGAACAACGCCACCTATCGCGAATACACCACCGACATCCACCGCTCCGGGCAACACCTCCTCAACCTGATCAACGAGATCCTCGATCTATCCCGCATCGAGGCCGGCAAGTATGAGCTGAGCGAGGAAGCAATCTCGCTGCTGGATGTGTCGGAGGATTGCATCGGCATGGTGCAGTTGCGCGCACGTGGCAAGAACATCTCCATTTCGTCGCAGTTCGAGCCACAGCTTCCTTCGGTCTGGGCCGATGAGAAATCCATGCGCCAGGTGATCCTCAATCTTCTCTCGAATGCGGTAAAGTTCACGCCGCAAGGCGGAGAGATCACCGTCAAGGTTGGCTGGACCGCCGGCGGTGGGCAATATGTGGCAATCAAGGACAATGGTCCGGGCATTCCCGAGGAGGAGATACCCGTCGTTCTTTCCGCCTTCGGCCAGGGCTCGATCGCCATCAAGAGCGCCGAACAGGGGACTGGTCTCGGACTGCCGATCGTTCAGGCGATCCTTGCCAAGCATGACGGCCAGTTCATGCTGAAGTCCAAGCTGCGCGAGGGAACGGAAGTCATCGCCATCCTGCCGGCCAAACGCGTGCTGCAAAGTCTGCCGGCCATCGAGGACGCGCCCTTGGTCGAGCGTCGCAAGAAGAGCTTTGCCTGACGCTCAGGCCATACGGCGCTTCAGCGGAAAAACAGATGGCTGGCGATCGTATAAAGAAGATAGAGGCCGGAAGCGACCAGCATGCAGAGGACAGCGAAGGAGCCGAGATCCTTGGCATGCTTGCCGACGTTGGAAATCTCGGGCGAAATCCGGTCAATGACTTCCTCGACCGCCGTATTCATCGCCTCTACGGCGAAAACGCCGAGAAACAGCACGACGGCAATCATGATTTCCGCAAGGGTTGCCCCGACGACGACGAGCAGGATCAATCCGGCGGCTGCGAACAACAGCTCTTGCCGGAAGGCCGATTCTTGCAGCAGGCGTTGAAAGCCACCCCAGGAATAACCGGCGGCGGCAAAGAAATGCCGGATCCCCGTTTCCTTGGTTACCGCTGATTTCGAAAACTCGGCCATTCCTGCCCCGCTTGCAACGTCTTAACCGCAAAATTAGCAGCCTTGCGAATACCGTTTCGCTATTCCCAAGGCAAGCCGACAACCGCGTCGGCCAAAGAAATCATTACAGTTTTATGACATAGGTCGAAAGTCGGTCGGAATTTTGAAGGCGGGGCGCTTAATCGCGGCGCTCCGCCGTTTTATCCGTCAATGCTTGTTAGCGACGCCGGCGCTCTCGAAGGTCGCCATGCCGGAATGGCAGGCAGCGGCGGCCTTGACGATGCCAGCAGCGAGCGCTGCACCCGTGCCTTCGCCGAGCCGCATGCCGAGCGCCAGCAGCGGCGTCTTGCCGAGCTTATCGATCGCCTTGAGATGCCCCGGCTCAGCCGAGACGTGACCGATCAGACAATGATCGAGAGCGGAGGGGTTGGCAGCCTTGAGGATCGAAGCGGCGGCAGTTGCGACATAGCCATCGATAATCACAGGGATGCGCTCCATACGGGCGGCGAGGATGGCGCCGGCCATGGCCGCGATCTCACGGCCGCCGAGGCGGCGCAGCACTTCCAGCGGATCCGAAAGATGGTCGCGATGCAGCGCCACAGCCTTTTCGACGGCAGCGATCTTGCGCTGCAGCATCTCGCCTTCCGAACCTGTGCCGGGTCCAACCCACTCCGCCGCTGTGCCGCCATAGAGCGCATAGTGGATGGCAGCCGCGATCGTCGTGTTGCCGATACCCATTTCGCCAACGCAGAGCAGATCCGTCCCGCCGGCAATGGCTTCCATGCCGAAGGCCATGGTTGCGGCGCAATCGCGTTCGCTGAGAGCCGGCTCTTCGGTGATGTCGGCGGTCGGGAAATCCAATGCCAGATCGAAAACCTTCAGGCCGAGATCGTAGGCTACACAAATCTGGTTGATCGCAGCGCCGCCGGCGGCGAAATTCTCCACCATCTGCTGCGTCACGGCCGGCGGAAATGGCGTGATGCCCTGCTTGGTAACGCCGTGGTTGCCGGCAAAGATCGCCACGAGCGGCCGGTTGACGGCCGGCTGACGGCCGGTCCAGGCGGCGAGCCAGAAGGCAATCTCTTCCAGACGGCCGAGAGCGCCCGGCGGCTTGGTGAGCTGGGCGTCACGCTCGCGAGCGGCGACAAGCGCTCGGGAATCCGGACCGGGAAGGTCGCGCAGCAGCGTGCGGAAATCGTCGAATGGCAGGCCGGTAACGCTCATGAATGCCGTTCCTTGTCTTTTGGTCTCAAATCAGGTTCTTTGCGTGCGACTCTATTAGTCTTCGGCACAGGCGCGAACAACTCCAAAAACGCCCGATGCTGTCGCAGGAATATCGGGGAGAGGATGAATATTCGGGAATACACAGGCGACACCGCGCGCGCCGTTGCTTTCTTGAGCCGCATTCCCGTGCCGCCGTCCTTCTTTGAGAGCTATGACGGCAAGCTTGCCCGCGTCTCGCGTACCTTCCCCCTCGCCGGCCTGCTGATTGCCCTGCCCGCCGCCATCGTCTTCGGCGTGCTGCTTGCCTTCCACGCCGACCCATTGATGGCGGCGCTGTTGGTACTTGCTGTCCAGACGATGACGACAGGCGCTCTGCATGAGGATGGTCTGAGCGACATGGCAGATGGCCTTGGCGGCGGCAAGGATCGCGACAAGGCGCTCGCGATCATGAAGGATAGCCGCATCGGCACCTACGGCGCGGTGGCGCTGATCCTCTCTTTCGGACTACGCGCCGCAGCGCTTGCCGCCATCGCCCGTGGCCTTACGCCCTTTGCCGCAGCCCTTGCCCTACCGGCTTCCGCCGCGCTCAGCCGCGGCGCCATGGTCTGGCACTGGTATATCCTGCCCCCCGCGAAGCAGGACGGCGTTGCCGCCTCGGCCGGCAAACCGGATTACAGCGCAATGCAAATAGCGCTCATCACCGCGCTGGTGCTTTCTGCTCTTCTGCTCTGGCCGGGCCTCAGGCTTCCCGCCTTTATCCTGTACCTCTTTGTCACCGCAGCCGCGGCATTTCTCCTCACCCGCCGCGTACGCCAAAGGCTTTCCGGTCACACCGGCGACACCATCGGTGCGACGCAGCAGATTTGCGAGATCGCCGCCCTCTGTACCCTTGCCATGTGCGTTTGAAGCATCGATATATGCCCTTATGCTAACACCCTGCATTCTTGTCTGCTCCATTGATATGAATACCGGCTATTGCTTCGGCTGCGGACGCACGCGCGAAGAAATTGGCGCATGGACGTCCTACAGCGATGATGAGCGCCGCGAGATCATGCAGGTTCTGCCGGAGCGCCTCGCCACCGTCGAACGCAAGCCGCGCCGCGAAACCCGTCGCCAGCGGCTGGCGCGGGAGCGCGGCGCAGTATGAACCGCCTGAACGTCGCCCTCGCCATTATCGGCATCGGTCTCGCGCTCCTCGTCTTCAACAATAGCAGCGGCACGACCTTCGGAATCGACAATGACGACTTTGCCGGCATCGTCTATCTGGTGCCGCTCGCACTGGTCATGGCGGCAGGCATTTGGGCGAGCCGCCATACGGCGAGCCAGTCATTGCGCAATCTGCTGATCTGGCTAGTCATCATCATGGCGCTGGCGACTGGCTACATTTACCGCCGCGATGCCCAGCAGGTTGGCGACCGGTTGATGGCCGGCCTTGTGCCCGGACACGCCGTCGTCGTCACGACAAGCGAAGGTGGCCAGGAAGTCATTCTCCACAAGCTGCTGAACAGCCATTTCGAGGCACAGGTGATGATCAACGGCCAGCCTATCGACATGCTCGTCGATACCGGCGCCAGCACCATCGCATTGTCGCAAAAGGACGCCGAGCGCGTCGGCATCAATCCGGAAAACCTCACCTATTCCATGACGGTCATCACCGCCAACGGCAGGGCCAGGGCCGCTCCCGTCGAACTCGGCTCCGTCGCCATCGGTCCGATCCTGCGCCGCGATGTCCAAGCAACCGTCGCCGAAGATGACAAGCTCGATCAGAGCCTGCTCGGCATGAGCTTTCTGGAAACGCTGGGCTCAATGCAGATGCAGACGGATGAGCTGCGGCTGCGGGATTGAAGGCTTTACATCAACAACGACAAATCGTCCCAAACGAAGATGATGTTGTCCGATCGCCAAACCGGGCCGGGATCGACGTAACGGCCTGATATCCGTCCGCCCAGCGACCGGTAAAATGCGATTGCCGGATCGTTGCCGACAACAACGCCGAGGGCAGCGCCGGGATAGTGGAGATCGGCAAGATGGCGCGCCAGTTCCCGCATCAGGCGACGGCCGAGACCCTGGCGTTTGAGCGAGGGATCGACGTAGAGAGATCGTATTTCCCCTCGCCCTTCGAAGACGGGCTGCGATGGCGCACCGACCGAGCCGATGCCGACCAACCGATCGCCCTGCTCCGCAAGAAGCACCAATTGATCACGACCGGGCTTCTCCAATGTCGCCGCCCATCTGGCTTGCCGATGGGCTTCGTCGAGGCTGCGAAAAGCTTCGGGAGACGCCAGCGTTCGATAGGTTTCGCGCCAGACGGTAACATGCAGATTGGCCATGGCCGCCGCATCGTCGGGAAGAGCCGATCGAATATTGATGTCCATCCTCGATCAGCCGCCCTTCAACACGACGCTTCGCAGCGCTCCGACAAGATAAAGCGACCCGGTCACCAAAACCCAGCCATTATTCCGCGACGCCATCGCGGTGGCACGGTCCAACGCCTTTCGCGCATCGGGTTCGGCTTCAGAGGCCATCCCCATGGATGATCCCAACGCTTGCAGCTCATCGGCCGGATAAAACCGGCCGGAGCCAGCCGCTTCCGTAAAAAGCGTATGGACAGCGTAGTGAGACAGCACCGTCAGGAACCCGAGCGCATCCTTGTCGGACGCCAGTGCAACAATGGCGATACACCCGCTGTCGAACTCGCGGTCGCGGCTGATATCCCGCAAAACGGCCTCGATATTGAACGGAACATGCGCGCCGTCCATCACCATTGGCACCATTCGCGGAGCCGTATTTGGCGCTGCGGGCAGTTCGAAGGTAAGCCGCTCCATCCGTCCCGGCAGATGCGCGCTATCCCTGACCGCCTGGTCAAGCAGCCATGCGCCGATCGCGACGCCTGCTCGAGCACCCTCGCGCGCACGTTCGCCATGCTGTCCCAAATAGTCGAGGACCAAGCCAGCCAACGCGGCATTCTTGTCCGCTATCGTGGCGTCATCGGGAAAGTCGGTGCGCAATACGCGACAACCGAGCTCATCTGCGCGTTGCTGCAAAACCCGGCCCGCAGCATCTGAGATCGGAAGTGTCGTCGCGATAGTTGCGCCGGACTTCAATATACCCACCTTCTCGCCCGCGATCGCCTCGCGCGTACTGCCGAGGATTTCCGTATGTTCGAGCTCGATATTCGTGACGACCGCAACTTCGCCGAAGACGACATTCGTGGAGTCCAGTCGGCCGCCAAGCCCGACTTCCACAACCACCCAGTCGAGACCGGCGTGCTGGAATACAAGAAAGGCAGCAGCCGTTATCATGTCGAACCAGGTGGCGTCTTCGCCGGCCGTCGCCTCCCGCTTTGCCGACTCGTAGCTGTCCAGCGTCTGTTCCAATGCCCTTGCCAGCGCCTCGTCTTCGACCGCTTGGCCTGAAACGCTGATCCGCTCATTCACACGATCGACATGCGGCGAGCCATAACGACCGGTCCCCAGCCCCGCCTGCAGCAAGGCCGCTTCGATCAGCGCAGAAACGGAACCCTTGCCCTTGGTACCGGCGACATGGATGACACGGAAGCTTCGATGAGGATTGCCGAGCCGCTGCATGAGATCGAGCATCGGATCGAGGCCGACACGCATCTCTCCGCGAGGCTTGCGCTCCCAATTGGTTAGCAGGTCAAGGCGCGACAGGACATCGGACAGTGAACGAGGCTGAGGAACTGTGGGCATGAAACACCTGCAACAAGGCTCGGGTCGGTCGCCCAGACGCGCGGCTTGATCGTCATCTCACCCGCGCTTCCCCATGGCTTGCAATTTGCTTGGCCGGGGGGCGTGGACATCGAATGTATGAACCGCAGGGAGAGCGATTGCAACCGGTGTATTTGCGGGAAAGTGCCAGCCAATCAGTTCCTTAACCGATATCCGGCCTTGAAAATCCACGCGAGGGTCCCAAGGCAGATCAAGAGGAAAAGCGTGATCATCGCGAGGCTCAGCGCCGGGTTGACGTCGGCGATGCCATAGAAGCTCCAGCGGAAGCCGCTGACAAGATAAAGGACCGGATTGAGGTGACTGACGGCCTGCCAGAAGGGCGGCAACATGTTGATGGAATAGAAGCTGCCACCAAGGAAGGTCAGCGGCGGCACCACCAGCATGGGAATGAGGTTGAGCTGCTCGAAATTCCCCGCCCAGATGCCGATCATGAAGCCGAACAGGCTGAAGGTCACCGCCGTCAACACGAAGAACAGGATCATCATGAAGGGATGTTCGATGGTGATATGCACAAAGAAATTCGCCGTCAGCAGGATGATCAGCCCGATCAGCATGCCCTTGGTCGCGGCAGCGCCGACATAGCCGAGAACGATTTCCGTCATGGCGACGGGTGCAGAAAGAACCTCGTAGATCGTGCCAGTAAACTTCGGGAAATAGATGCCGAAGGAACCGTTACTGATGCACTGCCCAAGCAGCGTCAGCATGATCAGGCCCGGCGTGATGAACGCGCCGTAGGAAACGCCTTCCACCAGTTGGATGCGCGAGCCGATGGCGGCGCCGAAGACGATGAAATAAAGCGAGGTGGAAATGACCGGCGAGACGACGCTCTGCAGCAGCGTGCGGCGCGTACGCGCCATCTCGAACGCATAGATGGATTTGATCGCCTCGAAGTTCATTTATTTTCTCCTACCAGCGATACGAAGATGTCTTCGAGCGAGCTCTGCCGCGTCGACAGGTCCTTGAAGTGAATGCCCTCGGCGGCCAGACGCGACAAAAGGGCCGCGATGCTCGACTGCTCGTGCTCGGCGTCATAATCGTAGATCAACGTCGTGCCATTCGGCCCCAGCGACAGGCCATTGCCGTCGAGAGAATGCGGAACGGCGTTCAGCGGCTGCAGCAGGTCGAGGATGAGCTGTTTGCGGCCGAGCTTGGCCATCAACGCCTTCTTCTTCTCCACCAGCAGCAGCTTGCCGTCATTGATGACACCAACGCGGTCGGCGATTTCCTCGGCCTCTTCGATGTAATGCGTCGTCAGGATGATGGTGACGCCGGAAGCCCGCAGCCGCTCAACGACATGCCACATATCTTTCCGCAACGTCACGTCGACGCCCGCCGTCGGCTCGTCCAGGAAGAGGATCTGCGGCTCGTGCGACAGCGCCTTGGCGATCAGGACACGCCGCTTCATGCCTCCGGAGAGCTGGCGGAGCATATTGTCCCGCTTGTCCCAGAGCGACAGGTCCCGCAGCACCTGCTCGATATGCGCGGGCTTCGGTTTCTTGCCGTGCAGGCCGCGCGAAAAGCTGACCGTGTTCCACACGGTCTCGAACTGATCGGTCGTCAGCTCCTGGGGCACCAGCCCGATCATGGTGCGCGTGGCGCGAAACTCCTTGACGACGTCATGACCGCCGACGGTCACTGTACCCCCGCTCGGATTGGTGATTCCGCAAACGATGGAAATCATCGTCGTCTTGCCCGCGCCATTCGGCCCGAGCAGCGCCAGAATCTCGCCCTGCTCGACGTCGAGATCAATGCCCTTTAGTGCCTGAAACCCATTGGAATAGGTTTTGGTGAGATTACGGATAGAAATGATCGGGGCCATATGGAGGCGAAGTCCGGCTTTTCTGATTAGTTTTGCGGCGTTTGCCCGCTAATATAGTTGGTCAGCGGCTTTTACCACCCAGCCTAAATGAAACAGTGTGTTCGCCTGAGGGAAAGAAACCACACCGCAGGCTGTCATTAAACCGTGACCTTCCTCGGTCATATCTTCCCCAGGTGAGCAACGACTGTCGCACTCCGCCCAACGCCTCTTGGCGACAGCGTCGGCGCCGATGATATTTGCAGATTGATTGCCTTCACATCCATATTGCAGTGCCATTGCGACATGAAGTTTCTTTTCTGGGGCCAGCAAAGATCCCCTGTCGTTGCTGTGCCCCACTCCAGCCGGCCCCCGCGCCGGCTTTTCTTTTGCCGGCAATCGATCCCCAACTACCAGTTGCCGTTGACGCCGCAGCCTGCCGGCGGCAGCGTCTTGTTTTCGAAGCGCGCCTTCAGCATCGCACAACCCTTTTCACGGATCGCGCCCGGCATCATCGAGTTGAGGCCGATGCCGACCTCATCGAATGGATCATCGGCATAGGCAACATAGGCGTACCAACGCCCGCCGATGACGAGAACGATCGCAACGAGAGCGGCAACCAGGGCCTTCCCCAACCCTCTCTTCCTTCTCGGGGCTTCTTCCATTGAACAGCTCTCCCACCTTGGCTGGCACAGTTATAGGGAAGTACAAGAAAGCGCGTAAATGCAACTTTTTGCTCACACGATTCCGCAATGATCCATTGCATTCATTCCCGCGACGCTCCTTACGCGCTCTTTGGTTTCTTCTGAGAGCGGGCCGGGCGAGCAGCGGTATTGAGTGCCACAGCGGCGCGAATGAGTGCCTTCAATGCCTCTTCATCGATGTTGTCACCCTTATGGAAATCGATGGCGCGCCTGGTGTTGCCTTCCAGGCTGGAGTTGAAAAGGCCCGAGGGGTCCTCCAACGAGGCGCCCTTGGCGAAGGTCATCTTCACGACATTCTTGTAGGTCTCGCCGGTGCAGATGATCCCGGCATGCGACCAGACCGGAACTCCTCGCCACTTCCACTCCTCGATCACTTCAGGGTCGGCCTGCTGGATGAGAGCTCGGATCCGGGCGAGCGTCTGGCCCCGCCAATCGTTCAGCTCCTTGATTCTCCCATCTATCAGATGAGAGGCAGAGTCCTCTGTCTGCCCTTCCTTCGGCTCACTCTCGGTCATGCTTGTGTCGCTTTCTTCACGGTTATAGTTGCGCTGCACTGGCCTTCACATTCGTTCGCCGGGCAATTGGCTGGCTTGTTTTATCCAGGCGGTAAGCTGAGCTTCGTCGAGCGGATCACCTTCATGGATATTGAGATAGCGCGTGTCCTTGCTTTTGGACTCGCCAGAAGGGATTGGCTTCAGCGACGTACCACGAAAGAAGGCCACCTTGACGTACTTCGTGAAGCAGTGGATGCCCAGGAACCAGCCTTCGCCTTCCATCCCATAGAGCGGCGAGTTCCATTTGACCGCCTTGCGGACCTCGGGAACCGTGCGCACGATGAGCGCGTCAAGGCGGCGGCCGATGTCGCTTTTCCAGCCCGGCATGGCCGCGATGTAGGCTTGCACGGGAGCGTCGCCATCGCCCTTCGCGATCTGCGGGTTGCCACCCGTAAGAAGGGTCGGGGCTGCATTGCTCGGTTTGGCTCCCTTCTTTGCCACCTTCGGCGACGTGACGGGCGTCTTTTCAGCCATTGCGTTCACTCCACGGATAGACGGACAACTATCAGAATAGCTGATTTTGTGATGTCGACCTACTCCCCGGCCAACACATTGCCGCCGCTGGCGCTCGGCAAATTCGGCATCACAGGCTGCAGTAACGACGCCCGCCCCTGCGATCCCTGAGGTCGAAGTGGAAATGGTTCCAGTGCTCGGCGTTGCTGCCCGGGCCAAGCACTGTGTCGAAATAATTGCAGCTATCGCTGCGCACTGCCTTCAGCAGCCGGCCTTCACGGAAGGAGAACAGCCCCTTTTTGCGCACATCGATGACGTGGCCGTTTTTCAAAACGAAGGTGCCGACGTCGATGGCATTGCCATGGGCATGTTCCGACATCGGATTGTAGCGCTGCCGGCTATTGTTCATCCGGCGGCAGGAATAGCCACCGAGCGGCACGATCGTGCCGACGCCCGTCCAATAGCGCGTGCGAGCCGCCGGCGCCAATTCGTTCTTCACCCATTTGGCGAAGGCAAGCGTTACCTGACAGTTCAGCGTCACCGCCGGCCTGACAGCGATGTTGCCGGAAAGCCCGCTCAGGGAAACCGGATAAGGAACCTGGCAGGCCGGACCATCGTTAATCGGCGGCTTGTCGTTGTAGACGACCCCCATACGCTGCAATTCCTGCCGGCAGGCAATTTCCGAGGTAGGCATGGCGCCACCAGGCGACGATTGCGGCGCCTCCTCCTGCTGTTCGATCCGCGGCATCGGATTGCCAACGCGTGGCAACATGGCGACCTGTGTATTCGGCATCTTGCGGCGGATCGGCGACTGATTGAGTTCAGCCTGTGCGGCCGGGCGTTGAATGATGGAGCGGTTGGCCTGCACCGGCGTGTCCGAGCCGATCCCGTCGACAACGGGCTGATCGGTTTCGCCCTCCGCAATGTTCTGCCCTTCCTCCTGCGCCAGCCCGACGACCGGTCCGGACTGCGCTTCCTCGCTCGGCCCTACACCAAGTTCCGCGTCCATATTGACGCCCTGAGAAGGCACATCCGACTGCTGCGCCAAGCCCTCCTGGACATCTGTGGTCGTTACGGCCTCATTGGCACCAGCCATCGGCAGGCGGCCTTGTTTGGCGGCTGCAGAGGCAGGCATCGGCGCGGCGCTCTGCCGGCTGCCAGAGAGATTATAGCTGTTGGCGTAGTTGGCCGAGGCGGAATTAACGGGCGCTTGGTCACCCTGGTAGGTGAACTGCCTCTGCGGCATGCTGCGATGGGGCTTGATCGAACCGACGCGGGCGCTGCTGTCGATGCTCGACGGTGGTATGAGGCTATCAGCCGTGCAGGCGACCAGCGCCGACGACACGAGCAGCGGCAGGACAGCCCGCCGCAGAAAGGACAAATACGCCATACTCCAGATCCGCTCCTGCTGCCCCAGCCACGGTCGGCAACTATTACGAATCTTAAATAAAAACGGTGAATGAATGCTTACCGCCCCACGAAAGTGGGACATCCGGAATGGCCTGAAGAGGCGCGAAGTATGTCTAAAAAGCTCCTCTTCAATCGACAGAGCTGTTGTCGAATACAGACGACGTCTTTCCCATCGAGATTCGATTGCGTAGGCTGAACGCCGGAATCAAAGCCTTTATCGATTGGAGCGAGTAAATGAACGACAGCGTCAAACCAAGAGGCGAATTGACCCTGCGCACGCTGGCCATGCCCGCCGACGCCAATCCTGCCGGCGACATCTTCGGCGGCTGGGTCATGGCACAGATGGACTTGGCGAGCGGCATTCGCGCCGCCGAGCGGGCCCGCGGTCGCGTCGTCACTGCCGCCGTCAAGGAAATGGCATTCGAGCTGCCCGTGAAGATCGGCGACACGTTGAGCGTCTACACCGATATCGAACGCGTCGGCCGTACCTCGATCACGCTCATCGTCGAAGCATGGGCGCATCGTTCTCGCTATGCCAAGTTGGAGAAGGTGATAGCCGGCACATTCATCATGGTGGCGCTGGACGAGACCGGGGCCCCGAAGCCGGTTCCAGCGGAAAGCTGATCGGATGGAAGCTGCCCGTACGCTCGAGGTTTACGTCTATATCAGGACGGTCATGAGCATGGTCATCGGCCTTTCGCTCGCCCAGCTCCTGATGCGCCTCGCCGGCTTCGTGCAATCGCCTGGCAAGCACCGCGTCTATCTGGTCCATCTCGGCTGGATACTGTCGATGTTCCTCTTCATCATTCATTTCTGGTGGTGGGAATATCGATTGCAGTCGGTGGCAGAGATCAGTTTCGGCGTCTATCTTTTCCTCATCTGCTTCTGCTGCCTGTTCTATTTCCTCTGCGTGCTGCTGAACCCTCCGTCGATCGAGGATTATGGCGGCTTCGAAGAATATTTCATCTCGCGCCGGCGCTGGTTTTTCGGCCTTCTTGCCGTTACCTACGCCGTCGATCTCATCGATACGCTGTTGAAGGGCGAGACCTATTTCAGATCGCTCGGCTGGGAATATCCGATCCGCAATCTCGTTTACATCGTCCTCTGCATCGTAGCCGCCATCACTGCCAATCGCCGCTTCCAGGCGGCGTTCGTGTCGGTCGGGTTGATCTATCAGATTAGCTGGATCTTCCGGCTGTATGACGTGCTCCCGGGATAGAAACCACCAGCCATGCAGGGAGCGACGCCGATATTTTGTTGCAGACCACGCATGAAAACGGCAACGGCGTCGACCGGAACGATGTCGGTAAAACGGCTGCCATTTCCATACTGTACAACCCTTGACCAGAACTACCCCGCATTGTTCAGTGCGGCCGAATATTAGCTTGCGGACGGGAGGCGCGCTTTTGAAGATCACCAGCCTTGCATTTGGATTGGCGCTAGCTCTTTCGCTCGCTCCCTTTGCTTATGCCGATGATCCCGCGCCAGGTCCCGGCGATACCACGATCGCGCTGAAATATTGGATACAATACGCACGGGATGGCAATCCGGCCGCCCAATATGGCCTCGGCTATCGCTACGCCAACGGCCAGGGCGTCGAGCACGACGATGCGAAGGCGGTCGAATGGTACCAGAAGGCGGCGGCACAGGGGAATGCCAAGGCTGAATACGCCCTCGCCTACATGTATTCCAATGGCCGCGGCATCGACAAAGACCAGCAACAGGCAAATGCCTGGTACCGCAAAGCCGCCGAACAGGGCAATGCGGATGCGCAATATGCCATTGGCTATTCCCTCGCCAACGGCCGCGGGCTGGATGTCGACAACGAGCAGGCGGCCGGCTGGTACCAGAAATCCGCCGCACTCGGCCAACCCCAGGCGCAGTATGCCCTCGGCTATATGTATGCACACGGCATCGGCGTTCACGAGGACGATACGATGGCGCTTGCCTGGTATCGCAAGTCGGCGGATCAGGGACGCAGCGATGCACAATATGCGCTCGGCTATATGTTTGATAACGGCCTCGGCACAGCCGCAGATCAAAGCCAGGCGATAGAGTGGTATCAAAAATCAGCAGATCAGGGCGATGCCCAGGGCGAATATGCGCTCGGCTATGCCTATGCCAACGGCCACGGTGTCGATCAGGACGATGCCCAGGCCTATTCCTGGTATAAGAAATCCGCCGAGCAAGGCCGCGCCGACGCGCAATATGCGCTTGGTTACAGCTTCGCCAATGGCCTCGGTGTTCCCCAGGACTATAAGCAGGCGCTGCAATGGTACCGCAAATCGGCCTCCCAGGGTCGTGCCGATGCGCAATATGCAGTCGGCTACTTCTATGCCAATGGCCAGGGCGTTCCGGTCAATGATGACGTCGCGGTCGAATGGTATCGCAAGGCAGCCGATCAAGGCGACGCCCAAGGCGAATACGCTCTCGCCTTCATGTATGCCTGCGGTCGCGGCCTCGCGAAGGATTATGGCAAGGCCTTGCAATGGTACCGCAAGTCCGCCGATCAAGGCGGCGCGGATGCGCAATATGCGCTCGGCTATATGTACGACAATGGTCAGGGCACAGCCCCGGACAAGAGCGAGGCGGTGGCCTGGTACCGCAAAGCCGCTGACCAGGGCAATGCGGACGGCCAATATGCCCTTGCCTACCTCTATTACAATGGCGACGGTGTTCCCCAGGATTATAGCCAAGCCGCTGACCTTTTCCGCAAGGCCGCCGAGCAAGGCGACGCCCGTGCCCAATACGGGCTGGGACATATGTATTACAATGGCTACGGCGTGGCGAAGGATATGAACCAGGCCTCCGATTGGTTCCATAAGGCAGCGGATCAGGGGCTACCGGAGGCGCAACACGGCCTGGGCGACATGGCAGCCGACGGCGGTGGTCTTATCAAGGATGTTGGCCCGGAGGGTGGAGAACTCGCCAAGACGAACAGCCGGAGCGAAGCGCCGGGCTGGCTTGTCCTCCGATTGCTGACGACGCTGTTGCCATAATTTATAACTTATACGTGCAAGGCGCCTTGCGCCCTCGCCCGTCGCGCTTTTAGTATTCACACATGAAGAGATCAAAGGTTGAGGAGCAGATCGTGCGTTTCAAGAGGGTGGCCGTCGGATTGCTTTTTGCGTTGGCATCCATCGGCGTCGCGCATGCCGATCGCGGGCAGAACGCCTACGACCGAGGCGACTACAAGGCGGCGCTTGACTATTGGCGCCCGCTCGCAAACAAGGGCGACGCCGCGGCGCAACTGAAACTCGGCGAAATGTATGAGGAAGGCGACGGCGTCGCGAAGGATCTCACGCAGGCGCTGAGCTGGTATCGCAAGGCAGCCGACCAGGGTAATGCCGAGGCTGAGTTCAACGTCGGCACCATGTATGACGAAGGCCAAGGTGTCGCGACGGACGACGCCAAGGCCGCCGTCTGGTACCGCAAGGCCGCGGAACAAGGCTATCGCGATGCGCAATACAATCTCGCTTTGATGTACGACAATGGCGAGGGCGTGACGAAGGACAGCGCGCAAGCTTTCGTCTGGTACAGCAAGGCAGCCAAACAGGGCGACGCGGATGCGCAGTTCAATGTCGGGGTCATGTACGACAACGGTGACGGCGTAAATCAGGACAAGAGCGAGGCTGTTGCCTGGTACCGAAAATCCGCCGATCAGGGCAATGCCGACGCGCAATACAATCTCGCTATCATGTATGACGAAGGCGACGGCGTGCCCCGAGATGACGCCCAGGCTTTAGCCTGGTATCGCAAGTCCGCTGACCAAGGGAAAATCGAGGCGGAATACAATCTCGCCGTCATGTATCGCGACGGCGAAGGTGTGCCCAAGGACGGCAATCAAGCCGTCTCATGGTTCCGCAAGGCGGCAGACCAGGGCGATGCCGAGGCACAATATAATCTCGGCGCCATGTATGCGGACGGCGACGGAATTGCCGAAGACGACGCCGAGGCCATGGTCTGGTTCCGCAAGGCGGCGGATCAAAATGACGTCGAAGCCGAGTACAATCTCGGCGTCATGTATCGCGACGGCGAAGGCGTTGCCAAGGATGGCCGCCAAGCCGTCGATTGGTTCGAAAAGGCGGCCGCACAGAACTATGCCGACGCTGCCTTCAACCTTGGCGTCATGTATCGTGACGGCGACGGCGTGCCGGTGGATTGGGCAAAATCCTTCGAATGGTTCCGCAAGGCCAAAGCCATGGGCCGCAACGACAATGAGCCCGGTGATAATGAGGAGACGCCTCCGCAGAATAGGACCATCCCGATTTGAGATAACCGAGGCCCCTGCCTTGCGCCGACGGTCCGCTATGCTTAGCTCTTGCCCGAACGGGAATCATGGATGGGAGATCGCCGGATGCGGCTCAGACAGATAGGCTTCGGACTGGCGCTGGCACTCTCGATCGCCTTTCAGGCCCATGCCGACGACGGGCAAGCCGCCTATGACAAAGGCGATTATGCCGGTGCACTCGCCCATTGGCAGCCTTTGGCGAACAAAGGCGATGCGGCGTCGCAGGATGGCCTCGGCAGCCTCTATGCGCTCGGAAAGGGCGTTCCTCAGGATTACGCCGAGGCCATTGCCTGGTTTGCCAAAGCCGCCGATCAAGGCCTGCCCAAGGCGCAATTCCATCTCGGCTATGCTTATCTCCGCGGCGACGGCGTCACGAGAGACCGCAACATGGCGATAGGCTGGTTCCGGAAAGCCGCCGCCCAGGGCTATGCGCCGGCACAGAGCATTCTCGATCAGATGAAGTGAGCCGAGGCGCTCCTGTTTAGAGCATATCCCCCAAGCTCCAGTGATTGCCCCAGCGGACGTCGATTTCGTCCTCGACATTCTGATACCGGATGTCGGTCGACAGGCGCAGACGGCCCTTCGGATCCCGATTGGTCGTGGATGCGTGGATCATGTAGGGACTGTGCAACATGATATCGCCGGCCTCATAGTCGGCGGCGAGCCAGCGTGTCTTGAAGCGCTCCGCCATGTCAGGCAGGTCTTTGGAGACCCAGCCACCTTCGGTCATGTTCTTGTTGAAGGCGCTGATACGTTCCTCCGGCGAGAGCGAGGCGCTCTTGATCGCGAACTCCTTCTCCATATCGGCGCCGATCCGGTGCGATCCCTCGAGATAGACGAGGCCGCCCATATCGACCGGAATATCGCCGATCGGAATCCAGGCAGTGACGATGCGGTTCGTGCCACCGCGCAGATAGACAAGATCATAGTGCGCGGGCGTGACGACGCTGGTGCCCGGCCGGGTGAAACGCATGATCTTGCGCTTGTGCAGATAGGAGATGCCCTGCAGGAATTCGTCCATGAAGGAGGCCAGCCGCGGCTGGGTACAGAAGCCCTCATAGGTCACCGAACGCACCAGCGACATCAACCGCCGGTCGGCCAGCGACTTGTCGGCTTCCGCCTTGGCGGCAAGACCGACCATGGGGTCCGAGCCGGGCTGCAGAAGCCCGGTGTCCATCAGATGCGCGAACACCCAGGCGCGGAAATCGAGCACATCCTGGCGCTTCAGAAATCCCTTGAGCCAGAGATAGCCATGCTCCTGATATTGCTCGCGCAGCGTCGCAATGTCGGTCGCGGCATCGGTGGGTTCGAGATAGCCGAAACGGTCTGGCGCCATCGACAGAATCTTGCCGTTCGCCTCAAGCGGCGCCCGCCCGGGCGTCGTTTCATCCAGCACGGAATGCAGCGAACCCGACATCTCAGCCCTCCCGAAATACGCCACTCGCCGGCAGCCTCTCCTCAAAGACTGAACCGGCATGCGAATCATAGGACGAATGGCGATCGCTGCCTAGCGGCCTATGCCCGCTTCATCCCCGGAAAATGAAGGAGGCGCCGACAGCGATAAGCGCGAAACCGATGGCGTGGCCCCAGGTCAGGTTTTCGCCCAGCCAGAAGACCGAGAAGCCGGAGAACACGATCAGCGTGATCACCTCCTGCATGGTCTTCAACTGCGCCGTCGAATAATAGCCAGAGCCGAGGCGGTTGGCGGGCACGGCCAGGCAATATTCGAAAAAGGCTATGGCCCAACTGCCAAGAACGGCGATCGTGATGGCCGTGCTCTTGTGCTTGAGATGGCCATACCAGGCGAAGGTCATGAAAATATTCGATGCAAACAGCATGATGACCGGCCAGACCGCGGCCGGGTTGAGGATGGAGGGCATGGTAAATCCTTTGGCCATTATGAATCGCCCACACCTTTGACCCCTCAAGGCCCGAAAATTCAAGAGCGGAGCGCTGCGCCTAAATGCAGCAGTCACGTGAATATGGAAATGGGCCGAATTGAGGCCGGCTGGAGAGTCGTGCGTTCACATGATTGCGGGGATTGCTTCACCAGCCGGAGACATGGAAGAGTGCGCGCATATTCTCCTATTCTATCTGCCAAGGAACCGACCGCCGTGATCAAGACATCCGCTGCACTGCCCGCCTCGCTCCTTCCGTCGCTTCGCATGGGATTATTCGCCATCGCCTTCGCCGTGCCGCTGTCCCCCTTGCCCATGGCATCCGCGCAGGCCCAGAGCGCGCCCGGCTCCTGTTGGTCGCTGCTGCAGAGCAAGTTCGGTCCGCAGATCGAGAAGTCGGTGAACGAGGCCGATCCCTGCAAGAAACTGCCGGGCCTCGATCACAAGGAGAAATTCGAAGTCAAGTCGCTTGACCTCTGCAGCGCGGCCGGCGGTGTGCAGGTCAACGCCCGCGCCGATCTCGCCTGCAAGTCGCATGGCATCGTCCAGGCGACGGTCAAAGGCCAGTTGGAAGCTTCGGTGACGGTCGATGTGGGCGCCTGCAAAATCACCGATTCCCATGTCGGCGTCAGCGGCCCCATCGGCGACCTGATATCCTCGGTCGGCGGGATACAGGAGCTTGCCCGCAGCTTTGCGCAGGCGAAAATTTCCGAAATCTGCGGCAAATAGGTTGGAGGCCGGCGGCTTTGAGCCGCCGGCCGTGCTCCGGCGAGGGCGCGGCGATTAGATCGGTATCGCGCTCTGGGGTTCCTCCGTCCCCTTATCGCCGAAGCGGATATCCTTCTTTTCAAAACCGAAACCGGAAAATAGCGCCACCACGGCCGCGACGATCACCAATACAATCAACAACGCAAAAGCGTAGTCGCCGTTCCAACGTGCCGCCAGGCCCGCCTGAATCGTTGCGTTGCCGGATGCGAGCAGGTTGCCGAGCTGATAGGCGAAGCCGGGGAATGTGCCGCGCACTTCATCGGGCGACAGCTCGTTGAGATGCACCGGCACGATGCCCCAGGCGCCCTGCACGAAGAATTGCATCAGGAAGGCGCCGACAGCGAGCAGCACCGGTCCGGGCGCATAGACCCATAACGGGGCGACCGGGATTGCCAGCACCGAAGCGATGACGATCGCCCGCCGCCGCCCGATGCGCTGCGACAGGGCCCCGAAAAACAAGCCGCCAATCATCGCACCAATATTGTAAACGATAGCGATAGCGCCGACGGTATAGCTGTCATACTGCCGCTGTGTCTGGAGGAAGGTCGGGTAGAGATCCTGCGTCCCGTGGCTGAAGAAGTTGAAGGCGGTCATCAACAGCACAGCCCACAGGAACAGTGGGATATTCTCGCGCAATACGGTGACGAAAGGCCTTTGCGGCGTCGCCCGCCGCTGCACGAAGGCCGGCGATTCCTGTACGTTGCGGCGAATATAGAGCACCAGCAGCGCCGGCAGCGCACCGACCATGAACATGCCGCGCCAACCGATGATCGGGAAGAGCAGGAAGAACAAGATCGAAGCCAGCAGATAGCCGGAAGGATAGCCCGCCTGCAGAATGCCGGACACGATGCCGCGCGACTCCTCGGGCACCGTCTCCATCGTCAGCGACGCGCCGACACCCCATTCACCGCCCATGGCGATGCCGAAGAATGCCCGCAATATCAGGAACATCGTCAGCCCGGTCGAAAAGCCGGTCAGGAACTCGAAGATCGAATAGAGCAGCACGTCCGCCATTAGCGTCACGCGCCGGCCGAAGCGATCGGCGGCAAGCCCGAAGATCAGCGCCCCGAGCGCCCGCATGGCGAGCGTCAGGAAGATCGCCACCGAGACAGCGGGAACATCGGTATGAAACTCCTCGGCGATATATTTGAGAACGAAGACCAATATGAAGAAATCGAAGGCATCGAGCGTCCAGCCGAGATAGGCGGCGATGACGGTGTTGCGTTGTTGCGGGGATAAAGAGCGTAAACTATCCAATGCTGACATCATGGTCCTCCGACCGGATGGCGGCGGCGAGGCGGGCAATTCCGGATGCCGTCGAAGCAAGGGGGAGCCCGGCACCGGCCGGGCGGTTCGACGCTGCGGCGGGCTTTTCCTCCAGCGCTTACGAAATTAGCTGGCGGATGTCTGGAGCAGCGTCCCGCCAACGCCTTCGTCGCCTTTCGGTTCCATCACATTTTGTGTGATCGGAAGTAGAAAAATCGACGTCTGTTTCCCTTTTGTACTCTTTCCCCCTTCACATCGGCGCTGACTCCCTCCATATTCCGCCCATGGCAAAATCACCGAAAAATTCCTCCGCCCCGACCGGTTTCGAAGAGGCGCCGCAGGCACCGTTTGAAGGTGCGCCGTTGAGCGGCAGCGTCGCAGATTGGGTCAAGCGGCTCGAGGCGGAGGCGGAAGCCAGCAGCGTCGAGAGCCAGCGCGAAATCGCCTCCAAGGCAGGCAAGCACCGGAAGAAGGTGGAGATCGCTGCATCGAAATCGGCGCGCGGCACCTCCATGGGCGGTTCGACCGACCCGAAAACACGTGCCGCTGCCGGGCTCAATCCGGTGGCCGGCATGGACACAACGCTGGAGGAGGCCGTCAATGCCGGCACGGCCGTCACTGCCACGGTCGAAGCGCTGTCGGCGCTGATCGAGAGCGGCAATCCGCTGCACAAGAACGGCAAGATCTGGACGCCGCACCGCCCTGCTCGGCCGGAAAAATCCGAAGGCGGCATCAGCATCCGCATGGCCTCGGAATACCAGCCCGCCGGCGACCAGCCGACGGCGATCCGCGACCTCGTCGAGGGCCTGGAAAACGGCGATCGCAGCCAAGTGCTGCTCGGCGTCACCGGCTCCGGTAAGACCTTCACCATGGCGAAGGTGATCGAGGAGACCCAGCGTCCGGCCGTCATCCTGGCGCCGAACAAGACGCTGGCGGCGCAGCTCTATTCCGAGTTCAAGAACTTCTTCCCGGACAATGCGGTCGAGTATTTCGTCTCCTACTACGATTACTACCAGCCGGAAGCCTATGTGCCGCGCTCGGACACCTATATCGAGAAGGAATCCTCGATCAACGAGCAGATCGACCGCATGCGCCACTCGGCGACGCGTTCGCTGCTGGAGCGCGACGACTGTATCATCGTCGCTTCCGTCTCCTGCATCTACGGTATCGGCTCGGTCGAGACCTATACGGCCATGACCTTCCAGATGAATGTGGGCGATCGGCTGGACCAGCGCCAGCTCCTGGCCGACCTCGTGGCGCAGCAATACAAGCGCCGCGACATGGATTTCATCCGCGGCTCCTTCCGCGTGCGCGGCGACACCATCGAAATCTTCCCGGCCCACTTGGAGGATGCCGCCTGGCGCATCTCCATGTTCGGCGACGAGATCGACGCCATCACCGAATTCGATCCGTTGACCGGCCAGAAGACCGGCGACCTGAAATCGGTGAAGATCTACGCCAATTCGCACTATGTTACACCCCGGCCGACGTTGAATGGCGCCATCAAGGCGATCAAGGAAGAGTTGAAGCTCCGCCTCGCCGAGCTGGAAAAGGCCGGCCGTTTGTTGGAAGCGCAGCGCCTGGAGCAGCGCACCCGCTACGATGTCGAGATGCTGGAAGCCACCGGCTCCTGCCAGGGCATCGAGAACTATTCGCGCTATCTCACCGGCCGCAATCCCGGCGAGCCGCCGCCGACGCTGTTCGAATATATTCCCGACAACGCCATCATCTTCATCGACGAAAGCCACGTCACCGTGCCGCAGATCGGCGGCATGTACCGCGGCGACTTCCGGCGCAAGGCGACGCTCGCCGAATACGGCTTCCGCCTGCCCTCCTGCATGGACAACCGCCCGCTGCGCTTCGAGGAATGGGACGCCATGCGCCCGGACACGATCGCGGTGTCGGCAACGCCGGGCGGCTGGGAGATGGAGCAATCCGGCGGCGTCTTCGCCGAACAGGTCATCCGCCCGACCGGCCTGATCGACCCGCCGGTCGAAGTCCGCTCCGCTCGCACCCAGGTCGACGACGTGCTCGGCGAAATCCGCGAGACCGCCGCCAAGGGCTACCGTACCCTCTGCACCGTGCTGACCAAGCGCATGGCCGAGGACCTGACGGAGTATCTGCATGAACAGGGCGTGCGCGTCCGCTACATGCACTCCGATATTGACACGCTGGAGCGCATCGAGATCATCCGCGATCTGCGCCTCGGCGCCTTCGACGTGCTCGTCGGCATCAATCTGCTGCGTGAAGGCCTCGACATTCCCGAATGCGGCTTCGTCGCTATCCTCGACGCCGACAAGGAAGGGTTCCTGCGCTCGGAAACGTCGCTGATCCAGACGATCGGCCGCGCCGCGCGTAACGTCGACGGCAAGGTCATCCTCTATGCCGACACCGTTACCGGCTCGATGCAGCGGGCGATGGAGGAAACCAGCCGCCGCCGCGAAAAGCAGATGGCCTATAACGAGGAAAACGGCATCACGCCGGAATCGGTTAAGGCGAAGATTTCCGACATCCTCGACAGCGTCTACGAGAAGGACCACGTCCGCGCCGATATCGGCGGCGCCTCCGGCAAGGGCTTTGCCGATGGCGGCCATCTCGTCGGCAACAACCTGCAGGCCCATCTCAACGCGCTGGAAAAACAGATGCGCGACGCCGCCGCCGACCTCGACTTCGAAAAAGCCGCCCGCCTGCGCGACGAAATCAAACGCCTCAAAGCCGCCGAACTCGCCGTCATGGACGACCCGATGGCCCGCGAAGAGGCAAGGAACATTGAAGGCGGCAAAATTGGCCGCCCCAATCCTTCGAGGCCCCGGTCCCCTTCGACAAACTCAGGAGCCTCCGCACCTCAGGATGAGGACGGAGCAGGCGCCGCATCGGGAGGTAGAGGCAACCCTCATGGTGAGGAGGCCCGCAGGGCCGTCTCGAACCATGAGGAGGAAGCGCAGCGCTCTTATTTCGCCAAGCCCACCCTCGACGAAATGGGCCCCGGCAGCGACGCCGGCACGCCCCTCTTCCGCAAAAAAACCAGTTCGGACGCCTTGTCCGGCACAGCCGGGCAAGATAGCGAATCCGAGCAAGCAAGAACTCGAGGCTATTTCCGAAGGAATAGCCTCGACGAAATGACCGTCGGCAGGACGGAAAAGCCGGTCCTCGGCAAGGTGCCGGACAAGCCGATCATCCGCGCGAAGCCGGGCGTCGGCTCCTATGAGGATGCGGTGGATGAGAAGCAGCGGAAGGGCCGGACCAAGGGCAAGACGGGGCGGCCTGGGAGGTAAGCGGATTTCAGTTTTCCAGTGGCAACTTGCGGCTCATTGCGGTCATCGCATGGACTACCCGCAGCACTTGGCAGCAGCCGCCGATCCGCAGCAGGCCGCCACTTGAGCCTGTTCAGCCAGCCACCGGTCACGCGGCTTACAACTCGCCGCGCGGGGAACGAGTTCGACATATAGCGCACCATCGCAGATGACAGGAGTCGATGCGCAATAGAGCCGCATCGGCTGCACACCATCGCTTACCTCAAAGGTCAGCTTCGCCGAGCCATCAAGCTGAACATGCTCGGAAACCTTGCGAATGATGGCAGCGAACTTGCCCGCAAGCATATAGGTGCGGTTGCCTTCCTCGATATCCCAGAGCTGCACGAAAATCTCTGCCCATGCTTCCGGATTGGCCCCGCAGTCCAGCGCTGAAAACTGCCCCGCCTTGACTTCGGTGACATGATAGCCCGGCTTCACCGACCGGCCCTCATAGCGGAATACAAGGGGCAGATCGCGGGAAGCTGCCAATGTCTCAAGCAAAAGGCCAAGGTTGATATCCGAAGATTGGACCTTGTCGATCGCATTCATTTGAGATACCCATCGTTTCAACATTTCAAGGATTATTGAATTATGGATGAACGTCAAGCTCTCGCTTCGTTCGGTGCGCTCTCGCAGGAGACCCGACTACAGATCATCCGCATGCTCGTCGTTGCCGGTCCGGACGGCATGTCGGCAGGAACAATTGCGGAAAAGCTCGAAGTATCGCCTTCGAACATCTCGTTCCATCTTAAGGAACTGGATCGAGCCGGCCTCGTCAACCAGCAGCGTGAAGCTCGCTCCATCATCTACACCGCCAATTACGATGCGCTGAGCGGCCTCGTGCGTTTCCTGATGGAAGACTGCTGCGGGGGCAATCCCGAAATTTGTGCACCAACGGCCAAGGTTGCCGCCTGCTGCGCGCCCGCAGAGGAAAAAGTTCAATGAACGTCCCGATTTGGTCTGTGGTCTGAAGCTATGACTTTGTTTCCTCTCTCGCGCCGCCTTGCCTCGGAAGCCCTCGGCGCGGCACTTCTGGTTGCGACCGTCGTCGGTTCGGGCATCATGGCGGACAGGCTGACGACTGATACGGCGCTTGCATTGCTCGCCAACACGCTTGCGACGGGTGCGATCCTTGTCGTGCTGATTACTGTGCTGGGGCCGGTTTCCGGGGCTCACTTCAACCCGGTCGTATCGCTGGTTTTCGCGCTCCGTCGCGGACTGACCGCAATGTCGGCTCTGACCTATATCGTCGCGCAAATCCTTGGTGGCATTGTCGGAACCATTCTTGCCCATGCCATGTTCGAATTGCCCTTGCTTCAAACCTCGACCACCATCCGTGCCGGCGGCGCGCAATGGCTTTCTGAAGTAACGGCCACGTTCGGCCTCATCTTCGTGATCCTCGCTGGCCTGCGATTTCGGTCCGAAACCGTGCCCTGGCTGGTCGGTCTCTATATCACCGCCGCGTACTGGTTCACGGCTTCCACTTCATTCGCCAATCCCGCCATCGCTATCGCCCGCTCGCTGACAAACACCTTTTCGGGCATCCGTCCGGTCGATCTGCCAGGCTTTATCGTCGCGGAAGTCCTGGGCGCATTGCTGGCATCGATGCTCGCTAGCTGGCTGTTGATGGAAGCCCGCAATCCTCAAACTCCTACAGAAACGGAATCCGCCCCATGAGCATGGACGTCACCATCTATCACAACCCGCAATGCGGCACGTCGCGCAACACGCTGGCGATGATCCGGAATGCCGGCATCGAACCGACTGTCATCGAATATCTGAAAAATCCGCCGACCCGCGAACAGCTCGTCAAGATGATTGTGGATGCAGGTTTGAGCGTCCGCGAGGCAATGCGCGACAAGGGCACGCCCTACGCCGAACTCGGCCTCGACAATCCGGGCCTGACCGACGATCGGTTGCTCGATGCCATGTTGAAGGATCCGATCCTGATCAACCGCCCATTTGTCATTACGCCGATCGGCACACGCCTTGCCCGGCCTTCCGAGATCGTTCTGGATATCCTGCCCGACACCCATAAAGGCTCCTTCACCAAGGAAGACGGCGAGCAGGTACTCGATGCCCAGGGCAAACGCCTTGTCTGAACGCGTGCTGCTTCCCGCCGTGCTGGCCGTCGATGCCGTCAAGCCCTCTTCCGCAAGAACACGCTAGACGAAATCACCGTCGGCAGAACGGAGAAGCCGGTACTCGGCAAGGTGCCGGACAAGCCGATCATCCGGGCTAAGCCGGGTGCCGGGTCCTATGAGGATGCGGTGGATGAGAAGCAGCGGAAGGCCCGCACGAAGGGGAAGACGGGGCGGCCTGGGAGGTGAGCCGAGTTAAATTCAAAAAATACGCACATACGGTTTGCCGCATGCGATCAAAATTAACTTAGCTGAAGTACGTAAGGGCCTATATCAAGAACGGCTTGATTTCAATAACCCTTTGTTTTTCAAAGACTCTTTGATTTGCACGTGTCGCTTATCTGATGTCGCAGATAAACCTTTTGAAGCACGCTCATCTACAATAAGAGAAGCGTTGTTCAGACGCGCATTGCTGATTGGTAACAACATCGAAAGCTGCTGTTCCTTTTTCATTTTATATCCCCTCCTTTTCTAACACAGGCTGCAGAACCAATTGCTCGCGAGTTACAAGAGAGTCTAATGGTGGCGATGCCAGCGGCCTAGCGGTCTTAGGTATAACATTCTTTAGCTTACCTGATTCTTTACGTTCAAGCTTGCCACCAAAAACTCGCGAGAAGCTGGAAGGTGACACACCGGCATACTGCAGAAACGCAACTTTCCCTTTCTCATTGGGATTGGTAGTTATAGCATCTGAATGCAGCGTCAATGCCAAACTTTTGGGATATGGGTCGATATAAATAACCGCGTCGATCCCGCTTGCCACGATGTGACGAGCGCAATTGTGGCAAGGAAATGTTGTCGTAAATAATTTAGATCCAACGATCCCACCCTTGCCCAATCTGGCGACGGAGATAATGGCCTCCATCTCAGCATGGACCGCCCTGGAAAATTCTATAAGGTTTTTGACGTCCGTGTTTCTAAGACTTTGCCTAATGTCAGATGATTTTACGGAATTCCCAACCTTCGCACTAATTTGGTCGAAAAGTTTATTCTTATGGAAGTCATTCCAACACTGGCACGCCTTCCACTTATAGCATCGATTATCTCCGGATCCGTCGTCAATATTGTAGGTCCCACCCCCAAATTTTGGCACATCGTTAGCACCTTGACCGATTACCTCGCCCGTCTTTGACACAATTACGGCACCGACCTGCCTGGATAGGCAAGCCGAATTCAAAGAAATACCGGAAGCAACCTGCATCGCATATTCATCACGCGTAGGGGTTTGAACGCCAATTCCGAAGACCAAATTTAACAAACGATCCACTGCAATCCCGACGTTATCAGTATTATCTTCGTCATTTCGGAAGAAGACATCAGCATAGTTCATCGTTTTACGAACAGATTGGCCGAAGTCCAGACCTTCATCGTAGTCAGCGTCTTTGATCTTGGAGAGATAAGAGGAGTTTGAAACATTACTCTCCAATCTCGAAATTCTCTTATCCTCGGGAGAAAATACACCTATTAACCAAAACAAATCACCGTAGACCTTTCGCAATACTGCAACTTCCTCTGGATTCTTCAAAGAATCTATTATCGCGCAGAATCGCCTGTCCTCGCCATTTTCAACATCTTTTCTGGATTTATTTATTTGATCTATACTTAAAATGGCAAGAACGTCGTTTGAATGCTTCTCTCTAAGTTTGTTGCCGATATGTTGAAGCTTTTCAACTCTCTCCGAATCTGACGCATCAACTGTGACAGAACCGACACTCTCAGCACGTTCATTAATTATGTCGCTAATCTTTATAACGTTAGTTTGGTAAGAGAAATTCTCCTCTATTTTCTTTTTAATAAGACTTGCCACCGTCGACGCACCGGATCCGATAGGCGCAACCATAGCGAAGACAAGCTCTTGCGTTCTCCGTTGATCTAAAGTGACAGGTTCTTCTTGCTCACCGCTGGCGAATGTCACAGCGGATTCTTCAATTGCTTCGCTTTTTTTATTAAGAATAATTGCCATCTACACCACCAGAATGGTTCGTTGAGTCTATCTATGCGAGCATAGTTGCATAATGTAATTCCGCGAGACAGCTAAATCCAAGATAGAAATTTCGAATTAATAATGCGTCGTGAGCGACACAATCCGTGTTAAATTGCGATATTGGATTATTTTCTAAGCCGCTGTGGGCAAGGATTGTCGCTGAACTCACCACAACAGAAAGGCTGAGTCCTTCCCCATTTGACCCTCAGCGGACGTATGCCCCATTCTCTGCTATACTCTCAAACAACCAAGACAACTCCCAAGGCATGGCCAAACCTGATCGATAGCTGAAGCGCAGGTGCCACATGACTGACGTTCAGGAAAGGCTCCTTGAAAGCAAGATCATCGAGATCGAGCAGGCCCGGTCTTGGAGTCCGCGGATCATCTCCAAATTAGAAGCGCTGATCCGCAGCGGTGACGACTTGTCCCTCTATCGCATCAATCCCCTGGCCTTCGCTCGCGACCGTGCCATCGCGGAGGCGGAAAGTATTGATCTGTTTCTCCATGCCACCCGAAACGGATTGTTCGAGATGAGCTGGGATGTGGTGTGCCCGCAATCCGGCATGGTGCTCGACAGTTTCGGCGCGCTGCGAACGTTGAAGACCCACTATGTCTGCGGTCTGTGCGACGTCAGCGGCGAAACCAACCTAGATGACTTCATCGAGGTCACCTTCACGGTGTCGCCGCACCTCCGCCGGCTGCCCTTTCATGATCCCGGCTCGCTCTCAGTCGAGGATTTTCACTGGAAGGCGCGATTCCTGAGCGACGCGCGAATACCCGGCCAACAGGTCCGCTTTCTCGATGTCCTGCAGGGACTGGTTCGTGGACTCTCTTTTCTGCCGCCTAGCTCGGTCACGACGTTGAGGGCGGAGCTCGGTCCCGGCGCCCTGGCGGGCATCAATGTCCAGACCCAGGCGAGTTTTGCATTGCCGGTCGTAGGCGAGCCGGTAACGGAGCCGACGCGCTTGCGGATCGGATATGACGGGCAACGGTTTTCCGCTTCGCTGCCGGCAGCGCCGCCCGGCCCTGTCATCATCGACGTGCAGAACTCCGGTGCCGTGCGTGGCTCGTTGCTGCTGATCAATTGGCCGCCGGAAATCCTCGCGCAGACAATCAAGCCGGCCCTCGACTTCGATCCTTACATGTCGGGCGGGATGCTGCTGGCCCGACAGACATTTCGGCGCCTGTTCCGCTCGGAAAACGTCGATGAGAAGGAAGGTCTGGGTATCCGTCAGGTGACCCTCCTGTTCACGGACATCAAGGGGTCGACCGCCATGTATGAGCGGCTTGGCGATCTCAATGCCTATGCGCTGGTTCGCGAGCATTTCGCACTGCTCGGTGCGACGGTGCAGGAGCACTCAGGCGCGATCGTCAAGACAATCGGCGACGCCGTGATGGCTGCCTTCTCTCGTCCGGCGGATGCTGTCTCGGCTGCGCTGCACATTCTGGGGGTCATCGAGCGCTACAATGCCGCGCATGGCGACCCGAGCCCTATCCTGAAGATCGGAGCCCATTGCGGCCCCTCGATCGCCGTGAGCTTGAACGAAAACCTCGATTATTTCGGCCAGACCGTCAATGTTGCCGCACGCGTGCAGTCGCTGGCTGACGCGGGGGAAATATGCATTTCCGAAGCGCTGTTTGCGGCGCCCGGTGTCAGCCAACTCCTCGCCGGTCAAAGACTGGTCGCCTTCGAAGCTCCTCTCCGGGGCGTCGAGGGAATTGCATGCGTATACCGCGTGATGCCCAATTAGATGGGATATTCGGCTTTGCGTCTCAGCGTTGACCATTGTGGCTTGCGGTGCTGCGCTTCTGGCTGATGGTAAAACGAGGTCATGTCTTTCAACAGCCTCAAACATCAAAGGGAGAAGCGCAGCATGAAACACTATTGTGCACTGGATGTATCGGTGAAAGAGACCGCGGTCTGCATTGTTGATGAGACAGGCAGGATTTGCCGGGAGACGAAAGTTGCCACTCACCCTGAGGATTTGATCTCGGTGATCAAGGATCCGAAGTGGCAGATTGAGCGGATCGGTCTTGAAGCCGGACCACTATCGCAATGGCTTTATGACGGACTTGCCAAGGCAGGATTGCCGGTGATCTGCATCGAGACCAGGCATGCCAAGGCATTTTTGAAAGCCCAACCGAATAAGACGGACCGCAACGATGCGCGTGGCATGGCCCAGATGATGCGCGTCAATCTCTATCGGCCTGTGCATGTGAAGACATTGACGAGCCAGAAGCACCGAGCATTGCTGACCGCGCGCAAACTTTTGCAGGAAAAAGCCATCGCCATCGCGAATGACATTCGCGGATTGTTGCGCAACTTCGGTCTGAAAGTCGGATTGGTCGGCAAGATCAAATTCGAGGAGCGGATCAATGAGCTCGTCGAAGACAGGCCTGATCTACACGAAATCATGCAGCCATTGTTGGCTGCACGCAAACTGTTGCGCAACGAGTTCACCAAGCTGCACAAGAAGGTTTTGGATTTGGTCCGCGAGGATGAAGTCTGTCGCCGATTGACGACGATCCCTGGTGTCGGCCCCGTGGTCGCTCTCACCTATACGGCAACCATCGATATTCCTGCGCGGTTTGCACATTCAAAGACGGTCGGTTCTGTGCTCGGGCTGACGCCGAAACTGAACGAGTCTGGTGAAAGCAAGCGGGTCGGGCGCGTATCCTGTTGCGGTGACGCGATGATGCGATCCCTGCTGTACGAAGCAGCGCAAGTCCTGCTTGTAAACGTCAAGAAATGGTCGTGGCTAAAGGCCTGGGCGATGAATATCGCTAGGCGTCGCGGGAGGCAAAAGGCGGTTGTAGCGTTGGCTCGACGGCTTGCGGTGATCATGCATCGCATGTGGAGTGACGGAACCGAATTTTGCTGGACACGGGAGAGCTTGCCTGTTGCTGCGTAGTTAGCAACCAGGGTAACGAGAAAAAAAGGAGACAAGAAGATTCCGCCGCCGGTGGAAAAGATGTCCTTCGCAGGACGACGGATGGGGTGAGTTCGCGTGGTTGTCTTGGTACGGTCGTTTATTGCGATCAGGTCGCCAATTAGATTGTTCCGCCCCATTCTTCTGGTCCCATAGTGGGAGGGCCACACAGGTCGATCCCGGAGAGAAGCGCGATACTGCGAAGACATCGATCACCATAGCTACGGACAGTCAGAAGGTGCTTGACCTCACCACGCCGAATAGAGAAGACATCGCTGGAGGCACCGCCGATACCCTAAGTCCGCCGGTCTCGCCTCCCCTCAAAACCGCAAACTGTCATCCAGCCAGACCCGGAAACCACCGCGGAAGGCGTTGTCATTGTTGCCGCGCCGGCACTTCGAGGGCAATTCCTTGAGCTTTTCGACATTGCCGCCGCCGATGACGATGTAGCTCGGCAGCAGAGCCTTGTCCAAGCGCTCGGCGACGTCGAATACCGATTTTCGCCACTTGCTCTTGCCCCGTCGCTCCAGGCCGCGTTCGCCGACATAGTCCTCGAAGGTCGCCTTTCGGTAGGGCATATGCGCCAGTTCCAGCGGCATGCAGACGTTGTCGGCGATCATGGCCGAGCCGAGGCCGGTGCCGAGACCGAGGAAGAGCATGCGGCCCGCCTCGTAGCTGCCGATCGCCTGCATCAGCGCATCGTTGACCATCCGCACGGGCTTGCCGAGCGCTGCCTCGAAATCGAAATCCTTCCATCCCGGTCCAAGATTGAACGGATCGGCTGCGGCGCGGTGGGCGACCACGGGTCCGGGGTATCCCATGGTGACGAGGTCGTAGTGCCAGTCGGATGTGAGATCGCGCAGCGCGTCCACCATCTTGGCCGCCGTCATTTTGTTCCCCGATTCGACTGCTCGCCGCTCGCCGCCGCTACTGAGTTCCACCTTCACATGCGATCCGCCGATATCGACGGCAAGCACGGTGCGGCGGGCAGGCGCCGCATGCGCCTTCGGCTTGCTGTGGTGACGTGTTTGCTCTGCTGCGGGTTCTTCCGTCATGTCATCCATGTCTAGCGCTCCTCCCTAAAGCATGCCGCGCAAAAGCGCACAGCGGTTTTGCGATAACGACATGCGCAAAATCAAAGGCCCAAAGCGCAAGGAGCGAATCCCAGAGATCGCGATGCGCTTTAGACCCTGCCCTTCGTCGCTCCCACGCCTATGGGGCGCAAGATCGGCACTCGCTGTCAAGTCCGGGGCGTATTGCGGATCGCTTAAATTCAATCCAGGATGGCTCCGAAGAGGAACGCATACTGAGCGGAGGATCGACACTTGGCCTATCCGACACTGCCACCCGGTTCCATAGACCCGCCCGGGGCCCCGGGCATCGAGCCTCGCTGGACCTCGAGCGACAAGAGCGCGGTCGGCACTGCCGTCAGCACGGCGAGCAGCGTTTGGTTCACGGCGAGCCATGGCATCCTCAACGAGATCTACGCGCCGCGGCTCGATATGGCCTGCGTCCGTGATTTCGGCTTCATCGTGACGGCCGACGGCTATTTTTCCGAGGAGAAGCGCGATGCCGATCATCGCGTGCAGGCGATCGAGGATGGCGTTCCGGCTTTCCGCCTCGTCAATACCGCCCGCGACGGTCGCTATCGCATCACCAAGACCATATTTTCGGACCCAGAGCGTGAGGTGGTGCTGCAGAAAGTCTACTTCCAGGCGCTCATCGGCGATCTCTCCGACTACCGACTGCATGCCCTCGTGGCGCCGCATCTGGTCAACGGCGGCGCGGACAACACTGGCTGGTACGGTGACTTCAAAGGCAGGCCGATGCTCTTCGCCGAGGGTTCCGGGCGGGTGCTCGCCGTCGCCGCCTCGGTGCCCTGGCTGGCGCGCTCCGTAGGTTATGTCGGCTTCTCCGACGGTTGGCAGACGTTGTCGCGCGGCCAAGGGCTGAAGGAGGAGTACCGCTACGCTGCATCCGGCAACATCGCGCTGTCGGGGACGCTCGATATCCAGGCGAACGAAGGGCGCGCGCTGATCGCCATCGGCTTCGGCACGCAGCCGGAAGAAGCTGCCTTCCGCGCTGTCCTCAGCTTGGAACAAGGCGTCGAGCCGGCGCTGAAACATTATCGCAGTGGCTGGCGGGAGTGGCAGGCCAGCCTGCTTGCCCTGGACGAACCCCACGATCCCAGCCAGCTAAACCGCTACCGCGTCAGTACCGGCGTGCTTGCCACTCACCGCGACGATGCTTCCGGCGCCATCATCGCCAGCCTTTCCATCCCCTGGGGTTTCAGCAAGAGCGACGACGACCTTGGCGGCTATCATCTGGTCTGGACGCGCGATCTCGTGGAAACGGCCGGCGGGCTGCTTGCCGCCGGCGCCAAGGCCGACGCGCGCTCCGTGCTCGACTATCTCTCGGCGATCCAAGAGGCGGATGGCCATTGGGTGCAGAATGCATGGCTCGATGGCCGGCCCTATTGGTACGGCATCCAGATGGACGAGACGGCCTTTCCCATCCTGCTCTACGACATGCTGCTGCGCGCCGGCGCGATCGACGCGTCGGAGAGCGGCCGGTACCTGCCGATGATCGAGGCGGCTGCGGCCTATATTGTCAGAAACGGCCCTGCTACCCAGCAGGATCGCTGGGAGGAGGATGCCGGCTACTCGCCGTTCACGCTCGCCGTCGAGATCGCCGGCTTGCTCGCGGCGGCCGATGCGGTGGAAGCAGCCGGCCGGCTGGCGGCGGCGCAATATCTGCGCGAGGTGGCCGATGGCTGGAACGAGCGCATCGAGGAATGGACCTATGCCACCGATACGGAACTATCGCGCAGCCTCGGCATCGAAGGCTATTACGTGCGCATCGCCTCGGTCACGGATGGCAGCTCGTCACTGAGGCGTGACTTCATCCCAATCCGCAATCGCGATGACGCCAGCGAAGTCTTGGAGGCGGACCTGCTTATCAGCCCGGACGCGCTGGCGCTGGTGCGCTTCGGCCTCAGGGCCGCCGACGATCCGCGCATCCTCGGCACCATCGCCGCGATCGATTCGGAATTGCGGCGCGACCTTCCCGCCGGACCCTACTGGTACCGCTACAATGACGACGGCTACGGCGAGCGCACCGGCGGCGCGCCCTTCGCCGGCAGCGGTGTCGGCCGCCTATGGCCGCTGCTGACGGGCGAGCGCGCGCACTATGAGCTCGCCGCCGGGCGGCCGGATGAGGCGAAGCGCCTGCTGGCGGCACTGGAAGTCTCGGCAAGCGAAGGCGGGCTCCTGCCCGAGCAGATCTGGGACAGCAAAAACGTGCCCGAACGCGAGCTTTTTCTCGGTCGCCCCTCCGGCAGCGCCATGCCTCTGGTCTGGGCCCACGCGGAACACATCAAGCTGCTGCGCTCGATCCGTGACGGCGTAGTCTTCGATATGCCGCCCCAGACCTTCGCCCGCTACGTCGGCGCCAAGCCGGCACCCGCGCCCTTCGCCTGGCGCCCGACGAACAAGCGCGCGCGTATGCCGGCAGGCCGCGCCCTGCGCATCGAACTGCCGGAACCAGCGCAGGTGCACTGGTCCACCGACGGCTGGTCCAGCTTCACCGACAGCCAATCTCACACTACGGGTTTCGGCATGCACATCTGCGACATACCGACGAAGGCGCTCGGCCCGGGCACGATCATCTTCACACTCTTCTGGACGGATACGCAGCGGTGGGAAGGCGCGGATTTCAAAATCGAAGTGGTTTGAGAGCGGCCCGGCGTGCGGAAAGCTGCGGCGCAATTGGCGAAGATGCTACCATTGAGGGACCGAGCCCGCCGGTCGTTGACAACTCATCGTTTTCCAGCCAGTTGAGGTCATCTCAATTTTCCCGACCGGTGTCCTCATGTTGCCTTTGCACTCCCTTGGCGAGCGCGTTGTCGTTGTTGGCCCTTCCAATGCGGGGAAATCGACGTTGGCGGTCGCCCTTGCTAAAAAGCTTGGTTTTCCGGCCGTCCATCTCGATCAACTTCATCATCTGCCCTATACGGATTGGCAGCCGCGCCCCGAAGCAGAGTTCGCCGCGCTTCACGATGCGGCAATTCTGGGAGAGCAGTGGGTTATGGAAGGCAACTACTCGCGCCTGATGCCGCAGCGTTTGGCCCGTGCTACCGGCGCCATTCTCCTAACGTCCAATCACTGGCTACGCTTTTCCCGCTATCTCAAGCGCACGCTGATCAACCGCTCGGACCGCGCGGGACATCTCGAAGGTGCCCAGGACAGCATCAAATGGGAAATGATTCACTGGATTCTCGTGAAGACTCGCGACAGTGGCGTCAAATATGCAAAAATTCTCCAGGAATCCGGTTTGCCAGTCGTCGAATGCCGCACAGCGGATGCGCTCAATAACCTCTATCGGGTTTGGGATTTGCCAGCGCGGCGATAATCCGCGCCATTTCATTTCGAGTGACTCATCGCAAATAGTTGTCATCGAAGCTACGTCATTGATCGGTATACGGGTAATTTTCGCCGTATTGTAGTGTCAAAATGAAACAATAACGGCCATTACCGGCATAAGCATCACCTCCCCAACCCCTTGAAATCTCCCCCCTATCCGGCCTCATTCCCGCTTCGCCCCAATATTGCCCCTTGCCTTTTGTCGCAAATCCTGTCACCCATACACCCGCTCGGGCATTTGCATGCCGGTGACTGGACTGATTTGGCAATGCCGACTGCGCGAGGCAGCCTACAGAGGTTTATCCTCTGCGTAGACGTTCTTTCCCCGTACGTGACTTCTCGACTGGTCTTTGCGTAGGGCAAAGGCTAAACCGCTCGGGGCAGCTCGGGCAGACATCAGACTGTAGGGAAAAGGACTATCCCAATGGCCACCAAGGGCATCGTAAAATTCTTCAACCAGGACAAGGGTTTTGGTTTCATCACCCCGGACGGCGGCGCTAAGGACGTTTTCGTTCACATCTCCGCTCTTCAGGCTTCTGGCATCCAGTCGCTGCGCGAAGGCCAGCAGGTCACCTTCGACACCGAGCCGGATCGCATGGGCAAGGGCCCGAAGGCTGTCAACATCAAGGCTTCCTAAGTCTTAGTTGAGAAGCCGGATAAGGTTTCGAACGGCGCGGTGAAAACCGCGCCGTTTTTTTGCGTTTGCAGGCAGATCGGGCACCCTCGTCCTTCGAGGCTACAGCCTACGGCTTCCGCATCTCAGGATGAGGGTAGAGCAGGCTTCGTAATTGTTCCCAAGATCACTTGCAATTGCCGCAAGACCCAATCGATCAGCCCTCACCTGAGGTGGGAGCATAAGCGACCCTCGAAGGACGAGGGCGGGTTGGCATATTCCCAGGGCGCTAAGCGCTCACTCGCTCGCCCTCGCCGGCAAAATCCACTGCTGCAAATGCCGCTGCAATCACCTCCGCCCCCGCCCCCGGCTTGTTGGCGTCGGTGGAGAGAATCTGACGGTAGCGGCGGGAGCCCGGTAGGCCGGTGAAGAGGCCGACCATGTGGCGGGCGACATGCTGCAGGCGGCCGCCGTTGGCAATGTGGCGCTCCGTATAGGCCATCATCCGGTCGCGCAGGTCGTTCCAATCCGGCTCGACGGACGGTTCACCATAGAAGCGATGATCGACATCGGCGAGGATAGCAGCGTTCTGATAGGCGGCGCGGCCGAGCATGACGCCGTCAACATGGGCAAGATGCGCTTCGGCCTGATCCAGCGTCTGGATGCCGCCGTTGATGCCGATGAAGACGTCCGGCCAACGCTCTTTCATCCGGTAGACGATGTCGTAATCCAGCGGCGGGATCTCGCGGTTTTCCTTCGGCGACAGGCCCTTCAGCCAGGCCTTGCGGGCATGGATCCAGATCGCATCGGCGCCGGCCTCGAGCACGCGGGTGATCAGCTCCGGCAACGCCAGCTCCGGCTCCTGCTCATCGACACCGATCCGGCATTTCACCGTCACGGGCGCCTTGGAAACCCTCTTCATCGCCACAACGCATTCCGCCACCGTCTCCGGCGTCAGCATGAGGCAGGCCCCGAACGTACCGGACTGCACGCGATCCGAAGGACAGCCGACGTTCAGATTGATCTCGTCATAATCATAAGCCCCGGCAATCTGCACCGCTTCCGAAAGCTTGGCCGGATCGGAGCCGCCGACTTGCAGCGCCACGGGATGCTCGGAGGTATCATGTCCCAGCAGCCGGTCACGCGGCCCATGGATGATCGCATCCGCCACCACCATCTCGGTATAGAGCAGCGCATGCCGGCTGATCTGCCGATGCAGATACCGGCAATGCCGATCCGTCCAGTCGATCATCGGTGCGACGGCGAAAACGGGCTTGCGGCTATAAGGGATATCCGCCGGCACTCCGGGCTTTTCTGCCGATTTTGTCATGTCTTGTCTGCTCGCATAAACTTTGTTCTGGCCCGCTCCAATCGTCTATTGCCGCGTCTAAGCGACCTTAAGCGGCGCGCAGCAACAAAATGGGGCACGATGTCGAGAGGCGATATACAGCACAGATAGGAATAAAGCGAGACGGCGTCAAAGTTCAAACGCGGCAGCAAATCTTCGTCCCGCAATGTATCGCGCTGAGATGACCAGCAACGCCACTAGCGCATTAGGGCTTTGCCGCCGCGGTTTCGGTCTTCGGCTTCAGCAGGGTGACAAGCAGCAGGCCGACGACGATGATCGCAGCGCCTTCGAGGTGATAGGACTGCAACTGTTCGCCGAGAATCAGGTAGGCGAGTATGGCGGTGAAGATTGTCTGCAGGTAGAGCATCATGCCGGCCCGGGCCGCACCCAGCGCCTCGACGCTCCGATTGAAGAGGTAATAGGTCATGGCCCCGCCGGGGATCGCCACATAGGCGAGCGCGATCAGCCCGTTGCCGTTGAGCGTCGAGCGCTCGTCGGACGCAAGCTCCCAGAGATAGAACGGCAACGCCGTAAGCACCGCGGCGCCAAGAAGCAGCACCAAAAGCGGAAGGCGCTCTATATCGAATTTCGCGCGGCGGAGCAGGACGGTGTAGAGACTGAAGCAGAAAGAGCCGGCGACGATCCACAACTCCCCTGGATTGATATCGAGGCGCATCAATGCCGCCGGGCTGCCTTTGACGACGATGGTTACGATGCCGAGGAAAGCGATGATCGATCCCGTCACCTGCCAGGTTCCCATTGGCTCCCCCAAAATCAGGCGGGCAAGGATCATCGTGAGAATGGGGATCAGAGCCATGATGATGCCGGCCGTCGTGGCATCTGCATGTTCGAGGCCGATGAAAAGCAGCCCCTGACAGATCGCGAGCCCGGTGCCGCCAATACAAAGTAATTCCAGCGGACGAGCCCGCACAAGCGCAACCATGGCGCCAAAATGCCCGCGCACGATCGGCAGCAGGATGGCCCAGGCGATCAGCACGCGCCAAAAGCAGAGCGCCCAGGGCGGCATTTCATGAGAGACCCACTTCGCGGCAATATAGACGCCGGACGACAGCACCCAGCAGAAGACGGCCACAGAATAGGCGGCTGCAAGCGAATTGCCCGACGCCTGTTCCGTCCTGACCTGATCGGTGTGGACCCCCAAGACATTTATAGCCATGGCCTAGTTATGCCACAGTTCCCATCACCTGCACAGATGAGCGAATCTAAGGCTTACGGCGGATATCCGGGCATCGCTTTCGAGAGTGCCGGTGAATACGGAAAACGCCTCCGCCCACGCTTTACACCAAAACGTTTCCATTGGTCGGTTTTCCCCTCCGCTCCATTGATGCTAGGCTGACACTGGAGTCGGAAGACAGCGTTCTTCTGGCAGCAGACGAATTTTGCGAAGAGATTGTCATGACCGAACAATTTGCCACCGTCATTCCCCTGCCCGCACCCGTCCTATTGCCGATCGAAGGCGAAACCGCATTCTTCCCCGTGCGCCGCGTCTATTGCGTCGGCCGCAACTATGCCGACCATGCGATTGAGATGGGCCACGACCCCAGCCGCGAACCGCCCTTCTTCTTCCAGAAGAACCCGGACAATCTGTTACCATCAGGCGATTTCCCCTATCCGCCGCTGTCGTCGGATGTGCATCATGAGGTCGAGCTGGTGATCGCGCTGAAAAGCGGCGGCGCCGACATTCCGGCCGAGAGAGCGCTAGACTGCATCTACGGCTATGCCGTCGGCATCGATTTCACCCGCCGCGACCGGCAGGGCGAAGCCAAGAAGCTCGGCCGCCCTTGGGAAGTCGGCAAGGCCTTCGAACACTCCGCCCCCATTTCCCCTCTCGCCCCGGCAACTAAGGTTGGTCATCCCGACAAGGGTGGCATCTGGCTGATGCGCAACGGCGAGTCGGCGCAGAGGGGTGACCTCTCGCAGATGATCTGGAAGGTACCGGAAATCATCGCCGAGCTCTCGAAGCAGTTCACGCTGGCGCCTGGGGATGTCATCATGACCGGCACGCCGGCCGGCGTCGGACCGGTGGCGCGCGGCGACAGGATCACCTGCGCCGTCGATGGCGTCGCGACGCTGGTGCTGAACGTCATTTGATCGAGGAGAAGCGAGATGCCGCTCTATGCCCTTTCCGGCTTGGTGCCGAAGACGCCAGATCCCGGCCGCTATTGGATCGCGCCCGACGCAAGTGTGATCGGCAAGGTGGAGATCGGCGAGGATGTCGGTATCTGGTTTGGCGCGGTCCTGCGCGGCGACAATGAGCCAATTGTCGTCGGCAAAGGCACCAATATTCAGGAAGGGGCGATGGTGCATACCGATCCTGCCTTCCCGACCACGATCGGTGAAGGCTGCACGATCGGTCACCATGCCATCATCCACGGCTGCACCATCGGCGACAATTCGCTGATCGGCATGGGCGCGACCGTGTTGAACGGCGCAAAGATCGGCAAGAATTGTCTGGTCGGCGCCAACGCGCTGGTGACAGAGGGCAAGGAATTTCCCGACGGCTCTTTGATCGTCGGCGCTCCCGCAAAGGCAATCCGCACACTGGACGAGGCTGCCATCGAAGGCCTGCGCCGTTCGGCCCGCAACTATGTCGCCAATTGGCAGCGTTTTGCCCGCGACCTCAAGAGGCTGGATTAGGCGGCATTTTTCAAAAGTGCGCGCGGCTTTAGAATCGCGCCACGCCGACATTCAAGCGGCACAGCTCGCGCAATGACCGCGAATCTCGATGGTCGACTTCTCGGCCTTGAACTTCTGCGATTTCAGCCAGTCCATCAGCCGGTGATCCACTTCATGATCGTGGAATTCGATCACCTGGCCGCAGCTTTCGCAGATGGCAAAGGCGACGAGGCCGTGGCTATGGCAATTCTCATCCGGATGGGCACAGGCAACGAAGGAGTTAATGCTCTCGAGACGATGGACGACACCATATTCCAAGAGCTTGTCCAACGCCCGGTAGACCTGCAGCGGTGCGCGGAAACCATGGTCACGCAGCTTGTCGAGAATGGTATAGGCGCTGAGGGGCGCCTCCGCCTTGGTCAGGACATCGAAAACGAGCGACTGGTTCTTGGTCAGTATCGGAGTGGTCATGATCCCTGTCCTCCTTGTTGCGCCGCCGGCGCGCCGGCCCTACGGGCAAGGGGCAGCAGACTGATGATAAACAGAACGAGCGCCGCCACCACGATCGACGGGCCGGAGGGCGTATCGTAACGCAGCGAGCCGAACAATCCGCCGACGACGGCAACAGCCCCAATCAGCGATGCGAAAACCGCCATCATCTCCGGCGTCGCGGCAAAGCGGCGTGCCGTGGCGGCCGGGATGATCAGCAGCGCGGTGATCAGCAGGATGCCGACGATCTTCATGGCAATGGCGATAACGACGGCCATCAGCAGCATGAAAAACAGCTTCGCCCGCTCCGGCTGCAGTCCCTCCGCCTCGGCCAACTCCGGATTGACGGTGGAGGCGAGCAGCGGCCGCCAAAGCCAGGCAATGGCCGCCAGCACCAGAATGCCGCCGCCCCAGATCAGGGCAATATCCGAACGATTGACGGCAAGAATGTCGCCGAACAGGAAAGCAATGAGGTCGATTCTTACCCAGCTCATGAAAGCGACGATCACCAGGCCGATCGCCAGCGTTGCATGCGACAGAATGCCGAGCAAGGCGTCCGCCGACAGCGCCTGACGGCGCTGCAGGAACAGGAGCAGGATCGAAACGGCCGCAGCGACAGCGAAAACGGAGAGCGTCAGATTGAGCTGGAAGAGCAATGACAGCGCCACGCCGAGCAATGCCGAATGTGAGATCGTATCGCCGAAATAGGCCATGCGCCGCCAGATGATGAAGCAGCCGAGCGGCCCGGTGGTCAGCGCCAGCCCGACGCCCGCGATGACGGCGCGCAGGAAGAAATCGTCAAACATGGCGTTCTCCTGCGGCATTATGATCATGATCGTGGTGGGCATGATCATGGTCGTGATGATCGTGATGGCCATGGCCGTGATGACCGTCATCGGCACGGCAATCATCGGTGATCGAGCCGTCGGCATGCTGCACACGGCCATCAGGCAGATGCGTATGGTCGTGATGATGACTGTAGATCGCCAGCGATTGTGCTGCCCGCGTGCCGAACAGCCTGACATATTCCGGGCTCTGGGTCACCGCCTGCGGCGTACCGCGGCAGCAGACGTGGCCATTGAGGCAAACAACGGTGTCCGTCGCGGCCATGACGACGTGCAGATCATGTGAGATCAACAGAATGCCGCAACCTTCGGAATTGCGGATCGATTTGATGAGATCGTAAAGCGCGATCTCGCCACTGAAGTCGACGCCTTGTACCGGCTCGTCCAGCACCAGCAAGTCCGGCTTGCGGGCAATCGCACGCGCCAGCAAGGCCCGCTGGAATTCGCCGCCGGAGAGATGCTGCACCTCAGCCTTGGCGAGATGGGCGATGCCCACCGCCTCCAAAGCCGCCTTCAACTCCGCTTCCGGCAAGGGTCCGGTCAATGTCATCAAACGATGCACGCTCAGCGGAAGGGTCCAGTCGATGGCAAGTTTCTGCGGGACATAACCGACCTTGAGCCCGGCGATGCGATCGACGCTGCCCTCATCCGGCTTCAACACGCCGATGGCGGTCTTGGCACTGGTGGATTTGCCGGAACCGTTCGGGCCGATCAGGGTGACGATTTCGCCGCGGCTCACCGAAAAATCGACGCCGCGCACCAGCCAACGGCCACCACGGCGGACGCCGACATCATGGAGCGACACGAGGGGCCGGCTCTTATTGTCCACGGAAGAAAGCATGAAATTTCCATTTGCGCTGTTGCGTCCTGCTATCGCACACGTTATAGCATAACGCAATTGATGTAATAACATAACAGAACCCATTCAAGGGCAATATCGCATGATCCCGCCAAAGACCCTTCTCCCCCTCGCCGCTTCCTTATTGCTCTCCGGGCTTTTCGCCGCCCCGGCATTCGCGGGCGATCCGCCGGAAGTGGTGGTGTCGATCAAGCCGGTTCATTCCCTCGTCGCCGCAATCATGCAGGGCGTCGGCACGCCGGATTTGATCGTGGAAGGCGCGGCCTCGCCGCACACCTATGCGCTGAAGCCTTCGAATGCGCGGGCGCTGGAAGGCGCCAAAGTGGTCTTCTGGGTTGGTCCCGGCATGGAGGCTTTTCTGGAAAAACCCCTCTCGGCGCTCGGCTCGAACGCCCTCGTGGTCGAACTCGACAAGGCGCCTGGCATCACTAAACTGAAATTCCGCCAGGGCGGCGCTTTCGAAGCGGATGACGACGGCGACGAACCGGCTGCGGACGCAGGTGATACACACGATCACGGCGCGTTCGATACGCATCTCTGGCTCGATCCGCACAATGCCAAGGCAATGACGGCTGAGATCACCACCACATTGGTCGCGGCCGATCCCGCCAATGCGCTAACCTACGAGGCGAACCAGAAAGCGCTGGACGACAAGCTGGACGCGCTCGACTCGGAAATCGCCTCGACCGTCGCGCCGGTAAAGAACAAGCCCTTCATCGTCTTCCACGATGCCTATCAATATTTCGAGCGCCGCTACGGCGTGCATGTCGCGGGTTCGATCACGGTCAGCCCGGAAAGCATCCCCGGCGCGGAGCGGGTGGCGGAAATCCACGGCAAGGTCGCCGGTCTCGGCGCAACCTGCGTCTTCGCCGAGCCGCAATTCGAACCAAAGCTGGTCAATGTCGTCATCGAGGGCACATCCGCCAAATCGGGCGTGCTCGATCCGGAAGCGGCGACGCTGACGCAAGGACCGGATCTCTATTTCGACCTGATGCGCAGCATCGCCAATTCCCTGAAAACCTGCCTTTCCTGAAGCGGCAATAGATCGACGAAGAGAGCGAGCCATTTGCTCGCTGTCACGGCTTTCGACGATGGTAGGGAAAAGACAAACGAATTACGCCCGCACAATGCGGGCGTTATCGAAAGATTATCGTTTGGAACCAAAACGGCCGATCAGGCCACCAGCATGTTCGCCGGAACGACGCTGACTTCATGCACCACCACCAGCGCGCCGATTACTTCGCCTCTCGACTTGGTGGCGCGTAGCGGCGTCATTCGGCAATGCAAGGTCTTGTTGGCCTCCTTCGGACGATAGGCCGGATAGAGGCAATCGACTGTCTCGCCGGCAAAGCAGGCATCCAGCTTGGTCTTGAAGGTGCTTTCAAACAATTCGGAACCGGTGAATTCTGCAATATGCCGGCCGACCAGCTCGATCGGCTTAGACCCCAGAAATTCGGAATTGGCCGCGTTGCTATAGAGATAGCGATAGTCGCGCGTAATCACCGCGACACGATCCGGCAGGCTATCGAGGATAACGTCGTTCAGAACATTGTCCTCGTCGAACCCGGCGACCTCGGCTTCGTGCTGGTTCTTTCCTGTGGAAAATGCCATCAGCACCTCCGCCGCGGCCTCACTGGCGCCGCCGAAATAGCGATCGATCAGTGACGATAGCGACGCGGAATTGCGCATTACTCGTGAGCGGTCATCCGATTCCTCGCGGATGAGATTGCTCATAAATTGCAATTGCATATACATTTCGAGAAGGCTGGTGGCTTTATAAGCCAGGATCGCTGTAACGAGCGGCTCCAACTCGCGATCGAGCGAACCGACAAGTTCATCGTCACCCAGCTTGATTGCCCTTTGAATCTGGGTGCATTTCATGGAGAAGGCATGAAAGAGTGCCAGCAAATTGCCCTCCTGTCCTTGCCCATGGTTCAGCTTCGGGCCTCATTCCCGACGCTACCATAAACAAGGATATTCAGCCTGGCGCCCGCTATCTCACCAAGCTTTCTTGCAAATGCAATAACATGACTTACCCTCACATTCAATCCGGGTGAAATGAAGTTCTCGGTAAAGGCGAATTTTTCGAAAGGCAGGACTTACCGAAGGTCTAATTTTGAGCCTAAGAAGGCTTAAGATGGTTCATTCTGCTACGAATTGTTTTATTTAAGTAATTACTTAGAAAAGAGTCTTTTTGATATTCCAGCGGTCGTGATACCACAGCCATTGCTCGGGATATTCCCTCACCCAGCTCTCTACCTTGTCGTTCAGAAGCTGCGCCGTCGCAGGCAGATCCAGATTGCCGCGAGCATCGCGCGGCATCTCCAGTCTCGGTTCGATCTCCAGTCGATAGCGATTATCGGGCAGCCGGATGCAACGAGCCGGATAAACTTCGCAATTAAACTGACGAACCAGCTTCGGCAGCAGCGGATTGGTTTTGACGTCGCGACCGAAGAACAGCGTCTTCAGTCCCTTTCGGAACTTCTGATCGACCAGAACGCCAACCCCGCCGCCGGCTTCCAATTGCCTGGCCAAGGTGAAAGACGATCCCGCATGCGAGGGTACGAGATTGCCCATGCGCTTGGCGCGAAAATCGAAAACCTTCTCTGCCACATAGGGATTGTTCGGCGGACGGAAGAGCACGGTGACCTTCAGCCCGAAGGCAGCGCCTGCAACCGGCAGCAATTCGAAATTTGCCGTATGTCCTGTAAAGACGATGAACGGCCGCGGATTGTCCCTGAGGTCGAGGAAGATCGGAATGCCGGATACCTCGACGCGGCCCGGCTTCTCGCTAAACGGATCGAAATCAAACAGCCGATCGAGGAAGACATACTCCGCCGCCAGCCGCCCCATATTGCCCCAGCTCGCCAAGGCAATCTCCGCGATCTCCGCCTCGCTCTTCTCAGGAAAAGCGTTGCGCAGATTGGTCAGCATCAGCTTGTGGCGGCTCGTATGCGGCCCGATTTTCCGGGTCAGCCAGTCGGCGAAGTTGATGCCGCCATCGGCGGGGAACAGCTTCAGGAAATTTAGGAAGCCGAAGATGATCTGCGCAATCAGCCATTGGCGGAAATGCCTGACGGCAAGCACGATCCGGGTGAGGACGAGCTTCACGCCGCTCAATCCATCTTGAGGATGATCTTGCCGAAGATCTGGCGCGATTCCATCCGCTCCAGCGCCCGGTCGATATCGCCAAAGCTCACTTCAGTGTCGATGACCGGATATACCAGCCCACGCGCCATCTTCTGCATGGCGTTCGCCATGTTCTCCATCCGGCAGCCGAAGGAGCCGAGCAGCTTTAGCTGCTGCTGGAACAGCATCATCAGGTTCATGTCGGTGGAGACGCCCGAGGTCGAGCCGCAGGTGACGAGACGCCCGCCACGCTTCATACACAGCATCGAGCCGGCCCAGGTATCTTTGCCGACATGTTCGAAGACGACGTCGACGCCCTTCTTCTTCGTCAGCTTGCGCACCACGCCTTCAAAACGGTCGGTGCGATAGTTGATGACGTGATCGGCGCCGAGCGCCTTGGCCTTCTCGATCTTGTCGTCGGAACCGACGGTGGTGATGACAGTGCAGCCGATCTTCTTGGCAAGCTGGATTGCCGCCGTGCCGATGCCGGAGCCGCCGGCGTGGACAAGGATCGTCTCGCCGGGCTCCAGCTTGGCATTGTCGAACAGCATATGCTCGACCGTGCCGAAGGTAACGGGTGCTAAAGCAGCGCCAATCGCATCGACACCGGGAGGCGCCGGAACCAGCAGGCGCGCCGGCAGGTTGACCTTCTCCTGCGCGAAGCCATCGAGATGGAAGCCATGCACGCCGCCGACATGTTCGCAGAGATTGTCGCGGCCTTCGCGGCAGTGGCGGCAGAGACCGCAGGTGCGGGCACCGTAGATCGATACGAGCTGGCCGGGCAGTACGTTGGCAACACCCGGTCCGATCGCCTCGACGACACCGGCCGCTTCCGCGCCGATCACCAGCGGCATCTTGCGCTTGGCAAACGCCATCCCACGCCAGCCCCATACGTCGATATGGTTGAGGGCGACTGCCTTCACGCGCAGGGTAACCTCACCCGCGCCCGGAGCTTCAGGCTCCGGTAGATCGGTGATCTCAAGTTTGCGGTCGTCGATCAATTGCAAAGCGCGCATGGCAAAATCCCCCGCCTCTCGGGCGCAGTAACGTCTTTTTGTTCAAAGGTCCGATTAAGCCGGTTCAAGCGCCATGACAAGGCTGGCGTTCTGTCCGCCGAACCCGAAGGAGTTCGAAAGAATGGCGCCCACCTGCTTTTCGCGCTTCTTGTTCGGCACGACGTCGAGAATGATCGACGGATCGGGATTGTTGTAATTGATGGTCGGCGGCAGCGTGCCGGTCAGCATGGTCTGCAGCGAGAACACCGCTTCGACCGCGCCGGCGGCCGTCAACGTATGGCCGATCATCGACTTGTTCGACGAGACCGGAATGGACGGAAGCCGCTCGCCGAAGACGGCGGACATGGATCCGTACTCCATCTTGTCGTTTTCCGGCGTCGACGTGCCGTGCGCGTTGATATAGCCGATATCGGTTTCAGCCATTCCCGCATCGGCAAGAGCAGCGCGGATCGTCGCGATCGCCGGGCCGCCGTCCGGCGACGAGCGGGTGCGATGGAAGGAATCCGCCTTGTCGCCGGCGCCCTTCATGATGCCAAGGATCTTTGCGCCGCGGGCAATAGCAGATTCCAGCGATTCCAACACAAGCGTTGCGGCACCTTCCGCGATAACGAAGCCGTCGCGGTCCTTGCTGAACGGCTTGGATGCCTTGGTCGGCGGGTCATTCTGCGTCGACAATGCCGAAAGCAGCGAAAAGCGGATCAGCGCTTCGGCACTGAGCGAACCATCCGTCGCGACTGTCAGCGCCCGCGTGGTGCGACCCTGGCGGATTGCCTCGATGCCGAGCTGGATCGCGGTAACGCCCGATGCACAGGCCGTCGACAGCGTCACCGGCAGGCCGCGTGTACCGAAACGGTCGGCAAGACGCTCTGAAATGGCGCCGAACAGGGCTGCCTCGTGGAAAGCCGGATCGGGACGCTCACGCATTGCCGCGAGGAAGCGCTCATAGGCATCGGCCGGATGATCGGCCGGCGGCGAGCGGTCGGCCAGCTCGAAGCGTGCGCTCCATTCCGGCTCGATCGGCGGTGCGGCGAGGAAAAGCGGCGCGTTGAAATCACCCGAAATGCCTGCCTGGGCGAGCGCCTCGATCGTGGTCTCGCGAGCAAAGGCATAGGAGCGCTCGACCGCGTTCGGTACCGGAATATCGATGAAATCCACGGTGCCGGCAATGCGCGTCGAAAGGCCGTCGGTCGGGAAGCGGGTGATCCCGTGGATGCCGGACGTGCCCGAGGAAAGCGCGTTCCAATTGTCCTGCAGCCCCTGGCCGAGTGACGTGATGATGCCCATGCCGGTAACGGCGACGATCGGGCGGCCGAGATGATCCTTGTAGGCGGATGCGGTCATGATCCTAACTCCTCACGCTTCGGCGGAAAGTACGGCGACGCCTTCACCGCGCACATGCCCAACGGTCGTGACGACCGCTTTCTGCGCGCCGGCAGTCATCGGCTTTTCATGCGTGGCATCGAAAGGCGGTACTTTGGCCTTGTTGGCGACCGCCAGAGCGGCAAAGGCGAGCCCAAGCGGAAACTGGCTTTCAAGGCCGTGGCCGGAAACGCCGGCATAGCCCCGAATGGCCGATCCGGGCAACTGCGCTTCCAGAACGGCCTTCTCGCGCGTCGCGAGATCTGGGATCGCAGTCGTGCCGCAGAAGACGACCGTGCTGTCGCCTTGCGCGTCCTTGGCGGGCGCGAGCAAGTGCTCCAACCGGGCCTCGAACTTGCCGCTATCGCGGCTGCCGCGATCGCCTTCGATGGCGTCGATGGTTGCGTAGATGCGCGCGCCACGGCCTTCGGCATGGGCGCGCGATTCGAGCACGAGGAAAGCGCTGAGCGAACCCATGATCATACCGCCGCCATCTTCAGGCTTGCGGGACCAAAGCGGATGCCAGTCGCCGATCGCATGCGCGTTCACTGATTCGATCAGCAGTATCATGTCCTGACGCTCGGCCGAAAACGCACCGCCGACCAATGCATGGCTCGATTCGCCCGACCTGATGCGATGGAAAGCAGTTTCGATGGCCGAGATGCCGGAAGCTTCCTCGCCCATGAAGGTACGCGACGAACCCGTGACCTTGTGGACGATGGAGATATTGCCAGCGAGCAGATTGGAAAGCTGGGCGAGGAACAGCGTCGGACGCAGCTCGGTCGTCAGCTTCTCGTTCAGAAGCAATTCGCGGTCGTTGCGCTTCAGACCTTCGTTGACGATCAATGTATCGACATTGATGTCGCGCTCGCCGCCGCCGGCCGCAACGATCATGTCCATGCTGCCGCAAGCGTCCAGATCGTCCTTGAAGCCGGCATCATCCAGCGCCAGGCCGGCAGTGAAGACGCCGATGCGCTGCCAGTTTTCCATCTGGCGCTGATCACCACGCTTTGGGATCTGTTGCGACCAGTCGATCTCCGGCAGCGGATGCACGGGATAGGGTTTGAATTTCTCGGTCTCGACGATGGTCGGCGGCACCTTGTCCGATGTCAGCAGGGCGACATGCGCATCCTTGCCGACACCCTGACAGGTGACGATGCCGATACCCGTGATCACCACATCATTCTGAGCCTTGCTCATTCATCAATCCTCTTAGAATGCGGCGCCATGCAAGCCGGAAACGTCAGCCATTAGCGGCGATAGCGTCGAGAAGCCCGACCTCGCCTGCCCGCTTGCGCACGATATCGGCGAGCGGCACCTCATTAAACGGCATGGTGCGCAGCTTCAACTGCGCATCGCAGATCTTCTTGCCGGCAATCGTGATCCGCGCCTTTGTCACCGCAAAGCCCGAGCCGTCATGCTCCAGTTCCGCCTCGATGTCGAGCTTTGCTTCTGGCTCGACGAAGGTACGCATCTTGGCGCCGTCGACCGACATCAGGAACGGCATATAGGCGAATTTCGTTGCCGCGAGCACCAGCATGCCCGACGCCTGCGCCATGGTCTCGATCAGAAGGACGCCGGGAACGAGCGGCATGCCCGGAAAGTGACCTTCGAAAACGGGGCTCTTGGCCGGAACGACCGAATGCGCCTTCAAAAGGCCCTTGGTGAGATCGACCGACTCGACCCGGTCAATCATCTGGAAATATTCCAGCAGCATTAACGCCTCCGATCCGACCCGGTGACGCGGTTTGGCCCGGGCAGGATACGATAGTTAAGAATGAAACCGCCCGGCCGCCATATTTCAAGGGCGGCTGGGCGTCAAAAAAAGCAAGGACGTTGCTCAGCCCTTGGCGGCGCGCAATTCGTCGATCTTGGCACAGAGGTTCTTGAGGACGAAATATTCCTCGGTCGAAACCTTGCCCTCGTTGACTTCCTGCGTCCACTGTTCCAGCGGAATCTTGATGCCGAATTCCTTGTCGATGGCGAAGACGATGTCCAGGAAGTCGAGGCTGTCGATGCCGAGGTCGTCGATCGTGTGGCTCTCTGGCGTGATCGTTTCACGGTCGATTTCGCTTGTCTCAGCGATGATGTCGGCAACTTTGTCGAATGTAGCAGTCACGCCCATACCTCTTGAAATGATAATTCAACCCTCCTCATAGGGAAATCCATTCCAAAAGCCAATGGTTTCCACCCGAGACCCCGGTAATTTGGCGAAGCACTGTTGCCTAAACAGCAAAGATACTTCCGGTGCGCAATTGCCGGAACAGCGGCCGGCATGCGAGCAAGATACGGCAGCATTGCGGCTTAGTGGCAAAGCCAAGCAAATTAGTTGCAATCCCAGCCAGATCGCTGGTGCAATGAGCAAACCGTGGTCACTGGTTGATGATAATGCGCGTGTTGCTCAGCCCCACCTGCGATGCCATCGAGAAGAAGGTCGCGGCGTTTCGCGGTTCCAGACGAACGCAGCCATGCGATGCCGGCCGGCCGAGATGCTTCAGCTCATAGGTGCCGTGCACCGCGTAGCCGCCGTTGAAGAAGACCGCATAGGGCATCGGCGCATTGTCGTATTTCTTCGAGCGATGATCGCGCGACAACCACTTCGCAGTATAGGAGCCGGTAGGGGTTACATAACCTCTGCGGGCCGTTGATACTTTCCAGCGATACTTGAAAACGCCGTCTTCGGAAACGGTCATCGTCTGCGACCGAAGATCAACACTGGCGAGAACAGTTCCAGCCTGCGCTGTTGTAACATGAAACTGCATGCATAGACATGCGGCAGCGGCCGCCGTTATTCGCTTCATTTCGCCCCTCCACCGTTTGCTTCTTTTCGAAACAATTCCGATGGAGGGAATAACTACCAGCTCTCTGATTATACTAAATTAATACAGATAGTGACCAATTCGTTAACGCAAGCGTGGCCAATCACAACAACAACAGGAATGCCGCGAAGGCGATAAGCGTCAGCATCGTGCATGCCGAATAGAAGATCGAGATGCCGCTGTCGACATCGCTGACGGTGGCGATATCGCGGCCGGAACCGTTGATCATCGGCTCGCGAACGACCTCGCCGCCGTAGACGCGCGGCCCGGCAAGCTGGATATCCAAGGCGCCGGCCATCGCCGCCTCCGGCCGGCCGGAATTCGGCGAGCGGTGCAGCCCGCCATCGCGAACCGCCACGCGGATCGTATTGCCGAGTGCCGAAATCCCCTTCTTGGCGAGCGCGCCGGCGGCAATGAACAGGATCGACAGCCGCGCGGCCGGCCAGTTGGCGATGTCGTCCAGCCGGGCCGCAGCCCAGCCGAAATCGATATAGGTCTCGGATTTATGGCCGATCATCGAATCGGCCGTATTCAGCATCTTGTAGAGAAACAGGCCCGGCAGGCCGAACACGGCATACCAGAGCGCCGGCGCCACCACGCCGTCGGAAAAATTCTCGGCAAGGCTCTCGATCGCGGCGCGGCAAACGCCGGGTTCGTCCAGCGTTTCGGGATCACGACCGACAATGCGCGATACGGCGCGGCGTCCACCGTCGAGCCCCTCGCTGCGCAACGCCTTCGATACCTCGCCGACATGATCGGCCAGGCTCTTCTGTGCCAGGAAGATCGCCACCAGACCCGCTTCAGCCAGGATGCCGAGCCAGCCGAAGAAGGCGAGCAGCCCGTGCACGGCGAGGCCGGCTATGACCGCGCCGAAAAGCAGCGCGACAATCGACATCACGCCATTGCGGCGTCGCACCAGACCAGGCAGGCCCTTGATGTTGAAATGACCGTCGAAAAAGGAAATCGCCTTGCCGAACAGCGCGACGGGATGCGGCATGCGCTGCCATAGCCAGTCCGGATCGCCGATGAGGCGGTCCAACAGCAATGCCAGAACGAGGATGAGCAGATGTTCGTCGATCGTCATATCGAATAAGCCTCGAGCGCCCCGGCAAGCCTGCGATCGGTCACCTCGCCTGGGGCAAGACCAAAGCGCAGCCAATTCGGCGCATAGTCGAACTTGCGGACAAGAATATGATGGCGGCAGAGATGCGTATATATGTCGCTTGCGCGATCATCGGCAACCAGCGCGAACAGCCCCGTGCCGCCGGCGACCTGAAGCCTGGCTTGGCGAAGGACCGCATCCAGCGCCGATCTGCGATCGAGAATGCGGTTGCGGATGGAGGTTGTGTCACCGGTCATCAACGAGGCGGCCAATGAAAGCGCCGGTCCGGAAACGGCCCACGGGCCGAGCCAATCCTCGAAACGCTCCAGGATCGAGGATTGCGCGATAACGAAACCGAGGCGCAGACCAGCCAACCCGAAGAATTTGCCGAAGGAACGGAAAATGATGAGATTCGGCATGGAGGAAGCATAAGGCGCCAGGCTGCTTTCCGGCTCCATGTCCCCAAATGCTTCGTCGACCACCAGCATGCCGCCGCGCGGCTGCAGCCGGTCGTGCAATTCCCGTAGCCGGTCGACGGACAGAGTTCGGCCATCCGGATTGTTGGGATTGACGACGATGACCAGCTTCTGTTCGGGAGTGAGATCATCGATCCCCGTAATCTTGCAGACGGGCAGACCCGCCAGCGCAAAGGCGCGGGCATATTCCCCATAAGTTGGCGACAGGATGGCCACACCGCTTGCCGATGCAAGTCGCGGCAGTAGCTGAATCACCGACTGCGTACCTGGGACAGGCAACGGCAGGATATCCCCGCTGCGATAATAGACTCTCGCCGCCGCCCTCGCCTGTTCCACCAGATGCTGATCCGGCAGCCGATGCCAGGCCGAAACGGAAATTTCCGGCAAGGCAACAGGATTGGGGTTGATGCCGGTCGATAGGTCGAGCCAGTCCTCCGGTTGCCCGCCGTAAAGACGAGCCGCCGCAGTGATGCCGCCGCCGTGTACGATCCTGTTCGTCATGCGGCGTCACCGGCAAGATCGATCAGGTGCATATAGGAACCGGCGACATTGCCGCGCTGCAGCCCGGCCGTACCAAGATCGTCCCCCAACGCGTCTTTGACAGCGAACAGCCGATCCGCCGTACCTTCCGAGACAATGGTCGAATAATGGAATTCATGCGCCGTCATCGGTCGGTCGAAGAAAGAACCGTCAAGCGGCACCACGCGCCGGTAGCCGAGATGCCGCTGGCGCTTTTGATAGCTGGTGACGACGGGCAACAGCCCGAGCATTTCATGACGCATGCCGGTAGCATCCACCAATCCTTCGCCAAGCACCATGTAGCCACCGCATTCGCCATAGATTCGCGCACCCCGCGCTGCGGCTGCCTTCATTGCCCCTTGAAAGCGGGATGCGGTCGCGAGCCTGCCCGCATGCAATTCCGGATAGCCGCCGGGCAAATAGATGGCGTCGGCATCATCAGCCGGCGCTTCATCGGCAAGCGGCGAGAAAAACGAAATCTCCGCCCCGCGCCGGCGCCAGCCGAGCAGCATATGCTCGTAGCAGAAGGCAAAAGCGATATCGCGCGCCACGGCGATGCGCTGCCCAAACGGCATCAGCCGGGCAATGTTGGCGGCCGATGGCCGAACGAGATTCTGGTGTGCGGCGCGCAGCAGCAGCCCGAAATCGCATGCCTTGGAGACCGTATCCGCCGCGTGCTCGATGAACGCCTCCAGGCCTGCATGTTCTCCCGCCTGCACCAGCCCGAGATGCCGCTCCGGCAACGTCAGTCCCTTGTCGCCGCGAATGACGGCGGCTACGGGAATGCGCACGGCTTCCAAGGCGCGGCGCAGCATCGCTTCATGCCGGTCGCTGCCGACGCGGTTAAGGACGACACCGGCGATACGGACATCGGCGCGAAAATTGGCAAAGCCGCTGACAAGCGCTGCAATCGACTGCGACATCCGTGAGGCGTCGACCACAAACACGACGGAGAGTCCAAGGAAAGCGGCGAGATCGGCCGGTGTGCCCGAACCATCCGCCGCCCCGTCGAACAACCCCATCATCGCTTCGATGACCAGCATCCGCCCTCCGCCACGATGAAGCGCCGAATTGGCCGAAATCAATTCGCGGCGCATGGCCCAGGGATCGAAATTGAGGCAGGGCGAACCGCTAGCAGCGGCGAGGAAGGCAGGGTCGATATAGTCGGGACCGGCTTTGCCTGGGGCCACCGCAATCCCCCTTTTCCGCAGCGCTCGCAGGAGGCCGAGCGTGACCGTGGTCTTGCCCGAGCCCGAAGCCGGCGCGGCGATCAGCAAGCCGCTCATGCTGGCACCTTATGACCGGTTCCCGCCCGCACCTCCGTCTCCGGCAGGAGCTTGCGGCCGGATAGAGCGCCCAGCCAGTCGAGGGAAGGCCGCAGCTTGACCACATTGCCAACCACGACGATTGCCGGCGGCTCCAGGCCGGAAGCGGCGACATCGGCGTCGGCTTGCCCGAGCGTCGTCTCCAACACCTGCTGCGCCGGCGTCGCGGCATTGCAAACGAAGGCGACCGGCTCGTCGGCCGAACGGCCAGCGGCAATGAGATTGGCGCTGATCTGCGCAATATGCTTCATCGCCATGTACATGACGATAACGGGCGAGCCCTTGCCGATAGCTTCCCAATTGATCCCGTCCGGGACGACGCCGGAGGAATCGTGGCCAGTCAGGAAGGTGACGGCATGATTGACGTCGCGGTGGGTTACGGGAATGCCAGCATAGGCGAGACCGCCGATGCCGGCGGTAATACCCGGCACGATGCGAAACGGGATCCCGTGTTCGACCAGCATCAGCGCTTCTTCGCCACCGCGCCCGAATACAAAGGGATCGCCGCCCTTCAGCCGCAACACGCGCTTGCCCGCACGGGCCAGCTCGACAAGACGCAGGGAAATGTCCCGCTGCTTGGCAGACGGCTTGCCTCCGCGCTTGCCCGCATATTCCAGTATCGCACCGGGATGGGCGAGTTTCAGGCAGTCCTCGTTGACGAGCGCGTCGTGGACGATGATGTCGGCCTCCGCCAGTCCCTTGGCCGCCAGCAAGGTCAAAAGCCCGGGATCACCCGGCCCCGCGCCAACAAGCCAGACGGAGCCCGGCTCCAGCGCCGGCAGATTGGAAAATGCGGTATCGTTCATCCCACCTGTCCTATGCCCGGATGGGCAAAATTGCAATCTTGGGAATGGGATAAGGCCGCTCCGGCTCGACTCTCATTTCCCTCGTAGAATGATAGGATAAATCGGATCTCAGCAGCGGCGATGCTGCGCTATTCGCTTTTCCCAAGACGACGAAGACACCGGAAAGAAGCCGATGTATCGCTTGAAATCTCCGACTCGAACTGTCAGGGCGTCGGCACAACGATCTGATAATATTATAAAATAAAAAACCTTGCGAATAAGACGCTTTCGGAGAGGGCCGCACAGCCTCCCTCTCCGAATCTGTCCTCAGCGGTTCACTTGCCGAGAATCACATCGCGGATCAGATCGATCACCGCTTGTGAACGGATGCCGGTGCAAACGATCTGGCTCGGAAGATTGTCCCATTCGTTCGGCGGAAAATGGCGCCCGTTCGGTTTGACGATCGTCTGGCCGTCGGCAATGCCGCCGCAGACGACGCGTACCGAACCCTCGATCGTATCGAACAGCTCCGGCGCCACGACATAGACGCAGGCGCAGCTATCATGCACCATCATGCCGTCGTCGACCGCATGGCTGTAGAAATCGATATAGGATTGCGACAGGTCGGCCAGCAACTGCACGGACGGCCCCCCGGCCTTTGCCATGTCGGCGAGATAGCTGCGGCTCATCGTCGTGATCGCGGTCACGTCGAGGCCGACGACTACGACCTTCCAGGCTGCGGTCATGACGGCATCGGCGGCTTCCGGGTCGCCGTGAATATTGGCTTCCGCCACCGGCGTGACGTTGCCCGGAACATAGAAATTGCCGCCCATGATGACGACGTCTTTCACCAGCCTGGCGATCTCCGGATCATGCTTCAGGGCCATCGCCAGATTGGTCATTCGGCCGACGGCGACAAGGGTCACCTCGCCCGGATTGGCGCGGACTGTATCGATGATGAATTGATGCGCCGGACGCGGATCGGTCGCCAGATCGATCGTTTCAGGCACTTCGATATCGCCGAGACCATTATGCCCATGCACGAAGGTAGGCCAATCCCGCTCCTTTCGCGACGGATCGAACGTGACGCTGGCGCCGCGGGCGACCGGGCACGGAATATTCCATTCGCGCTTCAGAAACAGCGCGTTGCGCGTCGTCGTGTCGACGGAAGCATTGCCGAACACGGTGGTGATGCCGAGAAGATCGATATCCGGATGGCGATGCAGGAAGAGAAGCGCCATGGCGTCGTCGACGCCAGGGTCCGTGTCGTAAATGACCTTGTGCATGATTTTTCCTTGTTATCCTTTTGACCAGCTTGATCTTGTCCAAAGGCTGCGCCGCAGTTTTTGGGGATCATGCTCCGAAATCACCGGGGCGCACGAGAGCCGTGCTCAGCGAAATGCCTCACCATAGCCGCAGACGCCATTTCTGCAATATCGGATACAATCTCGTGCGAATTCGCCACAGATTGCGGCAAATCGATGCCAATCAGCCGAAAATTCAGCCGATTTTCGCAATTGCGGCGGTAGCAAAATCGGATTTGATTTTCGGAAGAACAAGCTCCGCAACGGGTCCGGCCGCCGCCAGTGCGGCCGCCTCGGCGACACCGTGGCAGCCCACACGCGCAAAGACGAGTTCGGACGGGTTCTTCAGACGAGGCGTCTCGCGCTCCAGGGTGGCCGCGTCGAAAAAATGCAGCGGCAATTGAAGATGAGCGGCCGTTTCTACGATTGCGGGCTCGTTGCTTCGCGTATCGATGGAGGCGATCGCGACGACTTGAGCGACCTCTATCCCACCCTCCCGCAAGGCCCGTTCGGCAAGCAGGCGCACATCGTTCCAGTCCGTACCGCGCTCGCAGCCGAGACCGAGGATGTAGCGGCGGGTGAAAGGATCAAGAGTCGTCATGGGGCCTCAGCGACGGCGGTTATGATTGGGCATAGTCTCCTTTGTCGCGCGTTCGTGTCCACCCCCCTGCCCGTCAATTTCGCCCGGTGTGTCCCTACAGCAATTGCCCTAATGTGTTTGCAGTGCCAGAAGACGTCTCAACTTCACGCCGTCGAGTTCCCCGCCCTTGCAAGACATCACCCTTCACCTGCTGCTTCTGCTCTTCGCCGCTTCCTTCTTTGCCGGTTTTGTCGACTCCATTGCCGGCGGGGGCGGACTTATCACCGTACCAGCCATGCTGCTTGCCGGCATTCCGCCATTGCAGACGCTCGGCACCAACAAGGTGCAATCAATCTTTGGTGCCGCCTCGGCGACTATTGCCTATGCCCGCCAGGGCCATGTGCGGCTTCGCACGCAATTGCCGATGGCCCTGATGGCTGTCATCGGTGGCATGCTGGGCGCTGCGCTGGCGACGATCATGCCCGGCGATGTCCTGCGCATCATCTTGCCGTTCCTGTTGATCGCCATCGCGCTTTATTTCGCCTTCAAGCCCAATCTCAACGATATCGAAAAACACGGCCGCATGAGCGCAACGCTCTTCGGGTTCACCTTCGTGCCGCTGATCGGCTTCTATGACGGCGCCTTCGGACCTGGCACTGGCTCGTTCTTCATGCTCGCCTTCGTCACGCTCGTCGGCTTCGGCATGCTGAAGGCGACGGCTCATACGAAGCTTTTGAATTTCGGCTCGAATCTCGGCAGCTTGATCGTCTTCATCTTCTCCGGCGTCATCCTATGGAAGGTCGGCCTCACCATGGGTCTCGGCCAGTTCCTTGGCGCTCAGGCCGGCTCACGACTCGCCATGCGCATCGGCGCAAGGCTGATCAAGCCGCTGCTGGTCGTCGTCTGCATCGCCTTCGCCATCAAGCTCCTGGCCGACCCGACCAATCCTGTTCGCGTCTGGCTGGGGTTCTAGTATCAGGCGGCTTTGAGGCGCTTACTGGCCCAACACGAACTCCCCGACTTGCATCGCCACGCCATTCACCATTGCATCGATCCGATGGAGACCAGGATAATGTTTGCGCGTCGTCAGGTCATCCAGCCGCAATGCCTTGGAGAATTGTGCCGTTTCACCGGGCGCCAAGGATACTGATGTCAGCTTGAAGACCTTTGGCCTTGCCATGCCGTTTGCCTTGACGAAGTGCACGGCAAAATCGACGAGCAGAGATTGCGCAGCTTCTCCCTCGTTGACGAGGGAAAAGCCGATGCGGACGATGTCGCCCATCTGCGCCTTCGCCGGCATTATCTCAGCACTGCCAACGCGAATGCCTTCGACGGCGGAATAACCCATAGCGCCGATCGCATCGGCCTCACCACGCTTGACGGCGGAGCGCAGCGCATGACGGATCAGGCGCAGACGTTCCCGCGGCGCATCAATGCTCCAGCGGCGTACCGTCTCTATGAGAACGCCGGGATGATCTTTACCGATATCGTTGAGATTATTGGCGACGGAACGACGGACATAAAGCTCCGGATCGTCCTTCAGCAATTCCAATAACTCAAGCACCGGCGCCGGATCAGCCTGAAAGGCGCGGAGCCGTTGTGCCCATGGAAGACGTGGCCGCGTACCTTCCGACACCAGCCGCCGGACGTGCACATTGGCATCGCTGGCCCACATACGCAGCCGCTCCAACGTCTCCTCCTGCCTCTTGTCGAGGAAGGTGCGGACCGAGAATTCAGCGGTAAAGCGCTTCGTCAGCTCATATTGCGCCCGCATGGACGGCTCGAAGTGATCGATGCCGTTGTCGGCAACGAAGATCGTGTGTGGCAGATAAAGAAACGGCGTCATGCCGAAATTGTCGCTGCCATTCATTTCCGGACCCAGCGAGCGAACGAGAATATCGATCGCCTCAGAATAATCTCCCGGCAAAAACACCTTGAGCGTGCGCGCTATCGCTCGCCCACGATCCATCAGTTCCAGCGGCTCGTATCCATCAAGCGTCGCCGCAACGAAGCCTTTCCGGTCGAATGCCGGATGCACCGCACCGATCATTTCGGCGATACGGGCCGGCACCTCTGCACCGAAGCGATCCTTCAGGCGTTCAGCCATGCCATCCCCTCAAAAGCTTCGCAGTTGTTCGAATGCAGCACGCTGGTGCCGGCATTGGCGGCATCGATCTGCATGTGATCGAAATAGTCGAGGCAATCCTTGCTCGCATGCACCTTCGGCAGAGCGGCCACCGCATCAGCATGAGAGCGCCACCAGATGACATCGACATAGCCGCCATCACAGCCGCGCACCAGTTCGCGATTGATATAGCCGGGCTGGAGCTTCAGAAAACGATCCTGCATTCTCGCAGCCGCTTCCAGAAGCGCACCTTCGGATAGGTCGGCGCGGAGCTTGAACGGCGCCCATTCCATAACTTTTCCCGTCATCGTCTTTCCTCGGGTTCAGTCAGATGCCCATCGCTTATTGCTTAATAGGACAGATAACGACATATTTCAGCAATGGCGCGCACGGCGGATGGAACAAGGCTGAACAGGCTGGAAGAGCTGAAAGGGCTGCTTCGCGAACGTGAGCACGCGACAGCCGCCGAGCTCGCTGCCGAGATGGGCGTCAGCCTGCGCACGCTCAACCGCGACATTGCGCTACTGCGCCAAAGTGGCCTGCCGATCGATGCCGACCGCGGCCGCGGCGGCGGCATGCAATTGCATCGTAGCTGGTCGCTCGGCCGGCTGCATCTCGATCATCTCGAAACGATCGACCTGCTGCTCAGCATCACCATCGCCGAAAAGGTTGGTTCGCCTCTGCTGTTGCAACATCTGACGTCGATCAAGCGCAAGGTCTCCGCCGCCTTCACCGAAGGCTATCAGGGCCGCATCCGCGACCTGCGCCGCCGCATCATCGTCGGTGCGCCGGCAACGCTCAATGTCGTCAACAGCTATGTGCCGCCAAGTCGCGCCAATCTTGCACTGATATCCCAAGCCTTCTTCGAGCAGCGGCAGGTGATCATCGATTACGAGGCCGGCGACGGCGTTGTCACCAGCCGCCGGATCGAGCCGCAATTCCTCTATTTGAATGCGCCCGTCTGGTATCTCATCACCTGGGATCACCTGCGGGATGACATCAGAACCTTCCGCGTCGATCGCATCCGCGCGGCAGAACTCCAGCCGGCAACCTTTCGCATCGGCGATCCGAAGATCTACATCGCCGCCGCGGACCGAAGCGCCTCGCTTCTCTAATTCCTCAGAATTCGACGCCCGGCTGCCCCTTGATGCCGGAACGGAACGGATGCTTGATCAGCTCCATCTCGGTGACGAGGTCGGCGATCTCGATCAGCTCTTCCTTGGCGTTGCGGCCAGTCAAAACGACATGCGTCATGTACGGCTTCTCCGTTTTCAGGAAGTCGAGGACGTCGTTGATATCGAGATAATCATAGCGGAGCGCGATGTTGATCTCATCGAGAAGCACCATCGAATTGCGCTCGTCGCGAATCAAATCCTTGGCCTTCTCCCAGGCTGCCGCAGCGGCCGCCACGTCGCGGGCACGATCCTGCGTCTCCCAGGTGAACCCCTCGCCCATGGTATGAAACTGGCAGATATCGGAGAAATGCTTTTCGATCAGATCCCGCTCGCCGGTCCACATCGCGCCCTTGATGAACTGCACCACTGCGCACGGCTTCCTGTGAGCGATGTGACGGAAAATCATGCCGAACGCGGACGACGACTTGCCTTTGCCCTTGCCGGTATGGACGATGATCAGTCCCTTCTCGTCCGTCTTCGTTGCCATGATCTTGTCGCGCGCGGCCTTTTTCTTGGCCATCTTGTCGGCATGGCGTGCGTCATCGTTCTTCGGTGCTTCAGTGCCCGTTTCGGTTGGTTCTTCGCTCATTCTACTCTCCCTGCAATTGTCGATTTCTGCGCTAACGGCCCGCCACGCCAAAGGTAAAGCGCCGCCAGCGGTGTCCTCTCGGTTCGCATCGCATGGCGAATATCCGAGGGATGATGAATGATTTCGCCTGTCCACCGCGGCAGGAAGGCTTGACTGTCCTTGCTCCACAGTGAGCCTTCCGTCAGCGGAATATAGATTTCCTCGGCGATGTGATGGTGATCCGGATAATGCACATCTGGCCCGAGCAGCAGAAAGCCGCCGGCCATTTCATCGCTGACGAAGTGGCCGCGCGTGCCGAAAAGCTCGACCCAACAGTATCTCTGCAGAAAATCGGCGCCGAAATCAGCGATGTTATAGGTCTGCGCCCAGTGCAATGCGTCTGCCGCACCTACGAGGCTGGAAAACAATTCACTTTCCGCGACATCGGCTGGCCGGTGGAGATCGTTCAGATAACTCACGACCGGCAGACTACGTGCCGCAAGTAACCGCCCGCCCATCCGCCAATCAAAGCCTGCAATGAAACGCCTCAATATGGGATCGCTCCGCGAAGCGACATAGCGCTGGAAGGCTTGAAGAAGATCGTCGACCGCACTCAAGCTACGACCTCCTTGTCAGTCAAAGTCTCCAGATCGAACCGTGCCGAATTGCTGCGTGGCGTCCAGAGTTGGCGATCGATCGCTTCGAGCAGACGCTCTTGCATCTCCCGTAAGGCCGCCGGATTCTTCTCCGCCATGAAATCGCGCACCAGGGGATCGACGACAAAAGCCTGATAGACCGCCTCGAAATGATGATTGCGCACGGCGCCCGTGGTTGCGGCGAAAGCGAAGAGGTAGTCGACCGTGGCTGAAATCTCGAAGGCGCCCTTATAACCATGGCGCATCACGCCATCGATCCACTTCGGATTGACGACACGGCCGCGCACGACACGGCCGATCTCCTCTTCCAGCGAGCGGATAACCGGCTTTTCCGGGCGGGAATGGTCGTTGTGATAGATCGACGGACGAGCGCCCGCGAGCTGCTCCGCAGCAGCCGCCATACCACCTTCAAACTGGTAGTAATCGTCGCTGTCCAGCAGGTCGTGCTCTCGATTGTCTTGATTCTGCACCACCGCCTGAATCGAGCGCAACCGCTCCTCGAACACGCCGCGCTCGGCTTTCCCGTCCTCGCCTGCGCCATAGGCATAGCTGCCCCAGACGAGATAGGCCTCCGCCAGATCGGCGCGACGCTCCCAGCCCTTCTCGTCGATCAATGCCTGCAGTCCGGCTCCATAGGCGCCGGGCTTGGAACCGAAGATACGGTAGCCAGCTCGCCTGCTGGCCGAAGCCTCGTCCAGTCCTGCCGCCTCCAGCCGCCTAATCTCGCCGCGCACGCGTGCCGCGATGGGATTGTCCACGGCATCCTCATCCAACGCCCCGACCGCGCGGACCGCCTTGTCGAACAGTGCGATCTGCTCCGGAAAGGCATCGCGGAAGAAGCCGGAAATTCGCAACGTCACATCGACACGCGGCCGCCCGAGCTTTGCCGGCGCAATAATCTCATAGCCGGTAACGCGCCGCGAGGTCATGTCCCAGACGGGCCTGACACCGATCAAGGCCAGCGCCTGGGCAATATCGTCACCGCCGGTGCGCATATTCGACGTGCCCCAGGCCGTCAGCCCGAAGGAAACCGGCCACTCACCGTGATCCTGCACGTAGCGGCGGACTAACAGCTCCGCCGACTTCTTGCCAAGCTCATAGGCCGCCGGCGTCGGCACGGCGCGGCTGTCGACGGAATAGAAATTCCGACCCGTCGGCAAAACATCTGGCCTACCGCGTGTCGGCGCCCCTGAGGGGCCGGGCGGCACGAACCGGCCGTCGAGGCCTTTTATCAAGGCGGCAATCTCCGCATCGCCGCACGCGAGAATGGACGGCTGCAGTTGCGAGAAAATCCCCTCAAGAACCATGTGGGTGTTTACCCAGCTCTCTGGACAGACCATCCCGCGTGAAACGAGTTGAGCGGCCAGCAGCTCGATACGTTCGACAGTGTCGCCTTGCGTGCGCCAGGGCGCATCGGAGGCGTCTTGCAGGATAGATGGGCGCGGGCCGAGCCATTCGTCCGCCATATCGCAATCCAGAGGATCGAACGACGTAGGCTGCACCAACGCATCCCGCGCGATCGCCCGCTGCAAACTCTGATCGCCGCCCTCGCCCAATCCCCGCGGCACGCGCGCCAGGGCCACCGTCAAATCCGTGAGCAGCCTTCCGGATGGCGAAACGCCGAAAACATGCAGTCCGTCACGGATCTGCATTTCCTTGAGGTCGCAGAGATAGGCGTCGAGCTTCTTCAGCGCCTCATCCTCACCTTCGCCTTTGGCAATGCCGGCATCCTGATCCAGGCCGATATCGGTGACCAGATCGAGAATCTGTTTGCGCAGCAGCCGAATACGGCGGGGATCGCCGCCGGAAGCCTCATAGTATTCGTCCACCAGCGCTTCGAGGTCCTTGAGCGGGCCGTAGCTTTCGGCGCGTGTTAAAGGCGGGGTCAGGTGGTCGATGATCACGGCGCTCGCGCGGCGCTTGGCCTGCGTGCCCTCGCCTGGATCATTGACGATGAACGGATAGAGATGCGGCAACGGCCCGAGAATCGCTTCGGGATAGCAGGTTTCTGACAGCGCCAGGGCTTTCCCCGGCAGCCATTCGAGATTGCCATGCTTGCCCATATGAATGACGGCATGCGCGCCGAAAGACCGGCGCAGGAATGCATAGAAAGCGAGATAGCCATGCGGCGGCACGAGGTCCGGCGAATGATAGCTTTCCTTCGGATCGATATTATAGCCGCGCGCTGGCTGGATACCCACCAGCACGTCGCCGAAGCGGGTGAAGGGCAGTGCAAAGGCACCTTCGCGAACATAGGGATCGCTCTCCGGATCACCCCAACGCGCAGTAGTCTCGTCCTGAATCTGAATAGGAAGAGATGAGAGGAAATTCTTGTATTCGCTTATAGAAATGGTCTCGCGTACGACCTTGCCGTCGTGGCCGGAATTGGTCGGCCCGTCCATCAGGTGCCGCATGAGCGCATCGCCATCGGCAGGCAGATCGGCAACCGGATACTCCGCCGCCTGCATAGCTTTCAGCACTTCCATCGTGCCCGCCGGCGTATCGAGCCCGACGCCGTTACCAAGCCGTCCGTCGCGGTTCGGATAGTTGGCCATGACGAGCGCCACCCGCCGATCTTGCGGGCGCGTTTTGCGCAATCCCGCCCAATTGGCCGCCAATCGAGCGGTATAGCGCATGCGGTCGGCTGCCGACTCGCTGGCAACGATATTGGCCTCGACACGATCATCATAACGCGCCGCCGCCTTGAAGGAGACGGCACGAGCCAGTACGCGCCCATCCACCTCCGGCAGCGCGACATTCATGCCGAGATCACGTGCGGAAAGCCCTTGTGACGAAGCATCCCAAGCCTCTCGCGATGAAGCCGAAAAGATCGCCTGCAGCACGACGGCGTCACTCGCCTCCAATACGGTCGGCTGCCGATCCGCGCCCGGCGCCGAGACGGCAAAACCGGTCGTGTTGATCACGACGTCGGGCTTCAGCTCGCCGAAAACGCTTTCGAGAATGCCGACTGAAACCGGATCCTTGAGGCTGTAGGCAAAGACCGGCAGCGGCCGCATGCCCTCGGTGATCAGCGCCTCTATCATGGCTTCGACCGGCTTGGTTTCACCGCTTTGCACGAGGGCACGATAGAACGAAATAGCGACGGTCGGGGGTTCAAATCCCTCTCCCGCTACCATCGAAGATGCTGAGATATTTCTCCACTCCTCGGTCCCAATCACGCCCCTGCCCGGCCACCAGATCCCCGCCTTCATCAACGGAGCGGCCGGCGCCGGTTTTTCGGCGCCCGACAGCAACGCCCCGGCGTAGCCGAGAAAGTCACGAGAATTCGCGTCGCCGCCTTCGATCAGATAGGACCAAAGCGCGTTGAGGTCCTCGAGCGCAACATTGGAGAACGGCGTCAGCCCGGGATCAGGCTTGGAATCTCCCGGAAGTACCGCGATAAGCGCACCGCTGCGTACGGCGCAGGCATGCAACGCCTCGAGCGCATAGTGGAAATAGCTGGCACCGCCAAGCGCCCTGACGATAATCAGCTTCGCATGCCGAGCCGTCCGTTCGATATAGGTATCGACGGACATCGGATGCTTGAGGCTCATCAAGCTCGCAAGCCGCAACGAATAGGCGGCTTCCCCCTGCCCATGGGCGGCAGCGATCGCCGCAAGCTCCGTATCGGCGGCCGACAGAAACAGGATATCGCCCGGCGACTGGCCAAGATCAATCGCCTCCTCGCCATCGCTGATCGTTCCCTTTTGCGCTAGGAGGAGATGCATGCCGCCCCAATTCGTTTCATTGATTTAAGCCGCTTCAAGCGGCTTGATGGCTGCGAATACATCGCTCTTTTCCGCTTGCGCGATCGCGAGATCATAACCCGTTTGCATCGCCATCCAGAAATCTGGCGTCGTGCTGAAAAACCGCGCGAGCCGAAGTGCCGTATCCGGCGTGACCCCGGTGTCCTCCGAAACCAGCCTCTCAATACGCGTTCGAGGCACGTTAAGATGTTTCGCCAAAGCACCGGCGCTCATCGTCAATGGCTTCAGATACTCCTCCCGCAAGATTTCACCCGGATGGATCGGCGGAAGTTTGGTCTCGGTCATGTTACGCTCCATCAGTGATAATCCACGATCTCGACATCACGCGGTCCAGCTTCGGTCCATAGGAAGCAAATGCGCCATTGATCGTTGATTCTGATCGAATACTGGCCAGAACGATCACCTTGCAAACGCTCCAGCCGATTGCCGGGAGGCGATCGCAGGTCGTCCAGCACAACCGCATAGTTCAATATCGTCAGCTTGCGTTGCGCGGAACGAACGAGGTCGGCTGGAAAGCCCTTTGGCACGTTTCCTGAGGCCACAGCTTCGGCGAACTTCCCCTTGTATGAAACGATCACCGCTATCTCAACTTCCGCCTAAGCAGTATATCCAATGTATCATGACCTGATACAAAATCAAGCTAACTGCTCGATCGCCTTGCGCACGATCTCCTCGTCCATCTCGTGCAGCCCAATCACCACAAGCCGCGTCTGACGCTCTTCGCCCGGCGTCCAGGCGCGGTCGAAATAATGGTCGATGCGGCTGCCGACGGCCTGGATCTGCAAGCGCATCGGCTTGCCGGGCACATCGACAAAACCCTTGAGGCGCAGGACATCGTGTTCGGCAATCACGCCCTTCAAGTTCTCGATAAAGGCAAGCGGATCGGCGATCGGGCCGAGCTCGACGATGAAGCTGTCGAATTCGTCATGATCATGCGGTGCGCCGTCCTCGTGTTCCAGCTCGTGATGTGATTTGCGGTTGGCGATATCGCCTTCGGTGCCGATGCCGAGGCCGAGGAGGATGGCGGCCGGAACCTCACCATTTTTCGCTTCGATGATCGTCGGCTTGCGGGCGGTGCGAGAGGCAACTTCGGTACGGACGCGACCAAGGCCAGCGACATCGATCAGGTCGGTCTTGTTGAGAACGATAAGATCGGCGCAGTGCAATTGATCCTCGAACAGCTCCTCGATCGGGCTTTCGTGATCAAGCGATTCGTCTTCGACACGACGGGCTTCGACAGCATCGTGATCATCGGCAAAACGGCCGGCGGCGACAGCGGCGCTATCGACCACGGTGATGACGCCGTCGACGGTGACCTGGGTGCGGATATCCGGCCAGTTGAAAGCAGCGACGAGGGGCTGCGGCAACGCCAGACCGGAAGTCTCGATGACGATATGATCGGGACGCGCATCACGCTCCAAAAGCTTGGTCATGGTTGGGATGAAATCGTCTGCGACCGTGCAGCAGATGCAGCCGTTGGTCAGCTCGATAATGTCGTCCTCGGTGCAGTTTTCCGCGCCGCAGCCCTTCAGCACGTCACCATCGACGCCAAGATCACCGAACTCGTTGATGATCAGGGCGATCTTCTTCCCACCGGTGTTCTGCAGGAGGTTGCGGATCATCGTCGTCTTTCCGGCGCCAAGGAAGCCGGTGATGACGGTGGCGGGAATTTTTTCCTGATTCATGCAGATCAACCCTTCATTTTCAGCGGCAGCCCCGCCGCGATAAAATAGACTTCGGCGCTTGCCGCCGCGAGCATCTGGTGCAACCGGCCGGCATGATCGCGAAACTCGCGTGCCATACGGTTTTCAGGCACGATGCCGAGCCCGACCTCATTGGAAACGAGGACGAGGCGCGACTTTGCGCCTGGTAGAAATTCTGTGAGAGCGGAAAATTCCGCCGCGATGTTGCGCTCGGCCATCATCAGGTTGGTGACCCAAAGCGTCAGGCAATCGACGAGAACAGCGCGGTCCTCGCCGTCGATCGCCGCCAGCCGCGCCGTAAGATCGAGCGGCTCCTCATGCGTCGTCCAGAGAAGATCACCCCGTTCGGCGCGATGTTGTGCGATGCGATCGCGCATTTCGTCGTCCCAGGCCTGGCCCGTCGCCACGTAATGACGATCGAGGCCGGTATCCGAGATCAGCGATTCGGCGAATCGGGATTTACCGGAGCGTGCGCCGCCGAGAACAAGAACGGCGCGGGACGGTGAGGATAGCATCGGCTATTTCCGCCCCGACACAAAGGCGACCGCGGGCGCGATGCCGCCAAAGCCGCAAAGCAGGCGCCTGCGCGCCCAAAATTCATTTCGCGCCATGACAACCTCCGTGCTGGCAGCCGAGACATCCGTCCCTGGGGTGGGCCTTGTGCCCGGCACGTATGGCAGGTCTCCTGGCTCGCGGATGAGGCGCAGCAAGCGGGGCAAACCGAAATCGGTCGCCTCCGCTCCTGCACCAGCGGATCTCCCTCGCCTTCCCGGCAAACATCATGAAAAGGCGGACGATTCGTAGAATTAGAGGCGTCCAGCCCTGGTTGATCATGATGCCACGCCAGTGGCTTTTCCGGCTCGAAGCTGCTTTCACCTGCCCGCACCACGCGGACCATCAGCAAAATACCCCCCAAACCGGATGAAAGACCCTGACCGCTCTACAGTCGCGGGGTCGGCTGTGATGAGAACGCCCGAGTTGGGTCCGCCCCTTCACATTCCCTTTTCATCCCATGCGACAGATCGCCGCTCGGGAACCATTCGTTATGCCGCAATGATTAGGCTTTCGGTCCCGGCAAGTCAATCAAGGCCGGCCGATACGACATCGGCTGTCCTAACGGCGAAATATGCATAAAAGTCGCAGCGGTTTGGCGCTCTTTTTGCCGTATTTCTTTGATGTTAGGAGTTTATAGAAGCCAAGCACGTAGCTTTGAGCAAAAAACTGTCGTCTGTTCCCCATGTTGCAGAAATTCCAACCGCGCCGCCTCGGCGTCTTCTCCGCCCTATTCGAACTTGGTCGGTTCAGGGCATTGCTGCGTCGTGGCGAATTGGGGCTGGTTTTCGCCGGCGCCCTGGCGGGAATAGTCTCCGGTTGCGCCGTAACAGCGATGAGCTTTGTCTCGCGCAAGCTTCACAGCGCCATCTATGGGATCACCGACTATGAGCGCCTGAGTTCGGCAGCGGTAGCTATACCAGACAAGTCGGTGCTTCTGATCGCGCCCATAGCCGGCGGCATCATCCTCGGCATCTTGCTCTATATATTGTCGCGCACGCGCAAGAAGCCGATGGTCGACCCGATCGAAGCCAATGCGCTGCACGGTGGCCGTATGTCGCTCACCGATAGTATCCTCGTTGCGGTGCAAAACCTGATCTCGAACGGTTTCGGCGCGTCGGTCGGGCTTGAAGCTGGCTACACGCAGCTTGCCGCCGGCATTGCGTCGAAATTCGGCTATAAGATGCAGATGCGCCGCGCCGACCTGCGCATGCTCGTCGGTTGCGGCGCTGCCGGCGCCATCGCCGCCGCGTTCAATGCGCCGCTCACCGGCGCCTTCTACGCTTTCGAGCTGATTATCGGAAGTTATTCCATCCTCACCCTGACGCCGGTCGTCGTCTCAGCGCTGATATCGACCATGATCGCAAGATTGCTCGCCGGTGACGACTTCGCCATCGACATCGATCATTTCGGTGCGATCGTCCCTGCCGACTATCTTCCGGCTGTCCTGCTCGGTGCTTTCTGCGCCGGTATAGGCATCCTGATCATGCAAGGCGTCGCCTGGGTCGAAGAGTTTGCACGCAAGAGTTCCATCGCACCGCCCTTCCGCCCCGCGCTCGGCGGCCTTGTCGTCGGCCTGTTGGCGCTGATCTCGCCGCAGGTTCTGTCGGCTGGCCACGGCGCACTGCATCTCAACCTGTCGACAAATGTGACCCTCAGCGCATTGGCCGGACTTTTCATCCTGAAATCACTGGCCTCTGCCGTGTCGATCGGATCCGGTTTCAGAGGCGGCTTGTTCTTTGCGTCGCTGTTCATGGGCGCGCTGCTCGGCAAAATCTTCGCCTATTGCGGCCCCTATTTCGATCACGCCACACTGACGCCGGCCGTCTATGCCGTGGTCGGCATGAGCTCGCTTGCCGTCGCCATCATCGGCGGCCCCTTGACCATGACCTTCCTGGCGCTGGAGATCACCGGCGATTTTCCGATCACCGCCCTGGTGCTCGCCGCCGTCATTACCTCGTCGCTCGTCGTGCGCACCACCTTCGGCTATTCCTTCGCAACATGGCGCTTCCATCTGCGCGGCGAAAGCATCCGCAGCGCCCATGATGTCGGCTGGATCCGCAATCTGACGGTCGTCCGCATGATGCGCCCGGACGTCCACACGGCTGATGTCAACACGAGCATCGAGGAATTTCGTCACCGCTTTCCGATCGGCTCAGCGCAGCGCGTCATTCTTATCGACAAGGACGAGAAATATGCCGGCATGGTGCTGATGCCGGACATTTATGCGAGCCCGGTCGAGAAGGACGACGAGGAACACGGCCTCGCCGATTTCATCCGCCATCGCAACGATTTCCTGCAGCCGCAGATGAACGCCAAGCAGGCCGCCGCCCTGTTCGACCAGACGCAAAGCGAAGCACTGGTGGTGATCAACGACCTGATCGAGCGCAAGGTGATCGGCCTGCTCACCGAGAGCTATACGCTGCGCCGCTACAGCGAAGAACTCGACCGCCGCCGCCGCGAAGTGTCGGGCGAAATTTAGTACACGAGGCTGTCGAGCCAGGCCGGATCAAGCACCGCTTCCAGCTCCGTTGCAATCTGGTCCAGAGCCGCCTCGACGCCGGCGCGGTAATCCATCCGCTCGCCGGTCAGGCCGAAGCTTGCAAGCAGCTTTGCCCGGTAGGCGTCGCTGGTGAAAAGCCCGTGCAGATAGGTGCCCATGATCAGGCCGTCGCTGGAAAGCGCACCATCCGGCCGGCCGTCGATCATCGTCGAGGGCCGGTCGCAATCGGTGCCGCGAGTCACGCCGAGATGGATTTCATAGCCCGAGAGCGGTGCGTCGTATTCCCTGGAAAAAGCCACGCTGTTGCGCAATGTCTTTTCCGGCGCCATCTCGGTCTCGACATCGAGCAGGCCAAGCCCCGGTATCTCCGTCACCGATCCCTCTATGCCGAGCGGATCATGCACCACGCGGCCGAGCATCTGATAACCGCCGCAAATGCCGATGACGCGGCCCCCGCGGCGGACATGATCAGCTATATCCTGATCCCACCCCTGCGCCCGCAAATCCATCAGGTCGCCGATGGTCGATTTCGAGCCCGGCAGGATTACGAGTCCTGCGTCCGCGGGCAACCGCTCGCCAGGGCGCACGAAGACGAGATCGACATCGGGCTCGGCGCGCAGCGGATCGAGATCGTCGAAATTGGCGATGCGCGGCAAGACAGGCACTGCGATCTTCAACGCGCCATCCGAGCCGCGCGCCAGCCGCTCCAGCACGACCGAATCCTCGGCTGGCAGCCGGCCCGCCGCCTTTAGCCAGGGCACGACGCCATAGCAAGGCCAGCCAGTGAAGCCCCCAATGGCATCCACCCCTTCGCCGAACAGCGAGATATCGCCGCGAAACTTGTTGATCAGGTAGCCACGGATCATCCGCCGGTCTTCCTCGGGCAGGATATGATGGGTGCCAACCAGCGAAGCGATCACGCCCCCGCGATCGATATCGCCGACGAGCACGACCGGGACATTAGCGCGGGTGGCAAAACCCATATTGGCGATATCGCCCTTCCTGAGATTGATCTCGGCCGGCGAACCGGCGCCCTCGACGATCACCAGATCGGTACCGGCGCGCATGGTCGCAAAGCTTTGCAGCACGGCGCCGAGCAATTGCGGCTTCAGCGCCTGGTAATCCCTGCCCTTTGCCTGCCCCCAGACCTTGCCCTGCACGATGATCTGGCTGCCGGTTTCTGATTGCGGCTTCAGCAGCACCGGGTTCATATGCACCGATGACGGCACGCGCGCGGCCAGCGATTGCAGCCATTGCGCCCGGCCAATTTCGCCGCCGTCCTCGGCGACCGCGGCATTGTTCGACATGTTCTGGGGCTTGAAAGGGCGCACCCGAACGCCCCTGTTGGCAAACAGCCGGCAGAGTCCGGCGACCAATACCGTTTTTCCGACATCGGAGCCGGTCCCCTGCAGCATGATCGCCTTCGTCATCCGTTATCGCTCCGATATGGCACTACGACCGAAAACCCTGGTTTCGCCTTGATTCTGCCGCGATGATTAACAGCGAAAAGCCGGATCTGCGAGGCAAAAAAGCATCACGTCCTCACATACTCTATTTGCGACATTCGATGACGACTTCATCCATTGTTCGGCGCACTGAAGAGGATTATCTCCGTCGCCAATCAAACAACGAATGCCGGTCGATCCGGCCCGAGGAAACCCCGATGCTCTTCATCTTCAACAACAAGAATTCCATCCAGATCGCCTGGAATTCGAAACTGCCGTCGCGCCGCCCCGAGAGCCGCCTGCAGCAGCTCGATACCCGCTTCGGCCCGATCGGTTTCATCCGCACCTACAGCGTCGGTTGATAGGCCGTCAAGGCCGCCAACCGACCGCACATCAAGCCGCCATGCGAGAGCATAGGCGGCTTTGCTGTTTCCGCCATTCAGGTGCGCCGTGGTCCGTCCGCACCTCGGGAATATCCTATATCGATTCTGCCTGAGACCGTTAGCCTAAGCCCAAAACGCGAAAACCGCGCGATCTCCAGATCGACGCGGTTTGCCAAAAACGCCGGCTCGCTTGCATTTCACACTGCAAGGCTCGCTTCCTCCGGTACGCACTACCTGATCCGGAGAGGCAGGTTTGTCCCCCGCCACGTCCAGATTGATAGCCGGACATCGTTACCGGAGGGTTATTAAGAGCTTAAATAAGGATGAATCCGAAAATTTTTTGAATTTTTTTCGGCTTGCCTCGACAGACTGAAAACGGCGCGAATGGAATAAAAAAGGTCTTTGCCGGGCGCGATATTTTAGCGATGTTTAATCGCTACGGGTTCGCTTGCCTCTTCCATAACCATTTTACAGCCATGAATAGCAGAAAACAGGCTAATTCAAGCGCTTATATAAGCTTTTCGACAAGGCGTGGTAAGCCCGCACGGTCGACGGCAGGTTGATTTCTTCACTCAAATCCTTAGGCTGCATCCTGTCGATGCGAAAAAGAGCACGGTCGCGACATGGTTCGTAGCCGCATAAAGAGCAAGCGCACGACTGAAAAACAGGGGACCGGACAGACGTCGTCAGCGGCGAGTGAACGGTTGTGGTGCGACCACGCTGACGGGGGATCGGCAGGCATCATGTCTGCTGGAGTCGATTCCCGTAACTTAACGAGAACTGGGAGACATTATCCAATGAAGAAGCTCATTGCTTCCGCCATCTTTGCATTTGGTGCCTATGCTTTGGCTGGCTCGGCGCAGGCTGCGGAATGCGGCGACGTGTCAATTGCTGAAATGAACTGGGCGTCCGCCGGCGTCGCCGCGCAGGTCGACAAGATCATCCTGCAGAACGGCTATGGCTGCAACGTGACGCTGGTCACCGGCGACACGCAGCCGACCTTCGCCTCCATGGACGAGAAGGGCGAGCCCGATGTCGCGCCCGAACTCTGGGTCAATGCCGTGCGCACCGCGCTCGACAAGGCCGTTTCCGAAGGCCGCCTGATCGAGGCCGCCCCCCTTCTCAGCGACGGCGGCGTCGAAGGCTGGTGGATTCCGAAATTCATGGCCGACGCCCATCCGGATATCAAGACCGTTCAGGACGCGCTGAAGCATCCGGAACTTTTCCCCGCCCCGGAAGATTCCTCAAAGGGCGCAGTCTACAATTGCCCGTCGGGCTGGAACTGCCAGATTTCCACGGCCAATCTCTATAAGGCGCTTGGCGCCGAGAAGCTCGGCTTCACGCTGGTGGACACCGGCTCGGCCGCTGGTCTCGACGGCTCGATCGCCAACGCCTTCGAAAAGAAGACCGGCTGGCTCGGCTACTACTGGGCTCCGACCGCGATCCTCGGCAAGTACGAGATGGTGCGCCTGAGCTTCAACGTGCCGCATGACAAGAAGGAATGGGATGCCTGCACGGCCATCCAGGATTGCGCCAATCCGAAGGTCAACTCCTATCCGGTTTCCGACGTCTATACCGTCGTGACCAAGGCGTTTGCCTCCAAGGCAGGTATTGCCATGGATTACGTCAAGACCCGCAAATGGGACAACGGCACGGTCGGCAAGGTTCTGGCCTGGATGACGGACAATCAGGGCACCAACGAAGACGGCGCAAAATACTTCCTGAAGACCTACCCCGATATGTGGACCAAGTGGGTATCTCCAGAAGTAGCCACCAAGGTGAAGGCTTCGCTTTGACATGAAACGCGTGGACTGGCGGCCGGCACTGCGTCGGCCGCCAGTTCCATATTCGCAGCCGCGGCGTCGACGCCCATATCGACGGAGTAACGCGGCCTTAGGTCGCAACAAGCGCAGGATGGCGCCTTCAAATGGTGTAAAAAAATAAACAGCAGTCTGACGAACCGGTCGCAGCGCTGCCCACCATCCGCACGTGAAGGCCACACGCACGGGCTGGTCAAAACCGGACAAGAAGGGGAATTTCATGGCTATACAATGTAGTTTTTTGCCGGATGTTCTATGTAATTTTCCGGCGATCGACGACACTCTCATTCGCGCCGCGCGCAAGAATATCGATGATGGCTTCAGAGGAATAGTGCGGGCTTATGGCAATGTCATCGATGCCGTGGTTCAGCCGCTGCAATGGTTTCTGAACTATCTGGAATGGCTTTTCACCAATACGCCTTGGTTCATTGTGCTCTTCGTCATGATGGCCGTCGTCTACGCCGCCAGCCGTAATCTCAAGATCGTCGCCGGCACCGCCATTTCCATGATCCTGATTGGCGTCTGTGGCCTCTGGGGCGACACGATGGTGACCCTTGCCATGGTGACCGTCTGCACCCTGATCGCGATCGTCATCGGCCTGCCGATCGGCATTTTGATGGCCCGTTCCGATCGGCTGCAATCGATCATCAACCCTACCCTCGACGTGATGCAGACGATGCCAAGTTTCGTCTATCTCATCCCCGTCGTCGTTATTTTCGGCATCGGTAAGGTCCCTGGCCTGATCGCTGTCGTCATCTATGCCGTTCCGCCGATGATCCGGCTAACCAATCTCGGCATCCGCCTCGTTGACAAGGAAGTGCTTGAGGCAGCGGACGCCTTCGGCTCGTCGCACCGGCAGAAGCTGTTCAACGTGCAGATTCCGTTGGCGCTGCCCACCATCATGGCCGGCATCAATCAGACCATCATGATGTCGCTCGCCATGGTCGTCGTCGCCTCAATGGTCGGCGTCGGCGGGCTTGGCAAGAACACGCTGCAGGCGATCAACAACCAGTTCTTCACTGTCGGCTTCCTCAACGGCTTCGCCCTGGTCGCGATCGCCATTATTTTTGACCGCACGAGCCAGGCCTACGGCAGACGGCTCCAGAAGCACTCGGAGGTCATCCATGGCTAGTCATGCGATCCAGATCAAAAGCCTCTACAAGATCTTCGGTCCGCGTGGGCGCGACTATGTGGATGCGGTGAAAAACGGCATCGGCAAGGCCGAACTCAATGAGACGCATGGCCATGTCCTCGGCCTGCAGGATATCAATATCGATATGCCGGCCGGCGCCATTACGGTCGTCATGGGTCTCTCCGGCTCCGGCAAATCGACGCTGATCCGCCATATCAACAGGCTCATCGAACCAACCGCCGGCGAAGTCCTCTATGACGGCGTCGACGTCTGCAAGATGGGCGAAAATTCCCTTCGCGAGTTCCGCCGTCACAAGACGGCGATGGTGTTCCAGAAATTCGCCCTGCTGCCGCACCGCACGGTGATCGAAAACACCATTTACGGCCTGGACATCCAGGGCGTGGCCCGGACCGAAAGCCAGAAGAAAGGCCAATACTGGATCGAGCGCGTCGGCCTGAAGGGGTTCGAGAACCACTATCCGAACCAGCTTTCCGGCGGCATGCAGCAGCGCGTCGGCCTTGCCCGCGCGCTCACCAACGATGCCGACATCCTGTTGATGGATGAAGCCTATTCAGCACTTGACCCGCTGATCCGTGTCGACATGCAGACCGTGCTTCTCGACTTGCAGAAGGAGTTGAAGAAAACCGTCGTCTTCATCACCCACGATCTCGACGAAGCACTGCGCCTCGGCGACAAGATCGCCATTCTTAGGGACGGCAAGGTCGTGCAGCAGGGCAGCGGCCAGGAAATCGTGCTGAAACCTGCCGACGACTACATCACCGCCTTCGTCAAGGAAGTGAATCGCGGCCGCGTTATCCAGGCTCAGACGATCATGAAGCCGATTGTTGGCGAGGCGCACGGCGTACGCATATCCGGCGACATGACGCTGGAAATGGCGGCCAAACAGATGACCGACGGCGGACAGACCGCTGCCGTCGTCACCGATGCCGGTGGCCGGCCGATCGGCGCAATCGACCTGCAAACCATCATTGCCGCCATGGTGACGCCGACGACACATGAAGCGGCGCAGATGGCAGCCGCCTGAAACGAACCTCCATCGTGAAGCGAAAAAGCGCCCTACCCTGGGCGCTTTTTTCTTGTCCATCGCATTATCGGGTAACCTCTGCCTTTATCCCGGCATTGTACTCATATAAAGAAATGTTTATATCTGCATTTCAATCCGATTTATCCGACGCATTCGAGGAGACGCCATGACCGTCACAGCCAATCCCTTGACCGATCTTCTTGCCGAAAAGGGCGTGCTGCTCGCTGATGGCGCGACCGGTACCAATCTTTTCGCCATGGGCCTGGAGGCCGGTGAAGCGCCGGAACTCTGGAACGAGCAGCATCCCGAGCGGATCACCAAACTGCACCAGGATTTCGTCGACGCTGGCGCCGACATCATTCTCACCAACACCTTCGGCGGTACCCGCCACCGGCTGAAGCTGCACCATGCGCAGGACCGCGTTCACAGCTTGAACAAGCAGGCAGCCGAGATCGCCCGCGCCGTCGCCGACAAGGCTAACCGCAAGGTCATCGTCGCCGGCTCCGTCGGCCCGACCGGCGAATTGTTAATGCCGCTTGGTGCGCTGACCTATGAGGACGCCGTTGCCGCCTTCGCCGAGCAGATCGAAGGCCTGAAGGCCGGCGGCGTCGATGTCGCCTGGATCGAGACCATGTCGTCGCCGGAGGAAATCCGCGCCGCCGCCGAAGCCGCCGTCAAGGTCGGCCTGCCCTACACCTATACCGGCTCCTTCGACACCGCCGGCAAGACGATGATGGGCCTGCATCCGAAGGATATTCACGGTGTCGCCAATGATGTTGGCGAAGGCCCGCTCGCCGTCGGCGCCAATTGTGGCGTCGGCGCATCGGATATCCTCTCGAGCCTGCTCGACATGACCGATGCCGATCCTGCTGCGGCCGTGATCGTCAAGGGCAATTGCGGCATTCCGGAATATCGCGGCGCCGAGATCCACTATTCCGGCACGCCGCCGCTGATGGCCGATTACGCCCGCCTCGCCCGCGATGCCGGCGCAAAGATCATCGGCGGCTGCTGCGGCACCTCCTGCGGCCACCTCGCCGCCATGCGCGAGGCGCTCGACAGCTATACGCCCGGTCCGCGCCCGACGCTGGAAACAATCGTCGAGCGGATCGGCCCGTTGCGCAACAAGACCGCCAACGAAGGTGGCGCCGCCCCGACGCGCGAGCGCCGTCGCCGGGGATAAAAACAATCGGGCGGAATGTCCTTTAGATGGTCATTCCGCCCACATCTCGAATGATGGCATCGTCCGAAAACGATGTACATGCTGATCCTCTGAGTTCAGCTCAAAGCCTATTTTTCGCCGCCGAGGATACGGCCCTCGGTGAAATGCGGAACGACGCGGCTCTCGAACGCCTTCAGGGCCGCGCCGATTGCCTGGTGCATGTCGAGATATCGGTAGGTGCCGAGCCGTCCCCCGAAATGGACGTTGGTTTCCGCTTCCGCGCGTGCCCGGTATCGCAGGAAGACATCCTTATCCTGCCGGGTGTCGATCGGATAATAGGGCTCATCCTTTCGCTGCGCCGAGCGCGAATATTCCCTTACGATGATGGTCTTTTCCGTCTGATAGCTTCTTTCGGGATTGAAGTGGCGGAACTCGAGGATGCGCGTATAGGGGATGGTCTCATCGGCATAGTTCATGACCGCCATGCCCTGGAAATCGCCGGTGTTGACGGTCTCCTGTTCGAAATCGATCGTGCGCCAGCCCAATTCCCCTTCCGAATAGTCGAAATACCGATCGATCGGCCCTGTATAGACGATCGGTAGATTCGGCGGCAGCGAGGATTTCAGCGAAAAGAAATCAACACCAAGGGCGATATTGATCTTGGGATGCTTCAGCATCCGCTCGAAGATCGCCGTATATCCGTCGACCGGCAGACCCTCGTATTTGTCGTTGAAATATCTGTTGTCGTAGGTGTAGCGGACCGGCAGCCGCGTGATGATATGCTCCGGCAGATCGCGGGGGTCGGTCTGCCACTGCTTTGCGGTGTAGCCGCGGATGAACGCCTCGTATAAGGGCCGACCGATCAGGGAAATCGCCTTCTCTTCCAGATTCGCCGGGTTGCGCCCTGCCATCTCGGCCGCTTGGTCCGCGATCAGCGTCCGCGCTTCGGCCGGAGAAAGACGCCGGTTGAAGAACTGGGAGATGGTGCCGAGATTGATCGGCATCGAATAAACCTGATCCCGATAGGTCGAATAGACCCGATGCTTGTAATCGGTAAATCCGGTGAACCTATTCAGATAGGTCCAGACCGTTTCGTTCGGCGTATGGAAAAGATGCGCACCGTAACGGTGAACCTCAATCCCGGTCTCGCTGTCGAATTCGCTATAGGCATTACCGCCGATATGACTGCGGCGATCGATCAGAAGAACATTCTTTTGCAGTTGGTTCGCAACCCGCTCGGCAATCGTCGCGCCATAGAAACCTGCGCCGACGATCAGCAGGTCAATGTTGGAAAAATCGATCATGAAACTTTCAGGTCCCCGGGATTGGAAAGGAAATCAGCTTGCTGGCTCGGCTGCGCCCACGACACATGGCCACACAGCTGGGCGCATCAGTTCACGCCTGGAATTCTCGTGTAGGTAAACCCATAGGCATTCCAGAGCGCCGCCTGCTCGGCAATTGCAGACCGGACGTCATAGCTCGCGCCGATCGGCCGGGTATGAACGATACCGACCGCATCGATGATGCCCATGCGCGCCGCGGGCCGGCCAAGGAATGAAGGCCACAAATGATCCAGGCCATAGCCCGAAACCGCATCCTTGATGCTGCCGACGCAAATGCGCAGTGCCCGGCGCGAAAAGAGCGGGCACATGATCTCGACGAAGGGTTCGAAGCGGACGTCGCCCCCTTGGCGCTGAGCGGTTATCGGATGATTGATGTGGCAACCGGGCTCCTGGCGAAGCGATGGCTGAGCCAGATCGAGCCCGTATTTGCGCGACAAATGGAACATCTTGTTCAAATCCGATCCGCTGCATAGCAGATCGTCATCGGGCAACCAGATGCGATCGTAATCCCAAAGCGGGCTGCCTTCGTAAAACAGATCGAAGATCGGTTTGAATTTCCGTTGGTTCGGCGCATGGGTCAGGTATTCCGGCGAAACCGATGCGTCGGGGGTTTCGTCGCCGTACCAGCTTACGCAGAGATCCCAGGTGCGCGTATTGTCGTCGAGCCCGTCGAACCAGCGCGGATGCAGGGATGAACCGTTGGCGCGGACGACAACGAGATTTGCCCGGCGCGCAGCCGCCGGCGGCTGCTTGAGGAACATCGCCCGACGCGCGATATGAGGCGATGTCGGCGATACCGGATGCGGCGGATGATCGACGAGGTTCAGAATGTAGATCGCTTCGACGCCGCCAAGGACGGCGTGGCCGGCAAGCGCCACGACCACCGAATTCACGACACGAGCCGCGGTGAATACGATCGTCGGCATCCCCTGGCTGTCGAGGATGCAAAGTTTACCATTGGCCACGTACCAGTGATCCAGCGATCCGTGAAAGGCGTTGCCGACAATTCCCTCGGGGGCAAGCACGACGAACGGCAACAACTGCCGCCCGTTCAGATCGCTCAATTGCCAGAATGTGCCTGAAAGCATCTCTGCCTGCAAAGGCGGAGCATCAGCCCATTGTTCTGCAATTGCCACACGCTCCGCATGCGAAAGAGTTTGCAGATTACTCGCGGCAAATGATGTCATGGATTGCCCCTATTCCTCGGCCTGTCTGATTTTCGTCCGGCTGCCCTGGCGGGACGACACTCAATTGACGCGATGTACCTCGTACGCCTCGCCGTTCAGATTGTTGATCTGCATGACCCGGCCATCCGGAGCAGGCCGCAGCAGATCGATCATCTTCGAATTGGTCCAGTTCATAGCAGCGGATCCGTCCGCCATGGGGAACCAGGTCGCGACAGCCTGCCCGCCGACGCGGACGGTGAAATCGTTCAGGAACGTCACCTGCTGACCCGTATTGGTCGCCCAGGTGCCCACTATGCGACCGAGATTCGGAAACTGGTCCGGGGCCTGCTTCAGGTTGGTGATCACGCAAACCAGACGATCGGGACGGGATGGCCGCGTCACCACGGCGGCAAGCTCGTAGGCCGGGTCGATGCTTTTAAACAGGCCAAGCCATTGTCCGGGATGGAGAACCGCGCAATGGCTGTGTCCGTCATCGTAGCAGGCGATAACGTGATAGTTGATTCGCGCACTGCCGTGCATCTTGCGCAGGAGCTGCGGCAGCACACGCGGCTCGAAATGTTCAAGAACGTCGGCCGAGCAGCAGACATCACCCTGCGGGAGATTGTCGACGAGGACATTCGTCGTCCGGAACATGACGTTGGCCGGAAGTTCTCCCATCTGCGCTGATCGAGCCCAATCGAGCCCGATGACAGTCTCTACGCGGCGCGCGATCTCGTGCAGGAACCGGCCATTGCCGCAACCAACCTCTACGACCACTCTCGGAGATGCCATGTTGATGATATCGCAGTGATCGACCAGCCAGTTGTTTTCCTGATAGCCTTTGGCGGTGTCATGCAGGCGCTGATAGTCGTTTGCCGTGGTGTTCCGGTGGGCGACGGCGGGATCCAACCCCGATGCGTAGCCGCTGCGCAGCAATTCGGCATCGATGGCAGCCTCGGCGAGCGGATTCCCACGCATTTTCACGGCAAGCTCCGCATAGCGTATGAATGCTTCGCGCGAGGTGTTGCCGACGACCATTTCGCCGATACTTGCCGCAAGGGCAGCCTGATGCAGGGTGATAGCCGCCTGGGTTGCCGCTTCCAGCATGACATCGGCATCCGCCGCATGTCCGGCCGGGCGGACAGCTTCATTCTTTTCGGCGGCTAGACGGTCGGCAAGCTCGACGGCCTGGCGGGCGATTCTCTGCACATTGGCGAGTTCCGCCTGAGACTTGGTGAACATGCGCCTGAAGTCTTCGACCTGGCCGTATGCCCGGAAGAGCTCCTTGCGATCGTCGTGCGGCATGATTCCGGCCGGGCGGGAAATCTTCGAAAGCGCGTGGTCCACGCGCTGCTCGATGGTGGAGATATCGTAGATCGAGAAGCAGCAGTGATCGAGATAATATGCGAGAAACCTCGCCGCGCGACCATCATCGGCGGGCAAGACGGCTGAGAATGCCTTGTGAAGCTCATCGAGAGACGAGACCGCGGTCGTTGCCAGCTCATATTCGCTCGCCGCGAAAGAAAAGACCGGCTTTCCGTAAAGGAGCGCTTCCATGCCGACGCCCGAATTGGCGACGATAACGGAATTGCAGCCTTCGAGATGGCGGTGAATCGAGGCGTTGGAGACAATAACGTTCCTGAACTTCCGACGCAGATCGTCCAGCGTTTGCCCGATGACAATGCTCTCGCAAAGAGGGTGACGCTTCACGACCAGCAAGGTGTCGGTCTGATCCGCCAGCTCCGCCGCGCGATAAAGGACCTCAAGCGTATTCAGCCGGCAGAATTCCGCGACCGGGTCATCCACCTTCTGCAACGGAAAATAGACATAGGGACGAGAGACGTCGAAACTTTCCGAGGACTGATTGTATTTGGACAAATTGCGTTTGCGCAGCTCGTCGCGCAACGCTCCGATACGCTGACGCGCGGCATGGGTGTCCATGCGGTCGATTGCGGGGGCATGATTCTGCGGAAAGCGAGCAAGCGAACTCCAGCCCGAGAAACCGTTGGCATCGAAGGAATACCATCCGGCAATAGGCGTCTCCTTGATGCGCCATACATTCGGCTCGTCGCCCACCGAATGGTACGAAAGCACGATGCCGCCCTCGGGTGCATTGCGTGGCATGTGATGGACGCCACCCATGACAAGCGACATGTTCACCGAAACCGGGCGCTGCGCAAGAACGGAACACAGGCGCACGAACATCCAGCGATGGCGGTCTCCGTCCTGGGCGATTGGAAACCATGTCACTGGAACTTCGAGATCGACGGCGATGCGCCCCTGACCTGCGGCAGCCGATCCTTCCGGCGCTCCCAGAGGCATCAGTTGTTCGCCGGACACAGCGAGATTCCAGCCCGAGTTGATTTGCATAAGAAGTCCTTCCTTGACCCCACCCACTGCGCACAGGATTCCAGCCATGGCTTGCGTCAGGCTGTCTGAGAGATGTCGTGGTTGGATCGATGCCCCGTGCGGCACGGCTTAAGGGGGTCAAGGGCGGACAAGGACAGCCCCACGAAAGCAATCTCTCCTATCCAACGGCGAAGCTTGCGCTCCGAATCGCGCCGATGCCCCTGGAGAAGTCGATGTCCTCTATTGAATCCCCCGTCCTTTCGATCTGCGTTCCGACCTACAATCGGCAGTTCATGCTTGAGCGCAATGTAAGCTTCCACCTGGAGGCCTTTCGCCGGCTCGGCATTTCCTTCGAGATCGTGATCGTCGACGACTGCTCCACCGACAATACCGCTGCGTATGTGCAATCCATCTCGCATCATCCGGAAATCAATGCCTACCGGCGCGCAAGCAATGCCGGTTTTCTCAGCAACTATGCCTTCGCCATGCAGCGCGCCCGCGGCCAATACGCGGTTTTCCTTGGGGACGATGACCTGCTCATTCCGGAAAAAGTCGTCGAATATATCCGCTTGATGACGGACGACCAGCGGATCGGCATGGTGCAGGCGCCGTGGATGCTCGTCGATGGACGGCCGAGCGGCGGTGACATGCAACCCTTCTATCACCTGCCCTACCCGACGCGTCACGCGAAGGGCGATTTCCATTCGATGCTGGAATTCATTCTGGAGCGGCACGTCTTCCCAGAGTTCATGATCATCAGGCGCGATGTTCTGGCCAAGGCCATCTCCAGCCCGACGCCCTTCATCTTCTGGGCATTTCTCTATACGACCCGCGCGCTCGACAAGGCCGACATCCTCTTTATGCCGGAACCCTTCGCGCGCGTGACGGCAGTTTCCGATGACCCGCGCCTGCAGCAGGGTAACAAGGAATGCATGTTCCAGTGGGATAGCTACAGGGGCGGCCTGGAATATCTTGCCTCGCAAGCTCTTCGCGACGGCCGGCTTCCCGCCGAGTACCGGACGTCTCTAATGCAGCGCATCACGCAATTCATGCTGCAGCGTCAGGCGGTTGCGATGCGCCTGCATGTCAACGCGCAAAATTGGGTCGAGGCTTACATCATGTATCATCGCATGGCGGCCTATCATCCCGCGCCGCTGCCGCCGGAATCCTACGATCAGATCCGCAAGCTCGCCGGCATCGCGACCGCCGCAACGGAAGCAATCGCATTCAATGGCGAACCAGTGATTGTCGAGCCGATCGTCGACGACACGACGATCAATCTTCTGCCGCCATCGATCCGGGAACGCTTAAGCCGGGAAGCTCCGCAACTCGATAGGTCCGACAAGCCAAGGGCTTTCCTTCGCTTCACCCAGAACTTTCCGGCCAATCCCGGTCCCAAGGATGGGTTGTTCGATATTCTCACCTATATCGAACAGTTCGTTTGAGGCTTCCTCAGTCCGGCAGCAACGCCGTGACCGCGATAATCGGGCCGAGCGGGAATAATTCGTCCCGTCTCTGCCATTCCGGTATATCGAGGCTGGAGATGCTGCCGTCGAGGAAGAGAGCATTGGCGCAGCCGAGATCGTCACGGAACAAGGTCGCGAAATCGTGGAAGCGGACGGCGCCGTCGGACACGGCGAAGATCACCTTACCGTCCGCCGAAACGCCGACGCCGTTGCGTGTCTTGAAACTGGTGCTGTCTGCCAGGAACGACGGATGCAGCTTGCCGTCGATCACGAGCATCGGGCCGGATTGCGTTGCGTAGAACGGCTTGATGCCGGAAGCCACGAAGGCCTTGCTCTCCATGATGCCGGCATGGCCCGGCTGAATGTAGAACACGCCGTTCGGCAGCAGATGAAAATTGCCCCATCCCTTGTTGACGTTGATCGCTCTCTGCTGCCTACCTTCTTCGATATAGAGGCCCACCGGCGACTGATCGTCCCGGTACATGCCGCCATTCATGGCAAATCGAACATAGATGCGGTCCTGACGCAGATCGTCTTCCAGCGCCCGGAACGAACCATAGGGCTTGCCGCTACGGTCGTTCTGATAGAGCCGGATGCCGTCGATGGCAGGATCGAAGGTGCAGACCGTGTAGCTGTCGCCGAGATGCAGGACCTTGCGGCAGGCCTCATCGGCAAAAGCCGTGGTGGCGCAGGCGAGCAGGGCAAGGGCTATCAGCAATCGGATCAAGCGCACAACTCCGCTGCGAATTTCTCAAACATTAGAGCGCAATGGAAATGCGGCAAAAGAAGGAAATTGCTCGTCTTTTTAGGGCTTAAGTGCCGCCATGTGAAAGGCGCGCTGCGCCTGCGAATAGCGGTAGGCCGAGCCCACCGGACAGGCATTGCGCGCGAGACAACCACCAGCCATGCAGCCGGTTTTCCCTGTGTCCGTGCGCAGATGCGACCGACAGGCCGCAACATCGAAGCCGGTGGACGCAACGGCGTCGACGGGACAGGCGGTCAGGCACGGCTTTTCGGCACAATGGTCGCAGGGATGCGCAACGGCCATCCTTGCCTCTTCAATCACAGCGGCAAACCCGAGCGCACCGCGATAGCCGTGCCATAGGCCATAGTCCGGATGGATCAGGATGCCGAGCGGCGATGCCTTCAAACCTTCCGCCTGCATTGCCCATCGCTGAAAGGGCTGCCACGGCGGATCGGAGGGGAAATAGGCTGTCGCCTCGAATGCTGCGGCGATAGGCCGTATGACTGCCTTCGACCACTCGTCCAGCGGATCGTTGCGGTCGGCACTTTCGGACGATTGCCGCCACCGGGAAAACGGCTCCCAGATCGAGCCGCCGATATTGCCGAGCAGGATCACGCTCCTCGCCGGCATCCCATCGGCTAGTAGCGGCCCCTCACCTTCGCCGAAGGTAACCGTCCCGCGAACAAAAACTCCGTGCGGAGCAAGCGCCGCACGGAGTTCATCAACCATGACGGAGCCGCCGCTCATCGCGGCCCCTTATATTGATAGTGCGGCCGCCAGACCTCTTTCTGAATCAGATCGGCGACGCGTACCGCGCCGCCTTGCTCCCTGGCGGCCTCGGGCTCTCTTCAGGTGAAAGCGTCCGGCATCGAATCCTTACGCTTCTGGATGTAGGCCAGCAGCGCCTCATCGATCGCAGGATCCAGCGGCGGTGCTTCGTAGTGGTCGAGCCAGGAGCGGCAAAGCGCATTGGCACGTTCCTCGACGCGCTTCTGGCCCTCAATTTCCCACTGCTCGAAGGAGTTATTGTCAGCCAGTGCCGAACGGTAGAAGGCCGTCTGGAAATTGGCCTGCGTATGGCCGCAGCCGAGATAGTGGCTGCCGGGACCGACTTCGCGGATCGCATCCAGCGCCTGGCCATTTTCCGAAAGATCGACGCCCTCGGCCATTTTCTGCATCATGCCGAGCTGGTCCTGGTCGATCATGAACTTCTCGTAGGACGAGACGAGGCCGCCTTCGAGCCAGCCGGCGGCATGCAGCACGAAATTCGTGCCGGCAAGCAGCGTCATGTTCAGCGTGTTGGCCGATTCATGCGCCGCCTGCGCATCCGGCACCTTGGAGGCGCAGAGCGAACCGCCGGTACGGAACGGCAGGCCGAGACGGCGGGCAAGCTGGGCCGAACCGTAGGAAACCAGCGATGGTTCCGGCGTGCCGAAGGTCGGCGCGCCCGACTGCATGGAGATGGACGCAGCGAAGGTGCCGTAGAGCACCGGCGATCCCTTGCGGATCAACTGCGTGAAGGAAGCGCCGGCCAGAACTTCGGCCAGGATCTGCGTCAGCGTACCGGCAACCGTCACCGGGCTCATCGCTCCGGAGAGGATGAAGGGCGAAACGACAGAAGCCTGGTTGTGGCGCGCATAGACCTTCAATGCGCCGAGCATGGTCTCGTCGAACACCATCGGTGAGTTCGCGTTGATCAGGTTCAGCGTGACGCAATTGTTTTCGACGAAATCATCGCCGAAGACGATCTTCGCCATGGCGACTGTGTCTTCGGCGCGTTCCGGCGCAGTGACCGAGCCCATGAACGGCTTGTCGGAATATTTGATATGGCTGTAGACCATATCGAGATGGCGCTTGTTGACGGGAATGTCGACCGGCTCGCAGACCGTGCCGCCCGACGAATGGATCGACGGCGCCATATAGGCGAGCTTCACGAAATTGCGAAAATCCTCGATCGTCGCGTAACGGCGATTGCCTTCGAGATCGCGGACGAACGGCGGGCCATAGACCGGCGCGAAGATCGTCCCCTTGCCGCCGACATGGGCGTTGCGGGCGCTGTTGCGCGCATTCCAGGTGAATTCCTTCGGCGCGGTCTTCAAGAGTTCGCGGCAAAGCCCCTTCGGGAAATGGACCCGCTGCCCCTTGACGTCGGCGCCGGCTTCCTTCCAGAGCGCCAGCGCTTCCGCATCGTCGCGAAACTCGATGCCGATTTCCTCGAGCACCTTATCGGCATTGCGCTCGATAAGCTGCAGGCCCTCTTCGTCCAATACTTCGTAGACGCCGATCTTGCGGGTAATATATGGAAGCGACGGACCTGGCCCGCCGCCGCTGCGCGATGCGCGCCGCGCGGCCGCACCCCTGCCCTCGCCGCGCGAACGCCGTCCGCCACCATCGCCGCCTGCGGCCGGTTGCTCAATCATATCGTCCATGATGCTTCCTCACTCTTGCGCATGAATGCGTCTGTACATTGCCCCATGCTACCCGATTCCGTCGCACGGACATTCCTTTATGCGCCAGCGACTAGCATAGGACAGACATGGGTGGGGCGAAATTGCTTCATGTCCATCCGTCGCGATTTATCTGCACTACGTCGCTTTCGAAAAGGGTTTTGTTAGGCTTCGGGTCTATCGGTAATGATAGCAGTGTTTTATACAAACCCCTGATGCATCGCACGAAAACGGGATGGAGCGCATGTCTGACGATGAAATCATTCTCGCGGAACTTTCGGACGAGGAACTCGTGCAGCAGATGCACGATGACCTCTATGACGGACTGAAGGAGGAAATCGAGGAAGCGACCAATATCCTCCTCGAACGTGGCTGGACGCCTTACGATATCCTGACCCAGGCGCTTGTCGAAGGCATGCGCATCGTCGGCATCGACTTTCGCGATGGCATTCTCTTCGTTCCCGAAGTGCTGCTTTCCGCCAATGCGATGAAGGCCGGCATGTCGATCCTGCGGCCGCTGCTGGCCGAGACCGGTGCGCCGAAGCTCGGCAAGATGGTGATCGGCACCGTCAAGGGCGACATTCACGATATCGGCAAGAACCTCGTCGGCATGATGATGGAAGGCGCTGGTTTCGATGTCATCGACCTCGGCATCAACAATCCGGTCGAAAACTATCTCGACGCCATCGAGCGTGAACAGCCTGATATTCTTGGCATGTCGGCGCTGCTGACGACGACGATGCCCTACATGAAGGTTGTCATCGACACGCTCAAGGAAAAGGGCATGCGGGACGATTACGTGGTCCTCGTCGGCGGTGCGCCGTTGAACGAAGAGTTCGGCAAGGCGGTCGGTGCCGATGCCTACTGCCGTGACGCGGCCGTCGCGGTCGAAACCGCCAAGGACTTTATGAAGCGCAAGCACAACAGCCACGCTGCCAGCGCCTAATCACGACGAATGTCAAGGCGGCGGCATCCACAGGGTTGCCGCCGGCCGATCGGCACACCAAATCAGTTATTGAGCCGCCTTTTTGACCTTATGGCCGGCATCCTGGGTCGCGTTGACGGCGTTGGCGCTATCTCTGCCCATGCCGCGAATTGTGTTGGCGCATGAAGCGAGTGCCATGAGGATCGCGCAGGCGGCGGCGATTTTGGTCAGTGTCGGTGTAGTCATGATCGGAAGCCCTTTCGGAAATGGATATTGATCGACAAAAGGCGGAGACAACGACTCCGCGAGATAAACGCACAATCGCGCAAAAGGTTCATGTGATCGCGTGCGGTGCAATCGCGCGCGAAATATTGGCGATCGCCAGAATTAATAGCCTCGATCATATCGACCTGCACTGTCTTCCCGCCATCTATCACTCCTATCCACAGAAGATCGCGCCCGCGCTTAAAGACGCGATTGCCAATGCCCGCTCGCGCGGCTTCGAGAAGATTTTTATTGGCTATGCCGATTGCGGCACGGGTGGCGATATCGACAGGATCTGCGAGCGCGAAGGTATCGAGCGCCTCTCCGGCCCGCACTGCTATTCCTTCTTCAGCGGCAACGACGCTTTTGCCGCCCGCGACGACGACATCACCTCGTTTTTCCTCACCGATTTTTTGGCCCGCCAGTTCGAAGCCTTCGTCATCGTGCCCCTCGGCCTCGACCGGCACCCGGAGCTGAAGGAAATGTATTTCGGCAATTACCGGAAGGTCGTCTATCTCTCGCAGGAAGAGGATCCGGCGCTTCAGGAAAAGGCGAAGGCGGCGGCAGCCTATCTCGGCCTCGACTACGAATACCGCTTCACAGGCTATGGCGATCTCGCCCGCGAATTGCTGGCGGTCTGATTACGACATTGTTTTCAGCCTGCCCACTTGCGGCCGCCCCTGGACGCGGCCATGCTGAAAGCCCCGAATTCCACCGAAAAACAAGACGATGTCACTTATAGGTGACTAGAGGTTGCGGTTGAGGAGGCGGTTTCGATACCGCGTCGTTTTTTGGCATGGGCCGCGTCGCCGCAAGCGCAGTCCCCAGACCGGCGGACGTGCATTCTTGTACAAAGAGGAGAATTTTGCATGGCAGATCGCATTGTCGTCTACTGGCGGGACATTCCTGCCCAGGTCATCATCAAGAAAGGACGGCAAACGGCGAAGCGTGAATTGTCACTGCGCTTCACTGAAGCGATCGACATGTGCGCCATGCGCACCGGCGCCGCCGAGACCGACGATTATCTGGCCGAATGGCGCAAGGCCGATCCCGTGCCGGTTTCCGACGATCTGGAGGCAGAGGCAGACAGCGCCGCAAGCGAACTCGAAGCCGCCTATGATCGCGAGCGCCTGGTGGCATTGGTGAAGGCCGGAGGCCGTGACAATGGCTGATGCTGTCCAGAAACCCGGCAATGCCGCAGCGGGTGCGAAGGCAGCCAGCGGCGCCTATACGCCATCAGGTGTTTCGCCGAACCGCCGCGCCCGTCGCAAATACACCGTCCGTCTCTGGGCCGTGCGTCATTCGCGCTTCCTCGAGTGGTTTTATCATCGCTTCGCCGACGCCTTCCTCCTGCTGCATCCGCTCTGGAAGGCGATCGGCTATGGGCGCGTCGAACGGCCGATCACCGTGATCGAGCGCAATGTGAAAGGTTTTCTCTTCGATTGCCGCATGTGCGGCCAATGCGCATTGTCGTCGACCGGCATGTCCTGTCCGATGAACTGTCCGAAGCAGTTGCGCAACGGACCTTGTGGCGGCGTGCGCGCCAATGGCAATTGCGAAGTCGAGCCCGACATGCCCTGCGTCTGGGTGCAGGCCTGGAACGGCTCGCGCAACATGGTCAATGGGGACGCGATCTTGAATGTGCAGAAGCCGGTGAACCAGTCGCTGCGCGAAACATCCTCGTGGCTGCGCGTGACGGCGGAAGCTGCGGCAGCGCGCGAAGCGACGAAGAAGGAAGCCTGATCGATGGCGCATATTGATGAAAATCCGCTTGGCGCGCATCTGCCGCTCGATCCCCTGCCCGGCCATTCCTCGCTTGGGCGACTGGAGCGCGTGTTGCGTCGCGGCGAGTTCGCCGTCACGGCAGAGCTGAACCCGCCCGACAGCGCCAACCCCGAAGACGTCTACGAACGCGCCTCGATCTTCGATGGCTGGGTGGACGGGATCAACGCGGTCGATGCCTCCGGCGCCAATTGCCACATGTCCTCGGTCGGCATCTGCGCGCTGCTGACGCGCATGGGCTATGCGCCGATCATGCAGATCGCCTGCCGCGACAAGAACCGCATCGCCATTCAAGGCGACGTGCTGGGCGCTGCCGCCATGGGCGTCTGCAACATCATGTGCCTGACCGGCGACGGCGTTCAGGCCGGCGACCAGCCGGGCGCCAAACCGGTTTTCGATCTCGACTGCATGTCGCTGCTCGAAACCGTGCGCATCATGCGCGACAACGCCAAGTTCCTCTCAGGCCGTAAGCTGACGTCTCCGCCGAAAGTCTTTCTCGGCGCAGCTATCAATCCCTTTGCGCCGCCCTACGACTTTCGGCCCTATCGCCTGGCGAAGAAAATCGAGGCCGGCGCGCAGTTTGTTCAAAGCCAGTATTGCTACGACGTGCCGATGTTCCGCGACTATATGAAAAAGGTCAGGGATCTCGGTCTGGATGAGAAATGCTTCATCCTCGTCGGTGTCGGACCACTGGCTTCCGCCAAAACCGCGCGCTGGATGCGCTCGAACGTGCCGGGCGTGCATATTCCGGACGCCGTGATCAAGCGCCTCGAAGGTGCTCAGGATCAGAAGAAGGAAGGCAAGCAGCTCTGCATCGACATCATCAACGAGGTGAAGGAGATCGTGGGCGTTTCCGGCATCCATGTCATGGCTTATCGCCAGGAAGAATATGTCGCCGAGATGGTACATGAATCGGGCGTCCTGAAAGGTCGCCAGCCCTGGAAGCACGAGGCAAGCCGCACCGATGACCTCGTCGCCGAGCGGCTGGAGCATATCCGCGGCGGCATGGAGGAGAACCAGCAGCAAATGGCCGAAGCCGCCGCCCATCATCCGCCGCACCAGACGCATTGAACGAGAATATTCGCAACAGGCCCGCGGAGGAGCCGGCCTGGCTTGTAACCGAAATCATCGCACGATAGACCACCCCTATCGGGCCAACTGACCAAAGGATCAGACATGACGCGCACCATCGTTGCTTCAGCCACTCGCGAAATCATCATCGGTTTCGACCAACCCTTTTGCGTGATTGGCGAACGCATCAACCCGACGGGGCGCAAAAAGCTGGCCGCCGAGATGATCGAAGGCAATTTCGATACGGTCATCAAGGACGCGCTGGAACAGGTGGCCGCCGGCGCAACCATGCTGGACGTCAACGCTGGCGTCACCTCGGTCAACCCAAACGAGACCGAGCCGGGCCTGCTGGTGCAGACGCTGGAAATCGTCCAGGGCCTCGTCGACGTGCCGCTGTCGATCGACAGCTCGGTGACGGCCGCTATCGAGGCGGCGCTGAAGGTCGCCAAGGGCCGGCCGCTGGTCAACTCCGTCACCGGCGAGGAAGAGAAGCTCGAGGCCATCCTGCCGCTGGTGAAAAAGTACGACGTGCCCGTCGTCGCCATTTCCAATGACGAGACCGGCATTTCCATGGACCCCGATGTTCGCTTCGCCGTCGCCAAGAAGATCGTCGAACGCGCCATGGATCACGGCATCAAGCCGCATGACATCGTCGTCGATCCGCTCGTCATGCCGATCGGTGCGCTGGGCGACGCCGGCCGTCAGGTCTTCGCGCTGCTACACCGCCTGCGCAACGAGCTGAAGGTCAACACCACCTGCGGCCTCTCCAACATTTCCTTCGGCCTGCCGCACCGCCATGGCATCAACGCCGGCTTCATCCCGATGGTGATCGGTGCTGGCATGACCTCGGCGATCATGAACCCGTGCCGCCCGCAGGAAATGGAAGCCGTGCGCGCCGCCAACGTGCTGAACGGCACCGACGCGAATTGCACCAACTGGATCATGACCTATCGCGACTATAAGCCGGCAGAGGGTGGCGCGGCAGCAGCAGCCACGGCGGCGCCGGCAGCGGGCGGCGGTCGGCGTGGTGGACGCGCGGCCCGCGCTGGGGCAAGCGCAGCGAGGGAATAACGATGTATCCGAGCAGCCGGCTTTCCAACGATCTTGCGACGTTGTGGCTCCAGGCGCCCATCGTAATTGCAATGCGCACGCAGCAAATATGGATGGCAGCGATGACCGGCGGTACTTTGAACACCGCGGAATTCAACCGGATGATCTCGGAAAAGATGATGGCGGCGGCGGAAAGCGCCGTCGCCGCCAACATAGCCATCACCCAACAGAGCGTCATGGCGATAACAGCAATGGCAAAGGGCGGCAGCGCCTCATCGCGTCGCGCTGCCGATGCGGTGGCCCAAGCCGCCGTCAAGCCTTACAGCGCGCGCGTTCGCTCGAACGTGCGCCGCCTCACCAGACAGAAAGACTGATCCGTGGCCCAAGCCAGCGACAGCACGAATCCCCTCGTCCTCTTCATGCCCTCCGGCAAGCGTGGCCGTTTTGCGGTCGGCACACCGGTGCTGGAGGCAGCACGGCAGCTTGGTGTCTATGTTGAGAGCGTCTGCGGCGGCCGCGCGACATGCGGACGCTGCCAGGTGTCCGTGCAGGAAGGCAATTTCGCCAAACATAAGATCGTCTCCGCCAACGACCATCTTTCGCCGATCGGCCCCAAGGAAAGGCGCTACGCCGAAGTCCGCGACTTGCCGGATGGGCGCCGCCTCTCCTGTTCGGCCCTGATCCAGGGCGATCTGGTCATAGACGTACCGCAGGATACGGTGATCAACGCGCAGGTGGTCCGCAAGGCCGCCGACGAACGCGTCATCGCCCGCGATACGGCCGTGCATATGTGCTACGTCGAGGTCGAAGAACCGGACATGCACAAACCATCCGGCGATCTCGACCGGCTGAAAGCCGCATTGGCCGCCGACTGGAAATACGACAATCTCGAAGTCGATTTCCATATCATCCCGCAGCTGCAATCGATTCTGCGCAAGGGCGAGTGGAAGGTTACGGCCGCGATCCACCGGGATCAGGAGGGCGACCATCCGCGCCTGATCGCGCTTTATCCAGGCCTGAAGAATGAAGCCTACGGGATTGCCTGCGACATCGGCTCGACGACGATCGCCATGCATCTCTCTTCGCTGTTGTCGGGCCGAACGGTGGCATCCGCGGGCGCGTCCAACCCGCAGATCCGCTTTGGCGAAGATCTTATGAGCCGCGTTTCGTATGTGATGATGAATCCGGACGGGCGCGGCGCCATGACCAACGCCGTGCGCGAAGCGCTGAACGGACTGATCGACAAAGTCTGCGCCGATGGCGGCGTATCGCGCCAGGACATTCTGGACGCCGTCTTCGTCGGCAATCCGATCATGCACCATCTTTTCCTCGGCATCGATCCGACTGAGCTCGGCGGCGCGCCCTTCGCCCTCGCCGTCTCCGGCGCCGTGCATCTGACCGCGACTGACGTCGGCCTGCCGATGAATGCCGGCACACGCATCTATATGTTGCCCTGCATCGCCGGCCATGTTGGCGCCGATGCTGCCGCGGCAACGCTGGCCGAAGGGCCGCACCGGCAGGACGAAATGATGCTGCTGGTCGATATCGGCACGAACGCTGAAATCGTGCTCGGCAATAGCAATCGTGTCGTCGCAGCCTCCTCACCGACCGGCCCAGCCTTCGAAGGCGCCGAGATTTCCAGCGGCCAACGCGCCGCTCCCGGCGCCATCGAGCGCGTTCGGATCGATCCCATCACGCTGGAGCCGCGCTACCGTGTCATCGGCATCGAACCATGGTCGGACGAACCCGGTTTTGCGGAGGCCGCGGCCACAGTCGGGGTCACCGGCATTTGCGGCTCGGCCATCATCGAGGTGGTCGCCGAGATGTTCCTGACCGGCATCATCTCCGAAGATGGCGTCGTCGACGGCAGCATGATGGCACGCTCGCCGCGCATCCTGCAGAACGGCCGCACCTTCTCCTATCTCGTGCGCGACGGCGAACCCCGCATCACAGTGACGCAGAACGATATCCGCGCCATTCAGCTCGCCAAGGCCGCCCTTTATGCCGGCGTCAAGCTGCTGATGGACAAGCAGGGCGTCGACCATGTCGACCGCATCGGCCTTGCCGGCGCCTTCGGCACCTTCATCGACCCGAAATACGCCATGGTGCTCGGCCTGATCCCGGACTGCGTCCTCGACAAGGTGAAGGCAGTCGGCAACGCCGCCGGCACGGGCGCGCGCATGGCGCTCCTCAACCGCGGCCACCGCCGCGAAATCGAGGAAACCGTCAGCAAGATCGAGAAGATAGAGACGGCGCTTGAATCAAAGTTTCAGGAGCATTTCGTTCACGCCATGGCCCTGCCGAACAAGGTCGACGCCTTCCCGGAACTGTCGAAGGTCGTGACATTGCCGGAACGCAAGCAACTTGCTGATGATGCGAGCGGCGAAGGCGGCGGCCGCAGACGCCGCCGCAGCCGCGAGTAATACGCGACCGGCAGTGGTTATGCGGCCATTTTCCGCCCGATCTCTATGAACGCCTGCCGGATGCTGTCGGCCACCGCCTTCATCGGCCCTGTCATCTGCGATGCCGTCAGCAGGCGAATGTCGAAGGATGTGAGTTCCGGCAGCCCCTCATTCTGCCCAAGGATTTCCATGTCCTCCGTGACGTAGGAGCGCGGGAACGGCGCCACCGCCAAGTCCGAAACCACGGCGGCGCGCTGCGCCATCGTATGTGCGCTGAGGTAGGAAACACGATATGGCCGCTTGTGCCGCTCTAGTTGCGCCAAGGCTTCCGATCGCCAGATGCAGCCGTCTTCCCAAATCGAGATCGGCAATGGATCGCGGCGGTAAGCCGTACCGCATTTTGCGCCGGCCCAGACCAAGCGCTCGGTATATATAACCTCACCATCGGTCGGGAAAGGCCGCGTCGCGCAGTTGATCAGGGCCAAATCCAGCCGCTGCTCCTCGATGCGCTTCTTCAACTGAAGACTCATGTCGACGGTAACATCGACCATGATGCCCGGATAACTCTCCGAAAAACTCCTCAAAATGCTCGGCAGCAGGCGCTCACCGATATCGTCGGGCGCGCCAAGCCGCACGACGCCGCTAAGCTCCGGCATGATGAAGCGCGACACGGCCTCGTTGGATAGAGCCAGGATGTTGCGGGCATAGGAAAGCAGCATTTCGCCATGCTGCGTCAGGCTGACGGAACGCGCGTCGCGCAGGAACAGCGTCACGCCGAGTTGCTCTTCCAGCTTCTTGATCTGCATCGAGACGGCGGACGGCGTGCGATAGACCGCATCGGCGGCGGTCGAAAAATTGCCGGTTTCGGCAATGGCGACGAAGGTGCGCAGAACTTCATTGTCGAGCAACGGTATGGGCCGGCGAAACGGTACGGTCATAACGGCATCCTTCAATTTTTCTGATTTTAAGCACCATATCATTTCATTTGTCTGAATGTCAACGAAGCACCATATTAGGTCTAACGGAATTGATAGAGGCAGCCGAAAGGAGCAAGACCATGGCTGGCACAGCACTTCGCGAGGCTTCTCGCTTGTTCAACCTCATGCGCGCCCGCGAAATTCAACGCACCGCGCAGCACACGCTCGATGACATCGCAACGCGTTTCCCGGCGCATCTGATTGACGATGTCAACGCCCGCGGCCTACCGCCGGATCGCATAGTTTCGGCCATCGAACGGAAGCCCGCCAACGTGCGATCGTTCAAGAATGCTAATGGCAGCTATAAAATCTATTCGCTTGATTGATAGGTGAAGCAACCCCATATTGGCTCGCAAAGGTCGCGACCTTTCGGGCATCTGAGAACCGAAGGAACCTTGAAATGACCACGATAACCTATAGACACACCGGCAGGACGCATAGCTCGCTTCCGCCGAGCGCCACTTTTGTACCGTTCATCACGCGGATCTTCGATCGCTGGCAGCAATGGCGTTCCGAGCGCGAGCTCGAGTCCCTTTCGGACGACGTACGCAAGGACATTGGCTGGCCGGCCATCAATGAGGCCAAAAATTCCAAGGTCCAGCGATGATCGCAATATGCTTTGAATTCTGAAGGCGACGCTCAACCACGCCGGGTGTCGCCTTTCGAACATTTATGCATCTAAACGCGTATTTGGTTTTATTTTGATTATTGTCGAAATATATATTTGGTTGCTTCAGGAAATTGCATACCCGCCTCGCCCGCTTTATTTAAAGCGTCAATTTTAGTGAGCTTGCACAAATATCTCTTTGCGGCCGCTATTTTCCATGCCAATGTCGCTATTGGACCATCGAGCCGACGCATTTGACGCAAGGAATACGGCATGGTCGTGGAGCATGGATTTTCCTGATATGAGCAAGACTCCGATTAAGACGCGTTCCCTGGTTTTCTTCCTCGTTCCCCATTTTACCATGCTGCCGTTTTCCGCTGCGGTCGAGACGCTGCGGATTGCAAACCGCATGCTCGGTTACCCCGCCTATACGTGGCGACTGGCCTCGACAGATGGCCAGAAGGTTTATTCCTCCAGCGGCATCGGCCTCGAGGTCAATTCGTCGCTTGCCGACGAGCGCCGCAATCTCGGCGGTGAAAACCGGCCCAACATGGTGCTCGTCTGTTCGGGCATTTATGTCGAGGAGTTCCACAATAAGTCGGTCAATGCCTGGCTGCGTGAGACGTATAATCGCGGCGTTGCCGTCGGCAGCCTCTGTACGGGCGCGCATGTACTGGCCCAGGCCGGCCTCCTGAACGGCAAGCGCTGCGCCATTCACTGGGAAAATCTCCCCGGCTTTGCCGAAAGCTTCCCCCAGGCGGAAGTCTATGCCGACCTCTATGAGGTCGACAGCAATCTCTATACCTGCGCCGGCGGTACCGCTTCGCTCGACATGATGCTCAACCTGATCGGCCAGGATTTCGGCGAAAACCTTGTCAACCGCGTCTGTGAGCAGCAGCTTACCGACCGTGTCCGCAGCCCGCACGACCGCCAGCGTCTGCCGCTGCGCGCGCGCCTCGGTGTTCAGAATGCCAAGGTGCTGTCGATCATCGAGCTGATGGAAAGCAATCTCGCCGAGCCCCTGTCTCTGCTGGAGATCGCCGACGATGCCGGCCTTTCGCGCCGTCAGATCGAACGCCTCTTCCGCCAGGAAATGGGCCGCTCGCCCGCGCGCTACTATCTGGAAATCCGGCTCGACCGTGCACGTCACCTGCTGGTGCAGTCCTCTATGCCGGTCGTGGAAGTGGCGGTCGCCTGCGGTTTCGTTTCCGCCTCGCACTTCTCCAAGTGTTATCGCGAACTCTACAACCGCTCGCCACAGCAGGAGCGCGCCGAGCGCAAGCTCACCATGTCGAGCAACCGCACCGGCGTCGTCGTCTGAGCTTGGCCGACGGAGGCGGCTATTCCGCCGCTTCCTCTGTCATCTTGGCGTCGGAATAGACCTGATTGCGGCCCTTGTGCTTGGCCATATAGAGAAACTGGTCCGCGGCGTTGAGATAGTTCTCGAACGCCTCATGGCCCGCAATCTCGGCCACTCCGATCGACACGGTCACCGACAATTCCTCGTCGTCCGCATTCACCTTCAAATTGGAGAGATTGACGCGCACCTCGTCGCAAAGAGCCGTTGCAGCGCGTGAATCCATCTCGGTGAACAGGATAGCGAATTCCTCGCCGCCGAGACGCGATAGCAGGTTCTCGCTGCCTTCGAACAGGGAATGAAGCCGGCCCGCGACGGCCTTCAACACCTGGTCGCCGATCTCATGGCCATAGGTGTCGTTCAGATGCTTGAAATGATCGATGTCGAGGATCGCGACCGAGGTCGGCCGATGATGGCGCAGGCACTCGTTGACGATCCGCGGGCCGTGATCGTAGAAATAGCGTCTGTTATAGAGCCCAGTCAGATAGTCGCTTGCTGCGGCGGCGCGCAATTGCTTGAGCTGCATCAGCGTTTCGACATTGTGGGCGATGCGGCATTGCAGCTCCTCGGCCACAAACGGACGATAGATGAAATCGCTGGCGCCGGCCTTCAGGAACATCGCCGACAACAGACGGTCGTTCGAAGAGGAGATGCCGACGACCCGCATCCGATCCGAACCGTAGCGGTGGCGAATACGCCGGGTCAGCTCGTAACCGTCCATATCTGGCATGTGATGGTCGGTCACCACCACTTCGATGTCGCCATAGTCGTCAAGCATTGCCAAGGCTTCGACGCCAGTGCCGGCTTCGGCCACCTTGAACTGCTGCGCCTCCAGAAGCTCCACCAGCACGCGCCGCGCCGATGGGACATCATCTACCACCAGCACCCGCGTGCCGCGATTGGAGATGGCGCGCCGTACGGTGGAAACGAGATTGTCGAGCGCGAATTCATTGTTCTTCAGAACATAATCGACAATGCTGCGCTCCATGATGCGGTTGCGCATGTCCATGTCGAAGGACGCGGTGAAAACCACGGTCGGAATATGATGAGCGATAGCGACATCCAGAGCCTCGCCATGGGGTGCATCCGGCAGATTGAGGTCGACCACAGCCATGGTGAAGCCGTGCCCCTCCGCCAGCGCTTCATTCAGCGCCTTCAGCGAGCCGCAATGGGTAACGCTGAGGCCGAGTTCGGTTTGGAACCGGTGGGACAGGACAGAAGAAAACATGCGCGAATCTTCAACCAGAAGTATCTTCTGGCTGCCGCGGCGATGACCACGGCCATCGCTGAGGAAATCCACGCGGAACACCATTTGCCTTCACGTCCTCCCAGACTACCCGGCAGTCGCTGGTCGCATCTGCCTATCCCGAGCGAGATGAACGCCCGCCCCTCAACTCCATCGTGAACAGGATTCGTGAAGAAATTGGAACCAGAGATTGCAGAAATCTTGTACAGAAGATGAATTATCCTCATATTTTGTATTTCTGAACATCACCCGGTTCCTACTTCCTCCATGTCAGGCCCTCAACTTTACCTGCTGCATTGATTGGATCTGCAGCAGCGTGTCGAGGTTTTGGTTCACGCGGCAATAGAATTCTTCGTCGATGAACGGCCGCAGGATGAAATCATTGCCGCCGGCCTTGAGAAAACGCGCCGATAGGAGCCGATTGGTAGAGGATGAAACGCCGATGATGCGCAGCTCGTGCGAACCGATACTGGCTCGAATGCGACGCGTCAGTTCGAAACCGTCAATATCCGGCATGTTGTAGTCGGTAACCATCAGGCCGATGTCGCGATTGGCTTTCAGGATCTCCAGCGCCTTTGTGCCGTTCTCGGCGACGCTGACACGGAAATTATAGCGCTTCAGACGGCTGGACAGCAGCGCACGCGCCGTGGCGCTGTCGTCGACGATCAGCACGTGATGACGATGATTGGTCAGGAATCGGCAGATCGACTCGGCCAGCAGATCGACGGCGAAGATGTTGTCCTTGAGAATATAGTCGACAATATCCTTCGCAATCAGTTCGTCGCGCATGCCTTCCTGGAACGTGCCGGTGAAAACGATCGTCGGGATGCTGAGATCGATCAGATATTCCAGCGCCTCGCCCTTTTCTGCCCCCGGCAGATTGATGTTGGAGATCGCCAACCGGATCGGCTCCGACGACTTGTCGTAAGCAAACTGCAACTCTTCGAAATTCCTGCAGATTTCGATGTCGATATCGAAGAGTTCCTTCAGCTTCGTGCTGATCATCGACGTAAAGACATTCGAGTCCTCAGCGAGAAGAATGCGCGCTCCAGCAAGAGAGCCGCCGGAATACTGCATTCCCGAAATACCCAAAAATGGCATGATTAAACCTGCTAATAGAAATCGGCCCCATTCGAAACTTCTACAGCAAAGCACTTGAATATTTATTAAGTCGACTGGTTTCCCATAAATGAAAAAGACGACCGCCGGCCGCCTTCTCATATACTATACTCTGGACGTTGCCGCTCGGATAAGGTCATCAACCGCCCTCGCCCGCTGCCACGCCGTGCGATCACATCACTGGGCAGATGCCTTGCCGCGACGACGAGTGCCGCTCCTGACCTCCAGCGGCTCCGGCAGTTCCTCTTCGACCTGCGGAGCGATGTCTTTCACGACATCTTCATTGACGACTTCCGGCCCATCTGCGGAGTCGGCCAGATTGGTGGTCGCCAGCAGATCGGTCTGCCTGCCGCGCTTGCTGTCGCGGACGATGTGCAGCTCCTGATGCGGATAGGGAATAGCAATCCCCTCCGCCCGAAACCGTTTCAGAATATCGATGCGCAGATTGTTGCGGATTTCCATGCCGTCGGAGAGATCGGAGAGATAGAAGCGCATTTCGAAATCGAGCGAGGACGGACCGATGCGCAGGAATTCGACATGCGGCTCGGGATTTCTGAGCACCTTCGGGATGTCGCGCACCAGCTCCAGCAGAATGTCCATCACCCTCTGCGGATCGGCATCGAAGCTGACGGAAACCGGGATTTCAGAGCGCGCCAAGCGGTTGCGGTGCGTCCAGTTGCCGACGGAGCCGTTGATCAGCTCCGAATTCGGCACAATGATCGACTGCTTGCGGAAGGTTTCGATCTCAGTGGCGCGTACCGAGATGCGCTTGACGATGCCTTCCGAGGTACCCGAGACGATCCAGTCGCCGACCTTGAAGGGCCGCTCGACCAACAGGATCAGGCCCGAGACGAAGTTCGACACGATATTCTGCAGGCCGAAACCGATACCGACCGAGAGCGCGCTGGCGACGAGCGCCAGACTCGACAGGTCGATGCCGGCAGCCGAAATGGCGATGATAGACGCCACCGCTACGCCGAGATAGCCGATGCCGGTCTTCACAGAG